>CAZYYB010000104.1:0-10634 GCA_964651515.1 uncultured Fibrobacteraceae bacterium
GGAAGGCATCATCGGTCTTCATGACGAATTCTTTGAGCGAATAGGAACGATCCTGCTGTTTCCCGTAGGTCTTTTTCCATTCGGTTTCGTAGCGGGCAAGCGAACGGTAGTCGATCGAACCGTCCGGGGCGAAACTTTCCGCCGCAACGGTCCCGGCAAGCGTGCCCGCGAAAAGCGAGTAATGGATCCCGGCGCCGGAAATGCTGTTTACCTGCCTCGCCGCATCGCCCGCGAGCATGGCGCCGTCGCGGACCAGCGGCCGCACCCATTTACCAACCGGTACTCCTCCGCAATGCAGGTCGCGGAGGTGCGCGCCGGGAAGTTCCCGGTCGATGAATCGTTCGAGGCACTCCTTTGCCCTGCCGGGACCGCTTCGCGTTCCGATGATGCCGAGACCGACGTTGGCGTCTCCCTTGCCGCGCGGAAAGATCCAGGCATAGCCGCCCGGCGCGACGGCGGTGCCGGTGAAGAAAATGCAGGTGTCCCGGTCGATAAGTGGCGAGCTCACCCTGCAGAAGGCGCAGCTTTCCACATCGCCGGGCGCAAGCGCGGTGTTCCATCCGAGCGACCGGGCGAGGCGGGACTCCACGCCGTCGGCGATAATCACGCAGGAGGCGTTGAAGGTACGGTCCGGCGATCGGCATTCGTACGTATGGTCGGCGGTGCGGCGCACCTCGGTGACCGGCGTCGACAGGAGGAGATCGGCTCCCGCCTGCGCTGCCTCGTCGGCGAGCGCGCCGTCCATGAGCGCCCGGTCGAGGATGTAACTTTCGTCAATATTCCCGATGGTAACCTTTATTCCCGACGGCGAGACCATCACCGATTGCCGGATTCTATTCAGGGTCCATTCGAGCCGGTTGCCCGCATGCCGGACGAAGCTGTGGTACCCGATTCCCTCGCCGCAACGAACCGGCACGCCGACCTTTGCGTTACGGTCGACCAGGCAGACCGAGCGACCGAGCTTCGCCGCCTGCAACGCCGCGGACGATCCGGCCGGACCGGCGCCGAGAACCGCTATGTCATAATGGGCTTTTATCATGTCTTTTACTCTGTGAGGCATTATCGCTGCATGGCGGTTTCACTATGGTGCGGTGATTGCCGGGGAGCTCAGGGGTCGGTCCAGGCGGAGTGCGGCGAAGGGGCAGATATTCACGCAGGCGGAGCAGCCGATACACAACGCTTCATCGATGTTCAAGCTATCGCACAGCAGGAGTATCGCGTTCGCCGCACAGACGCTGATGCAGGTCCCGCACCGATCGCATTTGGATTGGTCGACTGTTGCCTTCACGCTGAAAAATCCCTCCCAGAGCCGGGGTTTGCCGCTCTCCAAAAATAACTCAGGCGGGGAGGGGTCGCTGAGGAAATCCGGGGATCCGGCACTAATCCCGTACGATGTCGCTCAGCCGGGCCGCGATCCTTTCGACGGCCGCGTCAAGTCGCTTCCGGTTAAAGCCGAACAGGTAGCGCACCATCTCACCCCGCAACACCTCGGCGTCGCATGCTTCGAGTTTTCTGGTGATTGCGTACAGGGCGCGGGTAGCTCCCAGGGCCTTCCAGGGGAGCCCCATGGTGACAAATCCGAGCGTTTTCTTATGTTTCAGGATGCCCGGACCGATGCTTGAAAGGTACCGCATGACGACCGGGGAGGCCTTGAACGCCCATACCGGGCCGCCGACAAGAACCGCATCGAACTGCGCGAGCTCTCCGTCGTCGGGGGCATTGCTGATCTTGAAGCGGCGGGAACCCGGCCGGGAGAGGCCGCTGGTCATGAGAAGGACCGTATCCACCTCGTGGCCCCGCTCGCTTAATTTTGCGGCAATAGCTTTTGCAAATGCGGCGGTATGGCCGGATTGCGAATGGACGATGATGCCGATTTTCATGACGAGCGCGCCTTCCGCGAGTGCCCGATCTGTTAAGGAAGGAGAGGGATGGATTCGGGCGCGATAACCTTGCGGGGCGATAATTTTTCGAACTCGAACCCCTCGACGGTACCATGGGCCCGCAGCGCGGCGGTATCGCCGACGACGGTGAAGGTGAACGCCGCCGGATTCATGTATTTCCCCACCACACGGGTCACGTCGTCTTTCGTGATGGCCTGCAGGTCACCGGCATACTTTTGAAAGTGAAGCGGCGACCGTCCGTAATACTCGTTCCATCCGTAGGTGGCCACGATATCGAACGGCGAACGGAAGGTCGACGGCAGCCCCCCGACAAGAGTCTCCTTTGCGTGCTCCAGCTCCGCATCGGTAATGCCGTTGGCGCGGAGTTCGCGGATCACTTCGAGCGACAGCGCCGTGGCCTGGCCGAAGGTTTCACTCTTGGTAAAAAAGTCGATGTACCAGGTTCCCGGATAGGTGTAGTTCGATTCGGCGTTCGCATGGATAGAGTAGGTCAATCCGGCATTGGAACGCACCCGCATGCCGAGGCGCGAGGTAAACCCGCCGCCGCCCAGGATGAAATTGGCGATGGAAGCCGCATAGTAGTCCGAATCGGGCCGCTTGAAGAGCGGGACGCCGAACCGGACATAGGCCTGGGTGATCGGTTTGTGTATGACCAGACATTTTTCGGAGGGGCCGGCGAGGATTTTCGGGAAGGCGGTATCGCCGACCGGGCCGGCCGGCGGGAACAGCTTTTCCAGGCGCTCGATCATTGCGGGGCGGTCGAACTTCCCGGCGACGGAGAAAATGCAATTACCGGTGGAGATGGCCCGCCGATGGAGATCGACCAGGAGATTCCGATCGATCCGCCGGATGGATTGCTCGGTCGGAAGCCGTGATGCGGGGGTAGCGGCATACATGGCTTTCTGATAGGCCGCATCGAGCGTGGGCCCTGGATTGTCGAACCGGTGGCTGAGATCCTCGATGACGATCTTCTTCTCCCGTTCAAGTTCCTTCTTATCAAATATGGGGTCGAAGAGTATCTGCTTGATTACGGTAAAGGCGGTGTCGGCGTAATCGGAGAGGAATGAGGCGCTGAATTCGACCATATCCTCGCCGGAGGAGACGTTGATACGCAGCGCATAACGATCGACAACGGCGTCGATGGAATCGGGCGGATAGGCTTTGGTGCCGCCATTTTTCATCAGTTTGCCCAGAAGCGAACACGCGCCTTCCCTGCCGGAGGGGTCCTTGAGCGCTCCCCAGCGAAAGTAAGCGACTACCTGGATGAGCGGAAGCTGCGAATCCGTTGCGATATACGCCCTGAGTCCGTTCGAGAGCGTTTCCCGATAGGGACCGCCGAGCGGCACGGTCCAGTTGAGCGGGCCGTAGACGATTTCCGACGGGTGCGACGGGAGCCCGTTTTCATCGGCGGGCGAGCAATAGACGGCTAAAGCCGACGACAGCAAAACGATGATTGAAAATGCAATAAGGCGCATGGTTGTTTTCCTAGTGCAGCTGCTCGGTCGAAGGGGTAAAACCGCCGGGAGGGGGAGGCATCGCGCCCGGCGGCGGCAGGAGAAGGCCGATGGTCATGAATGCCGGATCGAGATATTTTTTTGCCACGGCGGGAATTTCTCCCGGTTTTACCTCTGCAATACTGTCGGGGTAGGTCAGCATATCCTTCCAGTTCCCCAGCCGTTCAAAAAAAGCGAGGCGGTCCGATAATCCTTCGAGGGACTTCAGATCCGAAACGAACGACATCCTGATTTCGTTACTCACGCGACGCATCTCCGCATCGGTCGGCGGAACCGCGTCGATCCGTGCGAGTTCTTCGCGGATGATTTTTTCGACCCTGGCCGGATCGGTGCCGGTTTTCAGGTCGGCGGAAATCTGGAAGCAGCCGTCAAAGAGGCGCAGGTCATTCGAAACGTCCACCGAGGTGCAGAGCCCCTCGATGTCGACCAGGCGCCGGTAGAGCCTTCCGCTGCGCCCCGACAGGATGCCTTCGATGACATCGAGCCGGTAAAGGTCGGGATTCGGAAAACCGGGAGTATGGAACAGCATGTCGAGGTGCGGCGCGGCCTGATCATACACGGTATAGCGTGTTTCGCCGATGGGAGCCGGTTCCCGGGTGATGGGCTCCTCCTTGGGCTGCGGCGCGCGCGGGATCGATCCGAAGTAGCGCGCCACATCCTTTTTCGCCTTGACCGTATCGATGTTGCCGACGAGGATGATCACCGCATTATCCGGCGTGTAAAACTTATGGATGTGCTGCTCCAGTTTGGCGCGGGTATAGCCGCGGATATCCGACGGCCAGCCGATGGTGGGGATCCGGTACGGACTCGCAATATCGAAGAGCGCATTGAGCCGTTCCCAGTACCTGCCGTCGGGTCTGTTGTCTATGCGCATCCGTCGCTCCTCCATGACGACGTCACGTTCACTCGTAAATTCCCGCAGGACGGGGTCTTTCATGCGGTCGGATTCGATCCAGTCGAACAGCTCGACCTTGTTGCGGGGGAGGGTGACGATATAGGCGGTCATATTGTCGGCGGTCCAGGCATTGAGCCCGGTTCCGCCGTTATTCTGGTAGAGCTCCCAGATTTCGTCTTTCTTGATGTATTTTCTCTGCTTATCAAGGGTTTCGGTGATCTGGCGCCGATAGAGCTGCGATACGGAATCGGGATGACCCACGGCCTGCTCGCGGTTATAGGCCAGCCGGTCGAGCGAATCGATGGCATCCATATAGGGAATCTCTTTTTCGTAATCGGTGGTACCCAGGTGCCTGGTGCCTTTGAACATCATATGCTCGAACATGTGGGAAAGCCCGGTGTACCCCGAGGACTCGTACATCGACCCGACAAAGTAATAGACCCGGCACGAAACAACGGCCACATTGGTATCGGGAACCATGATGAGGCGGAGTCCGTTATCGAGGGTCGAATAGCTAACCGGCAGGTTTATCTCCGCGGCATTGGCGGACAGTCCGAGGAAAAGAAACGACAGCAGTAATCGTGCGGCGACATCCATGCGATCAGGCTCCTCCTTAAATGCTCGAAATTGTATATAGCGTAAAATAAATTATGCAGATTCCAACCGTGAACTTTCGGACACGGTTGGTTAAGGACAGGGGTGCGGTCTCCCGGCCGGGAATCCGTTTCCTGCCCGATTGATGCATCGGCGCCGCGCCGGGAGTCTAATGCGATAAATGCAGAGAAGCGGACGCACCATGAAACCGGATAATCCTATCTCATTTATTAACAGCGGCTTGAACCGGTGATGCCGGGAAATAGCAATAAGTATCCCCCTGAAATCGCAATTTTTAGTATTTCTAGCAATAGAGGATGACGGTTTTTCTTGAAACGGCATAAAGGAACAGGGCAGTGAGGTTATTTATCATCTCCGATCTTCACCTGGGCGACGGACGTTCGCTCTGTACCTTCGGATGGCGCCAGGATGCCTTCATTGAAACAATGGAGGCGATCAGGGAGGAGCACGGCGTCGACCGGGTTATCCTCAATGGCGACGTATTCGATCTTTATAAATCAAAGTACCGGAATATTGCGAACCACAACCGTAAAATAGTCGACTATCTTGCCGATATCGATGCGGTATTTATTAAAGGGAATCACGACCGGGCCTTCCGGCAGGGGCGCGAGTTCTGCACCATTGTAAACAGCAGGGGTGAAAAAATCCATATAGAACACGGGCATCGAGCCGATGTGCTCAACGGGACCACGCTCGGGCGGGGGCTGGGGCATGTTTTCTTTCACCTTTTGCGGGGCGCGTCACGGTTTTCGCGGCCATGCGCATGGTACGTGGGTTATGTCCATCGAATGGAGGAACGCAAGGACCGCAGAACCCGTAACTCGAAGCACCATTTCCGGTATGCGACGAAACTGCTGCGGACAAACGATGTCGTGGTGCTCGGCCATACCCATAAAATCGAGGCCCGCCAGGCAGAGACGCTCAATGGCCGCAAGCGGTACTTCAATTCGGGCTCATGCTCGCTCGGCAGGATGCAGGGGATCATCCTCGACACCGAAACGCTCGAATACATCGCTATCCGGTTATGGAGCTCCGGCCGCTTTTTCGATCGTAACCGACAAGCGGCCTAGAGCCCGCACTCCTGTTTAATGGGCGATAACGACCTTCTGGTCGAGCAGTGTTATCCCCGCGCTTTTGACCCGCAGCAGATAGACTCCCGCACGAAGCCCGGCCGGCAGCCGAATCCCGGCCGTCCCTGCATCCTGCTGGAAGAAGACCGTCCGTCCATTGATATCAAGAAGCGATATTCCCACATTATTCCGCCAGTTTTTTGCGATCTGCACGACATTGTTCTGCAGGTACGCCTTCGGCTGTCCTGCTTCCTGCGCCGTCCTGCCCACCGTCGCGGTGACGGCTTTCGGCGCGAGCTTGTACACCTCGCTGCCCGCGAGCAGGAAAATGCCGACGCCATAGTCGTCGAAGTTCGGTTGCGCGGCGTAGGTCACCGGGGGCGTCTGGGAGGGCGCGCTTCCGCTGCCCTGTACCCAGCCGAGAACGACGGTATCGGTCATGGGGTGGATGCAGCTGTCAAGCGCATGCCACCCGTTTACCACTGCCGGCAGGTAGGTCGCGGTGTCGAGGAAGCCGTGATTGATTCCCCATGCCATCGCATAGGTGAAACACCCCGTGCCCGTCTCCTCCGGACCGCCGCAGTTATTCGGATCGCCGAGGTCCATGTTCCAGAACCCGTCGGTGCGCTGGATCGGCAGCAGGGCGGCACACATCTGCTGGAAGACCTGAACATATTCCGCGCGATGCACATCGGTTACAGGAAGGTAATTGAGGGTCCGGCAGAGCGCACTGATGACCCAGCCGTTCCCCCGCGACCAGAAACAGGGGAGCTTGTCCGGTCCCAGATACGTCCCGCCGTAGGCGGGGGAGAGAAACGTGGAGTCCCTGAACCAGAGGTGGGTCACGGTATCCCATAGACCCGTCTTGTGTATCGAATCCTTCGGGTACTCGAAAAATTTGTGCATGGTGGTAAAGGCGGCCGTATCGTTCCGGATGGCTCCCACTTCTGCAAACGTCGTCATGGCCATATGGATGGCATCGATCCAGGTCCAGTAGTTGACTGCGGTGCCTCGCTTCATTGCGTTGACAAAAGATGTATCGTTCAGCATCCGTATCTTCTGGGTGGTATCGGCCTGGTAGAGCTCGGCATAGGCCTGGCCGGCGCATTCGCCGTTCGCGTTTGCTCCGCCGTTGCCGCCGTTGAAGGCCCAGTTGAAAAAAGTTCCCCAGGTGGTCGCATAGGCGTAGAGGGTCGAGTCAGGCGCCATCTGGTAGAGCGCCATGTGCCCTTCGAAGTAGACTCCCCGCGTCCAGATGTTGCCGGCATGACTCCCGCTGAGGCAGGTGTTACACCCCGAGGTCGGCCATCGCTTGATAAAGTGGCTGTCGACATAGTGCATCTTATACAGCACCGAGTCCTGCGGGGGGAGCACCGTTACCGCCGCGTCGGCCCCCGATGACGACAGCGTGACCAGCAGGCAGGCACCGAAAAGAAGTGATGCAACCGATACTTTCTTACCAATCATTTACAGATCCTTCCGAAAATGGTGTTGAACTGTCCCTGATTATTAAGCCCCCGGGCGGGCATCACCCATAAAATAAGAATTTTCCGGTGCGGCATCAAGGTAAATCTCACGCAAAACTATTTCCACGGCCAAGCCCCGGTCACCGCGCCGGCCGGGTAATCCGGTATTTCACCGCCATCCTGTCGGGGTGGTACGACGCCTTGGTCTGCCGCAGGGAGTCGAGCCCCAGATCCTGTTCAAAATTAAAGACCGCATACTTCGACGGCATGATGCCGGCAAACTGGTGATACATATATTGATAGATCCCCTTGAATCTGCGGTCGGCTTTCGCAAAGTGGATGACGAAGGCAGCCGGGTCGAGCTCCTCGCCCATGATGAAGCCCGCCGGGTCGCCGTCGGCGTAGTAGATCCCCCCGCAGAGCACGAGCTCATCGTACCGGTCGATCGCTTCGCCGCATGCGGCGTAATCCGTGGCCTCGGGCGGGAGATCGGATGTTTCGTTCCAGATTTCGAGCACCCTCCGCGCATCGGCGAGACGATCGCCGGTCAGGGGAAGCGCCTCGGAGGAGTAGCCATCCATGAACTGATGGAGGAGATTCTTCTTGCCGTGCAGTCCCCTGCCGGAATAGGTTGCGAGTTTTTCGATGAGGTAAAGGTAGTCGCTCTCGGTGTCGTCGTGGGAGATCGCATAGGCCGGTTCGGGAAAGGCGGCGAGCCACTCTTCAGGGATCGGAAACAGGCAGCCGCAGCGGTCGATCATCCGATCGAGCAGCGCCCGGTCGATCTTTCGCACATCCCCGGTCGGCATGGCGTATTCGGCTCCGGAATAGGATTTTCCCCTGATGAACGGCACCTCTTCGAAGAGCACCGAATACGCGTGCTTTTCGCGGAAGAGGTAGAGGTTCGCGAAGCTGTACTCCGAGAGCGGGGCGCCGGAGGCGCGGAGCGGTTCCCTGAGCAGGGATTTATGGGAGAGTGAGAGCGGTTCTTCTAACATTGTTAAGCCCTTTTCGTTTCAGTGGTTCCGGTGGGGAACCTTGCTTCTACCACTAAAAGCTGGTGGGGGAACCACCGCGAGGTGGTTTCCCCACCCGAGTAATGCCTTTTTTAATTTAATCCCCCGGCAAAAGGTATATTTCAGCCTTCTCTATTATATAAGAACGGTTCGAATCAACGGGAAAAGGAAAATAAGTACCCCCACAATGAGAAAATCAGAATTCCGGAACCTCGCCATTATCGCCCACGTAGACCATGGAAAAACGACCCTCCTCGACGGCATGCTGCGCCAGAGCGGCACCTTCAGGGAAAATCAGGAAGTTGCCGAACGGATCATGGATTCCATGGATCTCGAAAAAGAGCGCGGCATCACCATCCAGGCGAAAAATACCTCGGTCCAGTTCAACGGCGTCAAGATCAACATCGTCGATACCCCCGGACACGCCGATTTCGGCGGCGAGGTGGAGCGGAGCCTCAACCTGGTCGACGGCGCGCTGCTGCTGGTCGATGCCAGTGAAGGGCCGCTGCCCCAGACCCGGTTCGTCCTGCGCAAGGCCCTCGAAAAGAAGCTTCCCATCATCCTCGTGATCAATAAAATCGACCGCCCCGACGCGCGGATCGAGGCGGTGGTCAATGAGGTGTACGACCTGTTCATCGACCTGGATGCCACCGAAGAGCAGATCGGTTTCCCGATTCTCTATACCAATGCCAAGACCGCCGTGGCGCATGCCGCCATGGGCGACTCTTCGACCACCCTCGCCCCCCTGTTCGAGGCGATCCTCGCCCGGATACCGGGCCCCGAGGCGAACGACGACTTCGTGCCGCAATTCCTGGTCACCAACCTCGGCTACGACCCCTATGTCGGCCAGATCGCGATCGGAAGGCTTTCGAGCGGCATGCTCGAACTGGGCAAGACCTACAGCCTCTGCGGAAAAGAGACGACCGTCCACGGAGTCAAACTGTCCGTCCTTTACTCCTTTCACGGCCTCCAGAAGACCCAGGTGACCCAGCTGGTTGCTGGCGACATCATCGCCGTCGCGGGCGTTGAAAATGTCCAGATCGGCGATACCATATCGTCGGACCTCGATCCCCAGCCGCTTCCGCGGATCCGGATCGACGAACCGACCGTTTCCATGGTATTCTACGTCAACAACGGCCCCCTCGCCGGGCGGGAGGGAACCTTCCTGACCTCGCGCCACCTGCGCGACCGGCTCAACCGCGAGGTCCTGGGCAACGTGTCGATGAAGCTCAAGAACATCGGCCGGACCGATGCCTTCGAGGTGTGCGGCCGCGGCGAACTGCAGATGGCCGTGCTCATCGAAACCATGCGGCGCGAAGGGTACGAGTTCATGGTCTCCAAGCCGCGCGTCATCACCCACGAGGAGAACGGCGCGGTCATGGAACCGGTCGAACGGGTGTACCTCGACGTTCCGGAGGAGCGGGTAGGCATCGTCACGGAAAAGCTGTCGACGCGCAAGGGCCGCATGACCACCATGGAGAACCACGGCCACGGCCGGGCGATCATGGAATTTGTCATCCCTTCGCGCGGGCTCATCGGCTTTCGCAGCCAGTTCCTCACCGATACCAAGGGCGCGGGCATCATGAACACGCTCTTCGAGGGTTACGAGAAGTGGTTCGGCCCCATCCCGCAGCGGACAAACGGCACCATGATCGCCGACCGGCCGGGCAAGGTGACCAACTACGCCTGCATGGGCATGGCCGACCGGGGCGAACTGATGATCGAGGTCGGAGCCGAGGTGTACGCCGGCATGATCGTCGGCGAACGCAACCGGCCCGAGGACATGGCGGTCAACATCGCCCGCGAGAAAAAACTTACCAACATGCGCAGCTCCACCTCCGAGGCCACGGTCGTCATGCGGCCGCCGCGCCTCCTCTCCCTCGACCAGTCGATCGAGTTCATCGCCGAAGACGAGCTCGTCGAGGTCACCCCGAAAAGCGTCCGGCTCCGCAAGATGGAGCTCGATTCGGGGAAGCGGGCAAATATGAGGAATAAGATGAAGGCGTTGCAGGACGATAATAATAATTAAGAGATACCGATCGGGTAGGGGAACCGAGCTTCTACCATCAAATGCCGGTGGAGGAACCACCTTGCGGTGGTTACCCATTTTGCCCAACAGGCAGTTATGAGAGCCAGCCCTGTCAATGAGATTGTTTT
>CAZYYB010000105.1:0-10582 GCA_964651515.1 uncultured Fibrobacteraceae bacterium
TGTCAAGACGTCCGGCAAGTGCCGTAAAAGGGCTATCCCGAACAGAAACTAAGTATTTTGGAAAATATTTTATCAACCCTATTCGCTGCTGTCATGTTGAATTGCAACAATGAAAGCAGCTGTGTGACCAAGCCGTGTATTCCTTCAATAAATTTCCCATTAAAAGTTTTATCGGTGTTGTCCAATATATTTCCGACCGAAGCCGGATTTTTGTCGTTTGTTTGTCTCTTTAATTCGGGAACATTCCGAATCAGTCTTTCTAAATCTAATTCGCCAAGGATACGCGGGTCGTTTTTAGAATGCCCCTTACCGAATTGAGCTTCCTGTGCAAACTGGCGAAACATTTTTTGGGAACGGCTCATAACTTCATAGGGATTCGTTTCCAGAGAGAAAAACAGGAAATCATTATTACCTTCCTTGATGTTTTCCGAAAGGATCTGTAGTGCCAGCGTCGTTTTGCCGGATCCGGGCTCCCCGCGAATAAGAAGGATACGACCGGGTTTAAGCCGGACTTCTTCTTTGGCGGAATCTTTGGAAAGTCCCAGCATTTTGTCCAGTTCGAGTATCCACGTATAAATTCCTGGCTGTTCCCTGATTTGGCATGTTATAATTTGTGCAGATATATTTTCGCCCCTGAGACGCTTCCGGGAGTACTTGGGAATGGTTTCTCCCCCTGCATTGATGTTTTCCCATCCGAATAAATGACATTTCCCTTTCTTCGGAGCCGCCAGCAAAAGCCAGGCTCCCGAATTAAATAACAGGAGAACAGGATTGCATCGATCTAATGACTTGTCATTATTATTAAGAAATGTATCCATGCTTTTTGAATCGGCCACGGAATATTTAAAAGTTGCGCCAAGAATTGTTTTCCCTCCCAATTTTTCAATACTTTCAAAACTAGTGTAACCTCTCTTATCGCATTCATCACGAAATTTATTCTCAGCGGGGGTAGTGCCACTCAACCTGTGCAGGAGCAATAGTGCTTCTGCCGGGGAAAATGCAACAGGCTTGGATTGCAAGTCCCTGAATATTTTTCTTGTAGAGCGGCGCCTTTGCAGTTTTTTGCCAATTGGCCCATCGACGTCATTGATTTCGAATAACATGACAATTGAAAAACCAGCCGCAAATGGCAACAGCCACCATAAAGCCGCTCCCGTTGCCACGTGACCCTTACCTTCAGGCCATATTTTATTAAAAAAACCCGCGGTTTGGATTGTAATGTGCCAAATGATTAATGTAAATGAACATAAAATAATCGCTCCTAAGAAGATCAGGAGTACCCGATACCGCCACTTGCCCGATAACGAAGTTTGCTGCGAAAACTCTGTTTTATCGGCCGTTGCGGATATGTCACGGTATCGGACCATAGCCAATATAGTCCTGAAATAAGAGCAAATTATAAGAATGCTTACCAGAACTCCGATTTTTAAAAAATTAAAATCAGTAAAGCGGGATTTTATAAGGGGAAAAGATAAACTTTTGTTTCCTAAAATGAAAATGGAGCAGAGTATCAATACGGCAATCGCTACCAGTACCGCCCGATCATTTCTTTTGCTTCGGTTCGGGTGCATCTATTGATTCTCCCGGTGATAGGTATATTCTTATCACAAAAACATCGCCGATATGCGCTGTCTCTGGAATAACGATGAAGTAATTGCCGCGTCGAGAAATGCCTTTCCGAGGCTCACAGTGTTGCGGCATTACCCGTTCCTTGAAACCAGCCATGGAACGGAATTGTTCCCGGGATTTGAAGAATTTCCATCCGAGCCTGTGGCGGACAATTGGCCCCCTGAAGCGCGCTGCCGCGGAAAATCCCCGCCGCCCCGGCCGTTTCGTGCTTCGCCCACCTCGGCTCGCTTCACCCGAAACATGGCTTTCAAGCAACAGTTGAATATAAATGCGCAACAATTTGCGGTCAAGAAAAATTCAACCCTGAAAGGGGGGGGCGGGACGGAGGAAAATGAAGTGTTCCGGACTTCAGGCCGGTTCAGCTTGTATTTTCCGGACAGGGAGAGCGGGGGAGGGCCCACGCACCGGAAAGAGTATGAGGTTCGATGTGAAGAATGCGGTTGTTGTACTGGCACTGGCACTTGCCGCGGTTAGTGATGTCGGGGCGGATGCGGTCGTCGCAACGCTGCCGACGGGAATGCAGCCCTGGGCGATTGTCGTCGATTCCGTTACCAACACGGTATATCTGGCCAACCAGAGCGACTCCACCATTTCGATAATCAACGGAGCGAGAAATACCATCACCGCCCTGCCCGGGGGCATCAACCCCACTGCGCTGGCGATAAATCCGGCCTCCGATTTTATCTATGCGACCAATTACTGGGGCGCCGTCACGGTCATTCACGGCAAAACCGACTCGACCGGTGCAACCGACACCGTCGGCGGGAGCGATTCGACGGGCGTGCTGCATGCGGGCCTGCAACCCGCGGGGATAGCGGTGAACCGCACGACCGATAAAATCTTTATTGCGAATTCCGTCGGCAACAGCGTCACGGTGATCACCGGAATATCCGATACGACCATGACGGTCCCCGTCGGAACGGCTCCCGGGGGCATAGCGGTGAATCCGGTGACCAACAAGATTTTTGTGGCGAATTCAGGGAGCAACAATGTCACGATCATTGACGGGCCGACCCTGTCGACAACGACCGTGAACGCGGGTTCGCAGCCCTGGGCCATAGCGGTAAACCCGGTAACCGACAAGATTTACGTGACAAATGTCGCCGGCAGCAGCGTGACGGTCATCGACGGAGCGTCCTATTCGACCACGACCGTGAGCGTCGGCTCCGCTCCGGTCGCCGTCGCGGTAAATCCGGTGACCGGCAAGGTGTACGTGGCGAATCAAGGCGACAGCAGCGTTACGGAAATCGATGGCGTGACCGGCGCGGTGACGTCGCTTGGCGCGGGATCGAATCCGGTCGCCATTGCGGTGAATACGGCAACCGACAGGGTATATGTCGTCAATAACCGGATTAACGGCACGGTTACGGTCATTGCGGGAGCGACCGATTCCGAAACGACGGTGAGTGTGGGGGCCTATCCGGTTGCCCTGGCGGTGAACTCCGCGACCGATAAAATCTATGTAACCAACAGCGGCTCGAACACGGTCAGCGTTATCGATGGGAACGGCAAGGGGACCGCGGTCGCCGACACGACGGCGACCGCCGGGAGCGGATGCGGGTGCGGAAGCGGGGCGGGGTTGTCGTTCCTTCCGCCGATCTGGTTCAAGGCACGATCCTTAAGAAAAAAGCGGGCGCGAGGAAGTACCGTACCGGCATAGGCACTATCGCCGCAACTGCGATGCCGGCGATTCGGGACTATGCATCTCCGGCAGGTCGGCAAAATCGGAGACACGATCGAAGCGCGGCGTAATCACGAAAGCGCCCTTTCGATCGATGTATCCCCACTTGTCGCCCATTGCGGCGGCCGCCAGAACAGCAATCCGGTCGCTGTTTTCCGGCGGCGGGAGCTGCGCCGAGGCAGGCGGCGGCATGCCTACATAACCGGTAATGAGCAGCAGGAGCCCCCCCACGGCGCGAAGCATCGCTTCGCTCGTGGCAACCGTCGGCCGGGGGGGTGCTGTTTTCGTGGTAACCATACAATAAAAATATTTCGTTATTCCTCAGATGGCCGCGCAGGATCATCTCTTTTTGCCCAGAAGGCAAAATGGCGAAGCGGTGTCCCCACCTTAAATATTCCCCAGCAATGCTGCCGGAATGATTATTTTATTGGGCGAATTTACTCATATAATTACCTTGGAGGCAGGTCGCCATGACTTTCAGAAAAAAAACGATGTGGGCAACATTGCTTTCGTGCTCGGTCTTGACCGCAGTGCTCCCGCCGGTTTCGGCAAACGTTCCGGTGGTCCTCGACACGCTCACCCCGGTCAAAATTTATCAGCCGGTACGGTCGGGCTACAGTTACAGCTTCATCGATTTCGGCATCGCCTGGTTCGGGGCGCTGTCGTTTACACTTACCAGCACCTCGTCGCAGACCGTCCAGGTGATTATTTCCGAGGCGGCCTCGGACACGGATGTCATCACCAATGCCGTCGGACCGCACTGCTGCACCACCTCGGTGGCCATGACCGTGGGGACCAAAAGTTTTTCCCTGTTCGGCGACAGCACCTTCAGGGCCGCCCGGCTGCGTTTTCCGTCGCCGGCGGTGAGCCTCGACACCGCCACGGTGCGGCGCACCGCGCAGCATGTGCCCTTCAACGATAACGAATCGTCATTCTCTTCGCCGGACACGGTGCTGAACCGGGTATGGACGGTGTGCAAACATACTGTCAAGGCTACCTCGTTTCTGGGGGTGTACATCGACGGCAACCGGGAAAAAACGCCCTACGAAGGCGATACCTATATCAATATGCTGACCCACTTCGCGTCGGATTCAAATCCCCCGATTGCCCTCTTCAGCCAGGAGTATCTGCTGACCCACCATACCTGGCCCTGGGAGTACAAAATCATTTCGCTTCTTACCGGCTGGGAACTCTACATGAAGACCGGCAACCTCTCCCAGCTCCAGACGAATTATGCCGCCCTCAAAAGCTGCATCGATAGCCTGGATACCATCATCTGTCCGACGGTTTTGTGTAATGATTCGGGAATCCTGGACTGGCCCGCGAATATGCGCGACAACTTTGTATTCACAAAAGGAAATGTCGTCACCAGTTCCTGGTGCTATAAGGGTTTGACGACGATGGCCGATATCGCGGGCGTTTGCGGCGACAAGACCGATTCCGCAACCTATACGACGCATGCGGCGGCCGTCCTGAAGATGATCACCGATTCTCTCTACGTGGCAAGCCAGGGGGTGTACCGCGACGGCCTCGGCACCACGCACGTGACCCTCCACGGCAACCTGTTTCCATTGGCGTTCGGGGTAGTACCCGACAGCCTGGTCGGCAATATCACCAAATACCTTAAAACGCGCGGCATGGTGTGCAGCCCGTACGGCGCGCAATTCCTGCTCGACGGCCTCTTCGACGCTTCGCAGGACAGCTTTGCCGTAAAGCTCATGGATGCGACGACGGGCAACAGCTGGGGCCACGAGATCTACCAGATCGGCTCGACCATGACCATGGAGGCGTGGGATCCGTCCGAGAAGCCGAACCTCGATTGGAACCACTCATGGGGAACCGCCGCGGGCAACGTTATCCCGCGGAAGCTCTTCGGCATTATGCCCCTTTCGCCGGGGTATGCCAAGGTGATGATCAAACCCCAGGTCGGGATGCTGGCCAGTGGGACCTATGTGCAGCCGACCGTGAAAGGCTCCATCACCGAGAGCTTTCAGTCGGTTCGCGGACAATCGATCGTGCTGCAGATCACCGTCCCCTCGCCGGTCCTTACCGAGGTCTATGTACCCACCTATGGCCTGAGCGACAACAACGTGCTGGTAGACAATGTGAACGTCGTGGGCGTTCGCTCGGGTAATTTCATTGCCGTCGATTCCCTGCAACCGGGGTCTCACACCATTTCCCGGGGGATCGCCACCGCCGTTCGGGGCGTACCGGTCGCCCGTCCGGGCGCAGCCCCCCTGCTCATCGCCGTTCATGGTAACCGGGTTTCCTGCTCGCTCGCCCTGCCTGCGGCGTCCGTAAGGGGAGTGGTCATCGATTGCCGGGGCAAAGCGGTCGGCACGGTCGAATTTAACGCAACCGGACGGGGAAGTCTGCTCCTGAAACCCGGCTCGTATATCATCTCTGTCAATGCGGGGAGATCGGGCCGGGTGAATGAACGATTCGTCGTGAAATAGGGGGAGCGGATAACCGATACCATCGATGCCCGGCTACTCCCGGGTTTTCCTCCCGTGGTATAACAACTTCGTGGCCAGGAAAGCCATGAACGCTCCATCCGCCCCGAGCGTCCATAGGAGGATCCTCGCACCGACAGCGGTAAATCCGTAGGAGTGCATGCCGATGCCGAGCAGGTTGACACCGACCCAGGCAAGCATGACCAGCGGTACGCAGCATGCGATCCCGAATGCCCCGTCGAATCGCCGCGTAAACCCTCCCGTCCGCGCATGGAAAAGAATCGCGCACCAGAGTATGATGACGAGCGCCCCGTTCTCCTTGGGGTCCCATCCCCAGAACCTTCCCCACGCCTGCTCGGCCCAGATGCCGCCGAGCACGGTGCCAAGGGTGGTGAAGGCCAGCCCGGTCGCGAGCATCGCCCACATGGCCCGCTGCAGGCTATGATCGTCCCGGTTCACCGACCCGCCGTCGAAACGTCCCGGAAAACCCCGCTGCAGGAGCGAGAGATGGCCGAGAACGCCGGCCGCAAGGCAACCGGCATAGCCGGTGACGATGGTGACGATGTGCAGGGTGAGCCAGAAGTTGCTGTTGAGAACCGGAGCCAGCATCCCCATGGTATCGCTGCCGGCGGAAAATCGGGTCGAAAAGAAGAGAAACAGAAGGCCGAGAAATGCGGCAATGAAAAGTCCATGGGTTCTTTTCTGGAATGCCCAGACGAGTGCTCCGAGAAGAACGCCGCTCCAGGCGACAAACACGAAGGTCTCGTAAAAGGTGGCGACCGGCGGCCGGTGCAGAATGACCATGCGAACGATGAGGCCGGCGGTATGCAGCAGAAATCCGCCCGCAATGGCAAAGCCGGCCGGGCGTTCGATCCCCATGCGCGAAAACGCCGCGCCGGCAATGAGCAGCAAAAGTGCAAGCGCATAGGCGAGACGCGCCCATAAAAACGGGTCGAGCGACGTGTAGAAGAGCTCAAGTTCCGGTCGTACCGTGATGCCGTGACGCCGCAGTCGCTCCCGAACCAATTTGTTTGCAGAGCCGATGGCCGTCGCGCATTCGAGAAAATCGGACCGGGAGTACGCGGCCCGGGCACGATACAGCTCGACGACCACACTGTCTGCCGCACGGAGACCGTTTCCGGCCGCATACCAGCCGGGAGGATCCTGCCAGACGATCGAACCCTCTTTCTCAAGCGGAATGACGGGAAAGATGTCGAGCGTGCTGTCCCGCATCGCATTGCTAAACGATAGCGCTCCCGGGAGATCGAGCAGTTTCCGGACATTCACGGAGAGGCGCAGCAGTTCGATATCCACGCCCGATCGGTCCGCCGGGTCCATGGCCCGCGTTTTCATGGCCCCGAACTCTATCTTGTCCAGTACCGGCCAGAGGGTCCGCAGCGAGTAACGACGGTTTTTTGCCGGAGCGATGCCTATGGCATCCGCAACGGCCGGGTCGTCGATGAGAAAAACCGGGTCGTCGAGGGCGTCTTCCGGCCGCAGCGCCAGCCGGCACAGCCAGTCGATCGCCGTTTTTTTTCCGATCGAGGAGCGTCCGGAGAGTTCGTACAGCGTAAACCGGGCATACACCGCCAGCGGTTTTATCCGCCCCTGATCCATAATGAGCATGCGGGAAGCCTCTTTGAAAACCCGAGCCGGGACATTCGCTCCGCCGTTGTTCGCGAAGATGCCGATCGCTGCCGCGAGGAGGAGAGTCCCGGCAAGAGCCGCCGACCTTCCCCCCGGCGACCTTTCAGGCATGGTTCACCCTCGATCCGGCGGTCAGTTTAATGCCGAAGTGCAGGATAATACCCGCGGCGATGATGATTGCGGCAAAGGGGGGAAGATTCCTGAGCGGATTTTTCACCACGGCGAGCTCGCTGACCGTATCTTCTTCGTCTTCCCGGAAGGATGATTGATACACTGTATAGTCGCGAAACCTGAACGGGCGGTTCATGCCGACGACGACATCGCGATCGATTCCCGGTCCTGCCACATGCAGACGGCTCAGATAATCGGCCGGAGCCGTGGTTCCGGGATGGTACCGGATGGAAAAATCGAGGAGGGTGCACCGGAAGGGGAGCGCGACGTAGCCGGTATCGGTGGTGCCAAGCGACGCGGTCTCGCCCTTGCCGATGGTGAGGACCGATTCCGAGCGCACCATGCCGCCCGCCGCCGCGCCGATAAGCATGACCGCGATGCCGAGGTGGGTGCAGAGCAGGCCGATGTTGCGAACGGAACGCCGAAATCGGGCGAGCCCGGCCGCGACAAGGTTGACGCAGAGGATGAGGACGGTCGACCGGACGCCGGGAAACGGGAGGCATCCCCCCGGAAAAAAGATCCAGGCGTCGAAAATTCTCTGATGCGCTTCGAAAAGGCCGTGACCGACCTGAAAGAGCGTCCCATAGGCGACCAGGATCATAAGCAGGGCGAGCACCCCGACGGTCAGGGTGGGAGAGGAGAGTGCGGAAAGCAATGAGCGTGCAGGGTTTCGCAAGCGCACCATACCCGGCTATAAAAAGGGAGGAAAGTCCGATTGACAGGGAAGGACCGCCATTCCCTCCAGTTCAACAAGCCAGGCAGGCCTGCAGACCGGGGCTTCGACGAACACGAGAGGCACGTCGGCGTCGATCTCATCATTCAGGACGCGGGCAATCGCCTCCCGATCGTGGAAATTCCGGGCATAGGCGATAAAATAGGCCATGTCCGTAAGATCGGCTTTCTGCGTTGCACAGAGTGCACGGATATTTTCGAGTGTCCGGCGCGCCTGTTTTTCGGCATTGCCGATATGCAGCACTTCTCCCTTGTTATTGATGCTGGCGGTGCCGGAAATATACAGGTGCGAGCGATCGCCGAACCGGACGGCCAGGCCCCGCTCGAAGGTGACGCCATATGCTATTGTCGGTGAAAGATGCGTCGGCGCTTCCACCCGGATAATCTGCTTTCCGGAGAGTCCGCCCATGGCAATCGCATCGAGCGACACAAGATTGCCGCAATCGGTCATGCGTCCTTCTATCCCGGTGCTCGCGAGGTAACGGGTTTTATCGGACAAGCCCTGCCGGTCGAAGAGCTCACGACGGGCGCGCACCATGTCGCCGTAGTCGCAATCCACGTCGCGCAGGAAGATCCAGGTGCGCAGCACATTGTCCGGAAGCGTCATACCCTCTGCTCCGATACGGGCCCCATAGCGGGTGAAGAGCTCCGTGGATTGCGCATAGGCGTCGGAAGAACGCTCCCCCATGAACCCGGCGGTTAAAAGGAGCGAGTAGTGCTCTCCGCTAATAAGCGCGCTGGTCCCCTCATTATCAAGACTGCCGCCGGTTGTCTTTCGCAGCGAACCGTTTCCGGAGCGGATATGATAGGAAAAAAGCGAAATCGGTCCGTTAAAAAGTGGCTTCTGCCCGATGACCGACAGTGCGCCCTTTTTAAGAAGCCCTGAGAGGGGAGAGGCGGCCAGGAGAGCGTTCTGGTTTGCCCCGTCGCTCAGGAATATCCTGCTGAACGCAGTAGTGTCCCCATCGAGGTGGCAATGATTGAGGACGCTCTCGTAGTGTTCCGTAAGCTGGACGAGGGCTTCGGCCGGGGAACTGCCGTGAGCGGATCGGATGGCGATGAAAAATTCATCGGCGCCGCAAGAAGTCGAAAAATGCGAACATTGGGAAAATTCGTCGAGTTTTACGGTTCGCAGCATGGGTCGATGAGCCTTTATCACCGGTGAGGGAGGGCGCACACGCTCCCTCCGGCTGTCGATCAGGGTTAGTTTTTTGAATATACTTGAATTAGGACAGGCATTGCGAGCGCTCCTTGCGGTAATTTCGGCACCTTACCAATAAAATTTTCTCCGGAGAGGCGCGATGAATTCGGGGGCCGGTCCGCCTGGAAATTCCGAGGAAGCGGGGAGATCGCCTTCAAATCGCGCAGGGAATTTCAAGATCGGCATGCGTGCAATAGTCGTTCACTACGGCATGGCCGTTTGTATTTTTTCCAAGGCCTTTTCAGGACACATCTCCGATGCGCCCGCGCAGGTCAAACCAATTTCGAGCTCTATGTTTGCCGGCACTGCCGGAATGGGGGTGGGCCGAACGCCCCATCCCGGTCAGGCACTCTCTCCGCATGGATTGAATCGGGGGGCGTTTTATGGTATTTTACTCACTTCCGCACCTTATAAGCCCCCATAGCTCAGTTGGATAGAGCACAGGTTTCCTAAACCTGGGGTCGTCCGTTCAATTCGGACTGGGGGTACCAGCTTAAAAAGCTCCGTAACATTTTGATTTATGAATGTTCGGGGCTTTTGTATTTTGGAGCTAAATGTCTTATTATCAAGCCTCAAATACGCTGGAATACCGGACAAATCCCCCAAAACCGGACCCTCGACCGGACACTTTAACCTTTTGAGCGTGGTACACCTTTTTTCAAAATCTTTCCGATTACATGCCAGCCGAATTTTTAATCCTGACGCCCTACGCGGCGCGTAGGAAGCCGGATAAAGCAGAGCATCGACGGAAGGACCGGGCCGGGAATCCGGGCTTTAAGACGGTCGTTTAGCGGGGGAAGGAACAGGACCGGGCTGGGGGATCGATGCTTCCGGGCTGTTCTTTTGGAGTATCTGATTCAAGTTGATTTCACTTACCAGCGAAAGCTATTTATAATCAATCAGAAAGGAATCAACATGGCGAATATCGTCGCTCAGGAAGTGATTGAAAACCAGATTCATGTCTTACGCGGGAAGAAGGTCATGCTCGACCGGGACCTTGCAGACCTGTACGGGGTCGAAACCAGTCAGTTGAAACGGGCAGTTCGCCGAAATATCTACCGTTTCCCG
>CAZYYB010000106.1:0-10572 GCA_964651515.1 uncultured Fibrobacteraceae bacterium
CTCATCAAATGCTTCGATGACAAAAATACGGCTCTTCTACCTGAGTAGTAACAAACAGGCCATCATTTTAGCCGATTCGATGGGTGTAATGTCCATCCAAAGGCATTCGCCTTTTTATTGTTCAGGCTGGCTATGCCGAAGACTTTCCACTCCCCTTCCCCTCCCCTTCATGGTACAATTATTACATGCTCCGCGCATTTTCCCTCGCCCTGCTATTTTCCTTCTCCCTCGCTTCAGCCGGAACGAGCGCCCAGTGCAGCGACTTCAACGGCGCTCAGTGGGGCCTGGCGCCGGATGCGGTGCGCACGGCGGCCGGCGCAACCGGGTGGGCGCAGGACAACGCGGCGGCCGGCGCGTTCCCAAAGGAGCTTTCCGTCTCGGTCTATCGGTCGGGTGTCACCATAGCGGGGTACAAGGCGACCGTGTACTACTATTTCTGGGCGAACAGGTTCTTCCAGGCCACGGTTAAATTCAATTTCGACGACCTGGCGAACTACGATTTAAACTACAACGTCTATAAATGCGTGTCGGACTACTACGAGACCATCCGCGGCCGCACGCTTTCCTTTGTTAACGACTGCTACGGCCTTTTCACCGAAAAATTCGGCCCGAAGGAGCCCTACTTCATCGGGCTCGATCCGCGGGCCAGTTTTTACGTCCTCGATTCCGTGTTCGGTCGCGAATCATGGAACCTGCGGTATCACCCGCACGATTTCTATCGGATGATCCGGACACAGTCCTGGGCCCGCTGGGACTTTCCGCAGACCTCGGTCATCTTCTCGATCCTCATCAGCGCCCCGGACAAGAAGTTCGATTATTCGCTCTCCTATGCGTCGGCAGCGCTTGCGGAAAAGGTAAATGCGGTGAAGGATTCGCTGCGGATGAAGGGGCTGTGATACCGAGTAATCGAGCGCACTTCGCTCGAAGGGCTGTCCGCCGTCCTTCCATCTTATGCCTCCCGTGTTCTACGATATGTAATATCGTTCACGCGAAGAGGCTGCTATAAAAATGCGCCCTTCCTTTTTTCAGAGCATTCTTTAACCCGTGATATAACCTCGGCATGAGCGAGGTCATGGGGTACCGAGATGGCGTCAAAGATTTTTTTGGGCCCTATGCATTCAATAAAGTCGATTTCCGCGGCTTTCGGGCGTTATCCCGTTACCGGGAGGCTTTTCAAAATAAACGGCGGTCGTGCAATAACGGAAGGCTAACCGATTTCTAACAAAACCGACAGATTAAATTAACCGAATTACCGTATTTTATTATTATGAGAAATCCGGTGAGGATCGAATTTATCGGCCATTGGTCCGGAGGGTTCATGGTATCATTCGCCGCCACCTTCTTCGCCTGTATTATGGGAGGGGGAGGCGAGTATCCAAGCGGCGACGTCAAGGATATTGTCGTTGCTTTAATCCACCGGCCGATACTATTCACGGGCATTGATATACTTATGGGCTTGCTTGTTGCAATCGGGATGACTGAAAGTACCGGAAACCATTTCGAAAAGCGGCCGGAGCTCCCCGCAGCAGACTGCGGGGAGCTTCGCCGGTAGAGGGGAGCAACGATAGTACGGTGCATGCATCAGGATTCTATTAGCCGTTCATTAGTTTTTATGTTATGATGACCTTCTGGCGCCGGATAACCTCGGGTGGCAGCGACTATTGCAAAGAGCGCTTCTTATAAACATGGCTCATTCAAAAAAGAATTCAATTACGGCTTTTTGCCGATTATTATATTTAGTTTATCCAGCCACGCACGGTAATTGGCATGGTGAAAGGATGAAGGGAGTTTCCCCATGCGTCGAAAAATTAAAATAGAGAAATCGGCATTAAACGATGCGATGCTCATCATTGCCGGATCCGACGACAAAGTAACAGCCGAGAATTTTTTCCAATTTACCAGTCTCGGCTATGAGATTTTGCAAAGCGATGGTGCTGAAAAAGGCAGCCGCACCATTAAAAATATTTCCTACGATGATTCCGTCAGGGAGTGGATAGCGCATCCCTCTTCTCAGCGAACAGAATAAGCTGGACGCAAAGAGCGCCGGCTGGTTAACCGGGACGGCAACCCTTTTCACGGCATAATGATATAGGCGGTAATTCTCGGATCTATTCTGTTTGTAAGCCGGTAGTCAAGGAAAAGCTTTTCCATTATTTCATCGCCGCCCGCATAGTTCTTCCCCTCCTCCCGGTGTACCTGCCAGAAAAAGGCGCATCTCCTGCATTGAACCCATTTTTTTGATTCGTAATATTCCACTTTGCCGTTACAGAGCGTTCCGGTTACCGCCCAACAGGCGCGCCCCCCGTTTTTGCCTCCGTTGAAGCCATCCAGCGCAGTATGCATGCTCGCGGGGCATACGCCGAGCTCGGCGACGTGTGCCCCGCCGACCTGCCGGCCGCATTTTTTAGCTTCCCAGCAGTTAATCTTTTGCATTTCCATTCCATTTCCGCCCTGTATCATTTATTCCTGCCACGGAAGATATACGCGGTGAAATTCTTATAGGGGGAATCTTTTATTTGCGTAAGCTCGATACCGGGGTTTCCATTGCCGAGGGTTTCGGAAACGGTTTTGAGGTCCGCGGCCGATATCGGGAAAGTCAGCGTGCACCGGTCGGTGTAAGGAATCGTGAAGTGGGGTTTAAGGACGGCCACCAGGTTATCGAACTCCGGCTCATCCGCGGCTTTTATTTCCCACAGGTTTTTCAGGTCTAATTTAATCGCCGTGGCCATGGAATCCTCCTTTAATCGGTTGTCTGTAAAGTATTTTATACGTGCAGGATTCGGCTCCCGTTTTCCTGCATTCGGCTTCGTCATCATGCACAATATGAACGGAGCCTCTCGCCGGCCCGAATCTTTTCGCTATCCCCTCGATAAAGCCCCGGTCGAATTCGCAGGGGTTCGGGTTTTGACATAGCATTGCAGCCTCGTCGCAATTTTTCCTGCTGTAACAATAATGCCCGTGCGATCCGTTCGGTACTCCCCGACAAGGCTTTGCAACGGCGGTACCTTTTGTATTGTTATTCATCCGGTATATTTCGTCCATCATGACAAGCGCCGATTCGAGCGACCCGATCTCCGGTGAAACCCTGGCTTTCGCCGCAAATTCCAGGCCTATCGCGCAAAGGGTCGACGGCAGGAACCTGTCGGAAATTTCCTTAATGGCATTAAGCCACAATTGCTGGCTGTACCACTTTCCCGGCCTGGGCCTGGCAAGCCCGTATTTGGATAAAATATCCATGGCTTTTGATTTGAAGGAAATACCGTCGATAATCGACCGTACCGATTCACAATTGACAAGTGCGTTCGGTCCGGTTGCCGTAAAAGCCGGCATAGTAGTTACTCCTTTAAAGAACAACGTCGTCTCAGCCATGGAAAAAATAGCGTGCAAGGTTTAATGGGCGGTAATTCGATTGTACTAAAAATGTTACGTTTTAAAGAGCTTTTCGTTAAAAAAGCCGTTTTTTTCATCAAAATAATACAATCTGTATGGTTGCAACAGGTCCGATACCGCGACATCTTGGGCTTTTAACCATTAAGCGGCAAGCAAGCCCGCTTTCCTGGACTTTTTTATGAAAGTGGGGGGGGGAAGCCGGGTTTTCACCCAAAAGAAGAAAACTGCAAAGATCGACCCGAGCCGGAGGGGCATGCCCGACCGTTCGTCGGTTATTGCCCGGGATGGCGGGTCGAAAGCGGTTCTCAAAGGTGAGGGGCCCCGGAATGGCTTAACGTATCCTTTCCGGTTTGACCCGATTTTGGAGAGCGGACGGGTGACCCGTCAGGTCCGCTCCGCCCGGAACGCCCGCAACGGCTTTCCCGTCTTCATGTGCGCGGCCAGGGCCGCGAGGCGGGGCCCGGCATGGCGGAAAAAGGCCTTGTAGGCAGGGCACAGCACATTGAGGCCGGCCTCCCCCTCCGGGGTGGTTCCGAAGCGGTCCTTGGGGCAGCCGCCATTGCAAAAAGCGAGAACGTCGCACTCCCGGCAGAACGAGGGCAGGCTGTCAAGTTTTGCCCTGCCGAAACGGGCCATCGCGGGATCCGCCGCCAGCTCCCGGAGCGTCCGTTCCCGGATATTCCCGATTTTATGCTCATCGTCGACAAAATGGTCGCAGGCGTAAAAGTTCCCGTCGTGTTCGAGAACGGCCGCGTCGCCGCAGGTCTCCCGGTGGATGCAGAGCGCGTGCGGCACGCCGTAAAGAGGCCGCAGCGCCTCATCGAAAGCCTGGACCACCATCCGGCCGACGTCGTGCGCAATCCAGCGGTCGAAAATACGGCACAGGAAACGGCCGATCGCCTCGGGCCGAGCGGCGGGCGGGGACCCGACAAGCGGCAGGAACTGGAGATAGGAGACCCCGAGGCCGCGGAAATAGTCGTATACCCGGTCGGGGTCGGCCGTATTTACCGAATGGAGAACGCAGAGCACGGTGCAGAAGACACGGCGTTTTTTAAGCAGGCCGAGCGCCTCGACTACCCGGAAGTGGCTTGGTCGGCCGTCGGCGGTTTTCCTGAAACGGTCGTGGAACTCTTCGGGTCCGTCGAGGCTCAGGCCCACCGAAAATCCCTCGTCGGCAAGGAAATGTGCCCAGGCGTCGTCGATCAGAAAGCCGTTGGTCTGCAGGCCGTTGGAAACGGTGCGGCCGACGGGCTTGTATGTGCGCTGCAACCGGGTGACGGTTCGGAAAAAATCCCGGCCCGCGAGCGTCGGCTCTCCGCCGTGCCACTCGAAGTGCGTACCCGGTCCCGGCGACGCTTCGAACCGCCCGGCGATATAGCGCTCCAGGAGCGGTTCGGGCATCACCCGGCGACCCGCGGGGTAATGGCTCTCTTTGTCAATATAGTAGCAGTAGTCGCAGCGCAGGTTGCACGCCGGACCCGCCGGTTTGGCCATGACCAGGCACTCTCGCAGCGGCTCCGTCATTTCCGCCTAGTCGGACAGTACTTTATAGAAAAAGGTCAGGAGCCGCACGAACGAATCCCGCACCGCCTTGACATCGTAAGCGTGGCCGTCGTCGTTGAAGAAGGAGTGGTTCGCCCCTTCGTACATATGGCGTTCGTAGGACTTTCCCGCCGCCCCCATGGCCTCCTCGAATGCGGGAATGCCGCTATTGATACGCTGGTCGTTGCCGCCGTAGAAGCCGATAACCGGGCAGCGCATGGACGGTATTCTGTCCGCCGGAGGCGCGCTGCCGTAAAACATGGCCGCGCCGGAAATTTCCGGTTCTTCACAAGCGAGAAGGGCCGAAAGTCCCCCGCCCATGCAGAAGCCGACGCAGGCCACCTTCTGCTCCCTGGTCTCCGGCCGCTCGGCTCTGAGATGGTGCACGGCCGCCTTGAGCCGGGGCAGGTATTGGGCCAGCCGGTCCGGACCGCCGCTGAAAAGCTTGCCGACCGTTTCGCCGATCTCGGTTCTGTCGGGCTCCGGAAGGGCGGCAAGCCCGGCGTCCCGCAGTGCCGGGTTTCCGAAGGCTCCGGGAGGAAGCTGCCGCATGAACGTAATCATCTTGTCGATCCTTGCCGGGGCGAGCATTGCAGGCCGCGCGCCGTCGGTCACGAAGAGGTCCGGGGCCAGCGCCGCATACCCCGCAGCGGCCAGGCGCCTCGTTACCTCCTCGATATGGTGGTTTACACCGAATAGTTCCTGGATAACGATGATTGCGGGAAGCGGTTCCGCGGCCTTTTCCGGAACCGCAAAATACCCCTTATCACCGCCGTAGTCAATCCATCCGCCTTTGATCGCCATGTCTCCTCCGTGTAAAAGTTCTCCATCGGAAAAATCTTATTCGGATTACTATCATTTACACTGCACTATGAGCCCCGTCATCGGGCGCCGCACACGACCCGGAAACCGTAAAGGTCGTACCGGCTCCTCGGATTGTTCCCGACGCGATACTCCGCGCTGAGGTCGTCCGCGACGCCGTAGCCGTACCATGACCCGCCGCGCAGCACGCGATAGCTGCCGCTCAAGGGTCCGGTCGGGTTGGTCTGGCTGCCGCCGCCGTAGCCTCCGTACCAGTCGTTGCACCACTCCCATATGTTCCCGCTCATATCGTATAATCCCCATGCGTTGGGCTTCTTCGTCGCTACCGGCGCCGGGCCGTTCGGCGAATTATAGTACCAGACCGCATTGCTGTCGATCGCCAGCGTATCCGCAGGAGTAGTCGGCGGGTAGTCCCTCCCCCAGTAGTAATCCGTGGTCGTTCCCGCCCGGTAAGCGTATTCGTATTCCGCCTCGGTCGGCAGGCGGAAACCGTTCTTCGTCGAATCGATCACCACCGTCGAGTCGATGACGCCGTTATACTCGTACACCGTGTCGAGTCCCGTAGATTTACTGAGTGCGTTGCAGAAAAGGGCGGCGTCGTACCACGATACCTCCTCCACCGGAGAGAGCGCCGTCGACGATCCCCTGAAGTACGCGGGATTGGTATCCATGACCGCCTGGTACTGCCCCTGCGTCACCAGGGTCGCCGACATGGTAAACGCTCCGAGCGTCACGCTGTGCTGCGGGCTCGCATTAAAGCCGTTGTTCGAAGAGTCGAAGGTCGTCGTCCGGAAATTCGGCGGGGCGCCGGTTTTGCCGGTCGCGGTAACGGTGAAACTCCAGACGCCGCCCCAGGGACCTTTGCCATAGGGATCGACGCCGCACACCCGCCAGTAGTAGGTTGAATCAAGTGACAGCAGCGGCATCGCTATCGATGTGCCGCCGATGACGGTGTCGATCACCGTCGCAAATGACGAATCGTGTGCAACCTGGAGCCGGTAGGCCGTTGCCGGAGCGCCGGTGCTCCATGAGAGGGTCGGCGCCACCGCCACGTTCACGGCACCGCTTGACGGCAACGAGAGTGACGGGGCGGCGGGAAGGGTGCACCCCATCTGAAACGTCCCTGCCGGTATGGCGACCATGGCCAGAAGTCGCGACGTCATGCCGAACTGCACCGTCAGGGTGCAGGGAACGCTCCACAAACCGTTGGCGTCGCGCGCTTTTGCAATCACCGCCCGCTGCTGGCCCGCGGCCCCTGGGGGCACCATGGTCTGCCAGGCGGTAGAGAGCGCCGGGCCGCTGTCGTCCCAGGTCCCGTCGCCGAAAAAGTCCCACCAGACCATGGTAACCGTCGAGTAGCCGAGCCCCTGCGCCGCATTGTCGAGAGCGCATTGCAGAGTGATGGCAGCGGCGGATCCGGGAGCGGGAACGGCGGTGACGCCCACGGTAACCTTTTTCGGGTTACCCGCGAGCAGGGGCTGCCACTGCTGGGCGGTTACCCTGAAGGCGACGTTCGGGCGGTCCTGCCCGAGTACGCGAAGCTTCACCCGGCCGGTCGTACCGCAGGGCACCAGGGAGGTCAGCCCGCTGTCGAGCACCAGGAGCGAATCGCCGAAGAAGCCGGTATCGGCCACGGTTTGCGTATCGATAATGGTGCCGGTGTCGGGCACGGCCTCCGAGTCAACAGGCTGCGACCAGGCGATTCCGCTGTCGATCGATATTGACGCAGCGCATTGCGCCATGCCCTCCCCCCTCGGCATGAACGAGAGGTAGAGATCCCGGCTATGCCGCTGGAACAACGTATCTCCCGCGCTATCGGTCACGGTGCTGTCGCTGTTCCATACCGAATCGACGGTTACCGAGTCCACCTGCAACTGCTGGGCGGACGCCAGGCCTCCGGCGGCCAGGATAAAAAGCGAAAGAAGGCTCCGGGTTTTCAGTGCCTACCTCGCCTTCCAGAACCGGGTGGTCAGCACCAGGCGACCGTTCACTTCGAGCCTTGCGAAATAGACGCCGTTGCCGAGGTCGGGCCTGACCGCAACCATCGACGCTCCGCTGAAATCGGCGGACTGAACTCTCCTGCCCTCAAGGTTGTAGATGGCGATGCGGCCAGCGCCCCGAATACCGGTCACGCCGATGCGGATACCGTTCTGCGTGGTCACGAGCATATGCGGAGCGACCGAGGCGACCCTCTTCACGTAACGGACCGCGGACGATCCCGGCCCGGCCGTGGCTCCGGCGGTCAGGGTGAATACGCCGGTCTGGCCCGACGCCTGAAAATATTGCTGTGCACTCGCGCAGAGCGCAAAAAAACAGAGAATCGAAAAAACTTTTCGCATGAAGTCGCCTATCTGCAGGGGAGCATGGACCACACCCGAGGGATCGGGCCGTCCGGCAATGCCGACCATTAAAAATTATTCTGCGCGGACCGGCGCATCCAGCCGCAGGGCACACGAATCCCTATTAAAGAAGAATTCGTGCCGGCATGGCCGATTGTTATCGAAGAACCGCAACGCCGCCTCTAAGTCCGGCCTTACCGAACCACGAAGTTCCCCTCATCCATCTCATGGAGGTTGCGGAGGAAACGGTAGCGGTAGCATCCCCGGGCCAGATTCCTGCACGCGAGGTGCAGCGCTTCGGCTTTCGACGACGAGGCGGCGAAGGGCGAGTGGACGACCTGTCGGCCGGTCGGGGCGTAGACGGCCAAAGTGCCCTCGTAACCCAAAGTTACCGGCACGAACCGCACCGGAGTGCCGGCCACGCCGGTGGAGGCGGTGGTAAAGCTCCAGGCACTTTCACCATAGGAAATGACGGGTGCAACCGCCACGTTTGTCGCATTATTGGAAGGCGAGAGGAGAGACGGCACGCCCGGCCGGTCCCCCCATCGAAAAGTTGCAGTATATGATACATTGTATTATATATAAAGATTGCACCCATTATCCCCCTCATATTCTCACCCCGATTCCATGAGGAGCCGGTCATGATCTCCCGCTTTCTCACGCTGCCGCTGGTACTGTCGCTATTCCTTGCCGTATTGGAAATCGGCTGCAGTAATAAAGGCAACAATCCCTTCGGTCCGGGAACAACCGATTCGTACGGCATTTTTACCCAGCAGCAGGGATCGATTACGCTGAAAAAGTATTCGGGCGGACGAGACTCGACCCCCGCGGTTTCCGATTCCGCCCTTTTGGCCCTGGTCCAGGGCAACACCACATTTGCAATAGACCTGTATAACAAGCTGGTAACCGGCACGGTCAATACGTTTTTCTCACCGTACTCGATGTCGACCGCCCTTGCAATGACCTGGGGCGGGGCGGAGGGACAGACCGCGCAGGACATGGCGACGGTCCTGCATTTTCCCGGCCCGCTGGCTGCACTGCACCAGGAGTGGGACGCGCTGGACCTTGCGCTGACGGCGCACGCCGCCACCGCGGGGTTCGAGCTGCACATAGTTAACCAGGTCTGGGGCGAAAAGACCATGGCTTTCCTCCCCGATTACATTAAACTGCTGACTATTAACTATGGCGCGCCGCTGCTCCTGCTCGACTTTATCAACTCTCCCGATCCGTCCCGGCAGGAGATCAACGCCTGGGTTGGCGCTCAAACGCAGCAGCAGATACAAAACCTCATTCCCCAGGGCGGCATCGACACGACGACCCGGCTGGTTTTAACCAACGCCATTTACTTCAAGGCACAGTGGGCCGACACGTTCCAGGCCGAGAATACCGATAGCCGGATTTTTTATCGTTCCGATGCCGACTCCATCGCCGTAAATTTCATGAACCGCGTCGGGAGTTACGCCTATTATGCGGATAGCGAATTCAGCGCCGTCAAGCTGCCCTACAAGGGCAACGCGACCTCGATGCTTATTATACTTCCGGCAAAGGATCAGATGGCGCAGGTGGCATCGGGCATTTCGACCGCCTTTTTGGGCGCGGTGCGGAGTTCACTGCAATCGACCGATCTTTCGATCTCGCTGCCGAAATTTTCCTTCTCCACCGGATCGATCGCGATGTCGGCGCCGCTTATATCGCTCGGCATGGCCTCGGCCTTCAGTGGCACTGCGGATTTTTCAGGAATCGACGGGTTGCACGACCTGCGCATCAAAGAGGTGTATCACAAGGCCTATGTAGCAGTCAATGAATATGGTACGACCGCGGCGGCGGCAACGGCGGTCGTCGTCAAGGCCGGCGCCGTAGCTCCTTCGCCGATTTCCTTTTTTGCCGACCGGCCGTTTATCTTCCTGATTTGCGACGAGCCCACCGGGGCGGTACTCTTCATGGGTGAGCTGGTCGATCCGAGTCAGGACTGAAAACCTTATACTGTCAATATCGCTTCCGGCACCAATTCCATCGCCGGCTCCGCCGTCCTCCCGAACAATTCCGCCTCCAGTTGCGGGAGTCGCAGGGCATCCGATTTCGCGCACTGCCTGATGCCGATATTCATGGCCAGGTTGAGTAAGGGGTGCGACAGATTGAAGGGAATCTTCCTGATGATCGCCGACAGGGAGCTGAATTCCCGCTTCGTCCAGATTTCGCCGGCCTGCAGTTCGTAGGGTGTCATATTCTTCGGTTTGAAAACGACCGTGGAGTGGTCGTAATATTTCCAGTTTTCGGTCAGGAGACGCCCCTCGCCCTTCAACTGCCGGTACACCGCGGTCCCGGGATAGGGAGTCAGGATGTTGAACGATGCGGTGCCGATTTTATAGCGCTGGAGGAACTCGAGGGTTTCGGGAAAGATCGCCGGGGTATCGTCATCGAAGCCGAAGACGAATGAGGCATGGAAATGGATTCCCATGCCTTTTATTTTTTTCACCGC
>CAZYYB010000107.1:0-10481 GCA_964651515.1 uncultured Fibrobacteraceae bacterium
GCGGCAAGCGCCTTCCCCCTCCCGCAACGCCCTCTTTTAAGGTAGAAAACACACGAGAAAAGATCATGGGACAAGATTTTCATCCCATCAGCGAAATGCGAAAAATCTTAAATTAAAGTTGTATTTGGCTGTTTTCGCACCCCTTCACCGCGGGGTGACCCGGCTCGGCCATCCTTACCTCACCCGCCGAAACGGCGACCCCTCTCCTGAAGCGAGAGGGGAAAATCGCTTCGCTCAGAATCCGGCCCGTCGGTTTCGCTGCCGGCCGAGTAACCCGTCAACCGCCGCGGCCACCTCCCCGACGGTGATTTTCTCCAGACACTCCCGTCCACAGCCTTCTTGCCGGTTCTCCCGGAGATGGCACGGGGAACAATCGACCCCCGCGCAAACGATTGTTGCGGCATGCCCCCTCGGCGCCCAGGTTGCCGGATCGGAGGGGCCGAAGACCGTCACGGTCGCGCACCCCACGGCCGCGGCAAGGTGGGCGACCCCGCCGTCATTGCCGATGAAGAGCCGGCACCCCGCTAAAAAAGCCGCAAGTATCGGGAGCGGGGGTTCATCGACGATGAGGTCACCCGAAGGAACAGCGACGGGAGAATCGGCCGGGCCCTTGATCCATGCAACCCGAAAACCCCGGGCCCGGAGTATTTCCGCGACCTCACGGTAGCGCCCGATCGGCCAGTTTTTCAGGCGGCTTCCGCTTCCCGGATGCAGCGCGACCGGCGCGCCGTCGGCCGGAAGCAGTTCCTTCGCACGCGCCATGGCTTTGGCCGACGGTGAAAGCCGGGGGATTTTCTCGCCAAGCGAAAGCGCTCCCGGGTCGGTGAAGAGCGACAGATGGTAGTCGGCGATGGGTACCCCCGGACCGGCGGGAAAGGGCCGCTGCGAATGCAGGTTCGCCATGCCCTTCCGGCGGAGGTTGGCGAGCAGGGGAGAGGGGGAACCGGCGAAGACGACGGCGGCATCGAAGGGGGCGAGCAGCTCCGCCGCGGCGGCGGAATAGCGCTCACGGAAGAGCGGAACAAAGCGGGCGGAGTCGATATCCCACGCCTCATCGATCAGCGAGGCGTCGAGCGCCAGGCCGCCGGTGGCGGTATTTCCAAGGAACGTGAGGCGGTCGTCCGGGTGGCCCTTTCTCCAATACGACAGGGCGGGGAGGACGGTGATGAAGTCCCCGAGCGCGCCGGCATTGTAGAGGAGGGTGGGCATGAAGGATGAATATAAATGCGGTGCGCAGGGCGGGAGGGTGGATGCAAAGTCTTCTTTAGGATGGGCCGAGCCGGAATCCTTCGAACACGGAAAAGGTCTGAAACCATGAAAAAGAATATCTATCTTTTGCCTTTATTGTTAGGAATAATTATCATGGTTGTAAAATGCACGCCAAGAGATGTAAGGCTTCGTATCCGAGATAATCTAAATTACCCCATTTTAGCCAATTCGATAAGATAAAAACCATATATTCATTACCATTCAGAGTCAACCGGCACCGCTTTCACGGTGCCCAGTCCCTGCACAGCACTTCCGTCTGCTCAAGAACGGTTTGTGTCGCTTTTTCCTGCATATCCGGCGGGTAGCCGTATTTTCGCAGAATTCTCTTAACCATGACACGGATCTGCGCACGGGCATTTTCGCGAATGCTCCAATCGATCGTGACGCTTTTTTTAACGGTTGCCACGAGCTCCCGGGCGATTTTTTTCAGGCAGTCGTCGCCGAGCACCTTGACCGCGCTGTCGTTCACTTCGAGTGCATCATAAAAAGCGACCTCGTCTTCGTTGAGGCCGAGGTCATCTCCGCGCTTATTTGCCTCCCGCAGGTCTTTGGCGAGCGCTATCAACTCTTCGATTACCTGCGCGGCTTCAATCGCCCTGTTTTGGTATTTCCGTATCGACTCTTCCAGCATCTCAGCAAATGAACGCGCCTGAACGAGATTCTTTCGGAGCTTCGATTTTATTTCGTCATTTAAAAGTTTCCGTAAGACTTCAACGGCAAGGTTGCGTTGCGGCAAGGAGCGGATTTCATTGAGGAACTGTTCGGAAAGAATGGAAATATCGGGCCTTCTTAAACCAACCGATGAAAAAATATCGATGATGCCATCGGCAAAAATGGCTTTCGAAACCAGCTGCTTGATTGCCATCTCAAGCTCCTGGGGAGATTTTCCCGTTTCTGAGCTCGTCGCCTTTGCAAGCACCGCCCGCAGTTCCTGGAAGAAACCCACCTCGTCCCTGATTTTAATGGCCTCCTCATGCGGCACCGAAAGGGCGAATGCGGCCGAAAGGGCGGTAACGCCGTCGAAGTACCGCTTTTTGCCATCCGGCAGTGCAAGGATATGTTCCATTGCCGCGGGCAGGCCGCGGAGACGAATTGCCGGGGGTGCGGCGACCAGCGATTTAAAATCAAAACCATGGAAGAGAGAAACGACAACCTCATGGAGTTCCAGCATCCCGGCAACGGCGTCTTCCTGATTTATGGTAGTGGTGCCCCGACCGCCTGCCTGCGTATAATCGGCAAGAGCCTGCTTGAGCTGATCCGCCAGGCCCAGGTAATCCACGATGAGGCCGCCGGGTTTTTCGCCGAGCACACGGTTTACGCGCGCAATTGCCTGCATGAGCCCATGGCCGCGCATCGGTTTATCGACGTACATGGTATGCAGCGAAGGACAATCGAATCCGGTCAGCCACATGTCGCGGACGATTACCAGCTTCAGCCCGGAGGAGGGGGTCTTAAACCGTTTTGCCAGGGCTTCACGGCGTTCCTTGCTCCGGATATGCTGTTGCCATTCCGGATTGTCCGACGCCGAGCCGGACATCACTATCTTTATGCTCCCTTTTGAATCCTCGGTGTTATGCCAATCAGGCCGCAGCCTGATAATGGCATTATACAGATCGATGCATATTCTTCTGCTCATGCAGACGATCATGCCTTTGCCGCCTAAAGCCTCGAAGCGGTCGTCAAAGTGACGCACCAAGTCCGCGGCAATGAGGCCGATTCTTTTTTCGGTTCCAACCAGCCCTTCGATGCATGCCCATTTGGTTTGTAAAAGCCGGACCTTGTTCTCATCCTGATCCTCGGTTATTTCCTCGAATGCCGGGTCCAGCCGCGGCCGCTCTTTTTCATCGAGGCTGATTTTTGCCAGGCGGCCCTCGTAATAAATCGGCACGGTTGCGTGATCTTCAACGGCCCTGAGGATATCATAGGTGTCAATGTAATCGCCGAATACCGCCGGCGTGCTGCGGTCCAGGCTGTCGATCGGCGTTCCGGTAAAGCCGATAAATGACGCATTAGGAAGCGCATCGCGCATATGACGCGCGAATCCGTCGATAAAATCATATTGACTCCGGTGCGCCTCATCGGCGATGACGACGATATTGCCGCGCGGCGATAGAACAGGATATTCTCCTCCCCTGTTTTCCGGCATGAACTTCTGGATCGTCGTAAAGACAACGCCCCCGGCCGCCACCGAAAGCAACTCCTGCAGATTCGCGCGGGATTGTGCCTGGACCGGCGTCTGCCGGAGCAGATCTTTGCATAAAGAAAAAGTGCCGAAGAGCTGGTCATCCAGATCATTCCGGTCGGTAATTACCACCAAGGTAGGGTTTTCCATCGCCGGATGCCGAATGACCTTTCCGGCGAAGAAGACCATGGAAAGGCTCTTGCCGCTTCCCTGCGTATGCCAGACCACGCCGATTCTTTTGTCGCCGAATTTTCTTGAACTCCTTTCATAGGGAGCGGTCGGTACTTTGGCGGCAAAGGGGTTTTGAGAATCCATGGCCGGAAAGCGGGCATAGAGTTTTTCCGGCTCGTCCTTTATGCCGCACGCCGACAGCGTGCAGGCAAGCGCTCGATTGACGGCGTGGTATTGATGGTATGCCGATATTTTCTTGGTAAGCCTTACGCCGTCATCTTCAAAGACGATAAAATTAAGAATGATATCGATAAAGCGACGTTTATCGAAAACACCGCGAATAAGAGTTTCGAGCTGGAGGGCGCCCTTTGGCGCGACGGTTATGCCGTCCGTTGTCCGCCAGGGAGAAAACCGGTCCCACTCGGAGGTTACCGTCCCCATGCGCGCCTTCATGCCGTCGGAGATCGCCAAGATTGCATTGAACGCAAAAAGCGAGGGAATTTCACTCTTATAGGTCTGCAACTGGGTAAAGGCATTCTCGATGGTTGCCTGTTCGTCGGCCGCGTTTTTGAGCTCGAAAAGCGCCAGCGGCAGACCATTGATAAAAACAACAATGTCCGCACGCCTGGTTTTATTGTCCTCTTTAACGCTGAATTGATTTACCGCCAGGTAATCGTTATTTCCGAAATTGCCGGTATCGATAAGCCAAACCTTGTCGTGAACTATGCGATCCCCCGATTTGAAGGAAACATCGACGCCGTCGGTCAGCATCCGATGAAACCGGCGGTTTCTTTCGATAAGGCTCGGGCTGTGTATCCGCTGAATTTTTTTGAATGCCTCTTCGAGAGCCTCTTCAGGGATCAAAGGGTTGATGTCCGCGAGGGCTTTGTGCAGCCGGCCGGACAAGACCACATCCGCGTAGTCGTGCCGCTCGGCTTCCGCTTCGCCGGGAGCTATGGTCGCGCCGCTGAGGATCGCATAGCCGAGGCTTTCGAGCCAGGCAAGGGTGGATTGCTCGACGATGGATTCGGTGATGGTATCTGATTCCGGCATTTGGTGCCTATTGATCAAGAAGGGTAAAGTTTGTCGGATTTCTCAACGTTAACGATCCACCCTCTTTGACGAGCAGCCCAATGCAGGAAACAGGCCGCTGGGAGCGATGCGCCTCGCATGCTGTATCGTATTCGGTATCCGGTAATTCAAAGTGAACCGATCGAGGTTTTTCGTCAACCATGGCAATGACCGTTACTTTTCCGCTTTGCGCCCCTTCCTGACGATCCAGCCTTACAACTGAGCCCATAACGGAAAAATCTTCGTAGGGCTCTGTATCCTTGAAGAACCTAACTGCTTCCGAAAGAAACGGAATAAAATCCGGCGTGAATCGCAGCGGCGGCATTGCAGCCATTTCGCGGTTCGGTCTCGATGATGCCCAATTGATGCCGATATGAGCTTCTCTTTCAATATCTCCATAACTCATGAGGCCTACAATAGCATCGCATAGATTCGCGCTTACGCCATCATTGACCCTTGAACTGAAGGCGGCAATACCTTGTTCATCATGCGCGTTTTCAACAGCTGTTCGCGCGGCGGCAAGACCTTTCATAAGCATTGTCGAAACACGCCGCTCAAATGGGGCGCCGTCAAATAAATCGCCCTGCTGCGGGTGCGCAAGCACCGGTGTAATGGGCGAATGCAAGGTAACCGTAAAACTTCCTCGCTCGGTCTGACCTAATTTCACGCGTTTTAAATAGCGCATTGCATCATCGGGTTTTCTCTTCTGGTAGATAATCTTTGGCTGCACTGCGGAGCAGGCCGCCGATAGTAGAAGTTCCCGTGCTTTCTCAACGATCTGGACACCTTCTTCAAGGGGAATTTGTCCTTCAAATAACTCCCCATTTCCTACCCTGATTCTAATCACATCCATCATGACCGCAGAAATGTCCCCGAGAATTTCCTGCTGAGAACGAGATTCGGCCTTTTCAAGGGTGTATAAAACATCGGCAATTCTCCGGGAATAGTCTCCGATCTCCCGCGTGAGTGGAACGGTGACCTCATAATCGGCGCCCATGACGAAAGAAACCGAACGGTTTTCAATCTTTTGAGCCTCCGTCCACCCTTTCCCGCGAAGATACAGGTCGAGATCGAGAAATTTGACGCCGGTCAGGACCTCTTTATCGGTTATTTGTGTTTTCATGGCAACCCTCCGGCGGCAATTCGCCCCATAATAGCGGTAAGAGATGTAACGGTAAGCAATTGAGCGGAAGGAAGAGTAACCGTGACAGTGGTATCGTTGTCGCTTGGTGGAAGCCCGCGTAGTGAAACCCAATAGGCGCAGTGATGCAGCGCCAATTCAGCAGGAGTCTGGTTTATCCACGATGCAACAATGTCCGGCACATTCAAAACGACCAATATCCGGGGAACTTGCAGATTTGCAGGAATCAGATCCCTGTAGTTTTTAATTTTCAATGGATAATGTAGCCCATCAGCCGAAATGCTCGGGGTTTCAGTGCATTTAAGCTGCATCTCCAGCTTTGGCGAGCGGAGGGTTCCGTTGCCGCCGGTTGCCGAAACCGCATAATCGACGCTGTCGTCATCGATTTCCGGCGGGGTTCCTGCCTTAAATCCGGCCACCGTAGAGATGGCATGAACGAATGCCTTGCTGAACTGTTCTTTTTGGAGGGTCAGGTTCATAAATACATTCCCTGTTTATATTGGATGATCCTGTTGATTAAAATATCATGCTGTTCCATTGCGGTCATGATTTTTATCATAGGCCGGAATCCTTGAAAAGTTTTTCGGCTTTGGGGATGGAGAGGGTGCCGGAGAGAAGGGGAGGAAGGAGCGAGTCGCGGAGCTGTCCTATCGATTCATTTTCTTTGTGATTTTTTCTTGTCTTTCCGTATAATAAACCAAGTATCGTCGAATATTCCTTCATAATCACTTCGTGCGGAACAATGATTTTCAGAAATTTGACCTGGTCAAATGTAATTTGTGGAAAAGTTCCTGAACGTGATTCCGCCAAAAGTTGTAATTCTGCTAATACCGCTTCACTCTTTAGGAAAAAATAAATCACGATTGGCTCAATTCCACCCTTGCACCTTAATACCATTAGCTTAGTCGAAACGACATAATCTTGAGGATCAAAATCAACATATGCAAATCTCTTATTTGCAGGTCTTATTTCGCTGAAAAGTATATCGCCTTTCAAAATACTCTTTTTTGCTTGCCCGGGCAGGCCAATTACTTTAGAATAGTTATTATGTAGAATTACACCATCGAATATATCCGATGTATTTAGAAAAATCACCCGGTCCTGTTCGAATCGATGTGTAATTGATACGGTATCAACATACTCTTCCAGTTTGTTTACCTTCCACCCCTTCGGAATCTCCCCCAATTCACTCTCTTCAAACGAATCCGGAAAAAGCTTATCAATATCTTCCGGCAACCCCGTTGGCTGCCCCGCCGCCTTTTTCCGCACCGGATCAAAATCCACGAACCAGCTCTTGAAAATCGCCCGGGCGATCTCTTCGAGGGTTTGGTTCATGCGGCGGTTGAGTTCGATTTTGTCGTCGAGGGTGCCGAGAATGTGGGCGATTGCGCGCTGAGAATTTTTATCTGGGATTCTAACCGATATTTTTTGCAGATCTGCTTTTGTTACATGACCTAAGCCGGTTGTCTGCTTATTGAGCGCTATCCGAATGAAATTAGGTTTTACATATTTCAATATATAATAAAAAAAGGATTTTTCACAATTTTCCTTGGGTATTACTTTGAAAATATGCTGGTTAAGCCAGCCATCAGGTCCATGATACCAGTAAACATCGATGGATGTTTCCGGCTGCCCTGACCATGAAAACAGCATATCACCATCAGTCAAATAATATATGGGATCGAAATTATCAGTCGTATATTTTGTTTGCCCGGAAATACCATTTTTAATTTCTGCAATTTTGATAACAGGTTTGCCGGTATCTGCAAAGCTGATATCTCGAAAGGCCATCCCATTTATCCACTCGGCCAATGAATAGAGAGAATATGGCTTCCAACTTTTTGGAAAATTCGGGAAATAAAGGGATGCTTTGCTATCCTCATTTTTTTTAGATATAACCTCAAACTGTTTCTCAATTATCTTCCTGAACCCTTCCTTCGTCCCCGCCCAATCCACGACATCGACCTTAAACGGCAAATCCGATTCGCTGAAAGCTTCTTTCAGATCGGCCAGACGCGTCGCTTCCAGTGGTTTTTCGGTCATGACAACGAGATCGAGATCAGAGGAATCCTTCGAGGTCCATTGCACGCGGGAGCCGAACGCACGGACTTCATATTCCGGCACCTGCGCGGCCAAAATTGTTTTCACCGTTTCAAGGTCTTTAACGCTAATGTCAATTGGCTTCATTGCTTCCGCGGTTTCTCCGTTTCAATTCATTGAGGACGAAGCGCATGTCCTGGAGGAAGGGGTCCACGATCGATAATACCTCCAATGCCTTGTCCTCCTCGTAGGTATGGCTGGTCATATTGCGCTTATCACGATAGAGTTTATACGTCGGCGCCTCGCGAATGAGTCCGGCTTCCTGGGCGGTTCGCATGAGGTCCATGAACGTCATCTCGTTGAGCTCGGTCGGATTGGCAACGATCAATCCGAGCTGCCGCTTGATCATTTTAACGGCGAGCTCGTAGGTAAATTCAAATCCCTTGATGACGGCCGTGCGGAATTGAAGTTTGAGATCGAAGTTTTCCTCGGCCATTTCGGAATTATAAAAGGAGAGGCTCTTTTCAAGCTGCCCGATGGCTTTTTCCAAGGGTGAAACGTCGAGATTCATTGGAACTATCTCCATTGCTGAAAATTACAGGGGAAACCCGATATGGCTCAGGTTTTTTCGTATCTGCTTTTCAAGCCTGTCCGATTCAGCGAACTGAGCGGCAAGCTGCCCGGTCAGCCGTTTCATTTTATCGTCAAAGAGTTCTCCGTCGTCTTCAATCTCTTCGGCGCCGACATATCTGCCAGGGGTCAAGACGTAATTGTGCGATTTTACCAAATCGGTTTTCGCCGCCATGCAGAACCCGGCGATATCCTCATAGTTTCCGGCACCCTTTTCGCCGCGCCAGGCATGGTAAGCGGTCGCGATTTTATCTATCTCCCCGTCGGTCAAATCGCGGTGCACGCGGTCCCTGAGCACTCCCATTTTCCGGGCGTCGATGAAAAGAATCTCGCCACGGCGGTCCCTGAATTTGCCGTTTTTCTTGTTCCGCGCGATAAACCATAAGCAGACGGGAATCTGGGTCGTATAGAAGAGCTGGCCCGGCATGGCAATCATGCAATCGACCAGGTCGGCTTCGATGATATTCTTTCGAATCTCAAGCTCAAAGGTGGTGCCGGTCGACATCGAACCGTTCGCCAGTACGAACCCGGCCACGCCCGAGGGGGAAAGATGGTGGATAAAGTGCTGAATCCAGGCATAGTTTGCATTGTTGACCGGCGGTGCCCCGAATTTCCATCGCGCATCGTTCTGCAGCCGGTCACCGCCCCAGTCGCTCATGTTGAAGGGGGGATTGGCGAGGATAAAATCGGCCTTCAGGTCTTTATGGAGGTCGCTATGGAAGCTGTCGGCATTGTGCGGCCCGAGGTCGGCGTCGATGCCGCGAATGGCAAGATTCATTTTTGCCAGGCGCCAGGTGGTGTTGTTCGACTCCTGCCCATAGATGGCGATCGCTCCCCGGCGCCCGCCGTGCTCTTCGACAAATTTTTCCGACTGTACAAACATGCCGCCCGAGCCGCAGCATGGGTCATAGACCCGTCCCTTGAACGGCTCTATCATTCGCACCAGGAGCTTGACGACGCACTGGGGAGTGTAGAACTCGCCGCCGCCCTTGCCCTCGGCAGCGGCAAACCGCCCGAGGAAATATTCGTAAACCTGCCCCAAGATATCCCTGGACTGCGAGGCGTTATCCCCAAGGCCGATATTGCCGATGATATCGATGAGCTCCCCGAGGCGGTGTTTATCGAGCGCCGGGCGACCGTATTCTTTGGGAAGGACGCCCTTGAGCGACGGGTTCTCCTTCTCGATTGCCACCATCGCATCATCGATGAGCTTGCCGATGGTTGCCTGCTTCGCCCCGGCCAGGAGCCTGTCCCAGCGCGCCTCCCTGGGAACCCAGAAAATATTTGAGGCGCGATATTCGTCCCGGTCTTCAGGATCGGTGTAGTCGGTCTTTTGCCTGGCCTTAAGATCGTTATATTTGGACTGGAACGCGTCGGAAATGAACTTAAGGAACACGATGCCAAGGGCGATGTGCTTGTACTCGGAAGGGTCCATGTGCCCGCGCATTTTATCCGCGGCGGCCCAGAGCTGGGTTTCGATTTCGGAATTTGAACTGCCGTTTTGTTTAGGGGGCATTAACAAGGAATCCTTTCAAAACAATAGTCAAAAAAAAATCGGGTAAAATACTTCTTGGATTCGGCCGATCAGGAGAGCTGATCAATTCGCCATAAAGAGGTGGCTTGATTGGCCATCCAGTTCTGGCGGGCCTCCAACCGGGCCGGATTCCATTCCGCATTTTCCGCAGCAATTTTTTGCGTAATTCTAAAACGCGACGATGCATAGACCGGCCGTTTGGTCAAATAGTCGGCATTGCCGATATCTTTATTGGCTACGGTTTGCAGCAACGTCATATTGCCGAGGCGATAGACCATTTCATCGATATCCCGTTCTTCAAATTCTCCCCACCCATCTTCGGGGTTCTCCGGAAGGATATGCTCGATGTTAAAGGTATCGCTGTCAAAATCGAGTGGAATCCCGGATTCTCTTTCCTCAAGCTCGCAAAGGATGTATCGGACTATACGTCTATTTCTGGATTG
>CAZYYB010000108.1:0-10248 GCA_964651515.1 uncultured Fibrobacteraceae bacterium
CAACCCGACCGGTCCGAGCACCGGCAGTTCCCGCGTGCTGCGTGGGGGCTCGTGGAACTACGCCGTCGTCGGCCTGTGCGCCGCGTTCCGGGGCTACAACCTCCCGGACGGCTGGAACTACGTCTACGGGTTCCGTTGCGTTCGGCGGTAAGTTTTTTTACCCTTTTAACTCTTGCGCTTTTGCCCCTTTTTTCCTGCTAAACCAGGAAAAAAGGACTATCAGTCAGATTTCTTGGAGGCCGCCCTTTACAATACGGGCGCGCCGTCAGGCGCGTCCGTTCGCGGTGAAATTTGAAAAATTCTCTTTCACCGCCATACTCCTTCGTTGTCAACTGATTTACGAAAGAGAATTGTCCGGTAACAGGGGCTATTCCATAATTGGCGGTTTTTAACGATTGTACTGAGTACTTCGCCGGTGTCCCACTCGATTTCATAGAGCGAATGTCGAATCCGGTCCACTCGGGCAGTATCGATCTCTCCATCAACAAGCACCAGAAAATCCCCATCGGAAAATCGGCCGTAATCGTTTCGAGCGCGGGAACCGAAAAGAATTACTTCGGCGGAAGGTTCCCGCTTGAGAACGGTTTGTTTGACTTTTTTAAGGATTTCTTCGTGCATGTGATCCTTTTAAGGTAAGGCTATAAAATAACGGTCCGCCGCCCCTCCCTACCTGAAGTACTCCACCCCGGACTCAAACAACCGCTGATCCTTTGCGCCCGGAATATTCTTCGACACGTTTTCCCCCCGCCTTTCCGAGTGCGCCATTTTCCCGAGGACCCGGCCGTCCGGGCTCGTGATGCCTTCGATCGCCCCGTGGGAACCGTTCGGGTTGCCGTCGATGTCGTCGGCGTAGCGGCCGTCGGCGTCGACGTAGCGGGTGGCGACCCGGCCGCTCGCGAAGAGGTCGCGCAGGCACGCCTCGGGCGCGACGAACCGGCCCTCGCCGTGGGAGATCGGGATCGTGTGCACGTCGCCGACGTTCGATTTCAGGAACCAGGGCGACTTAACAGAGACGATTTTCGTATGCGCCATGCGCGAGATGTGGCGGCCGATGGTGTTGAAGGTGAGGGTCGGGCTGTCGGGGTTCGGGGTGCGGATTTCGCCCCAGGGCACCAGGCCGAGTTTGATGATCGCCTGGAACCCGTTGCAGATGCCCAGCGCAAGCCCATCGCGTTTGTCGAGCAGGGCTGCAACCGCCTCCCTGAGGCGCGGGTTGCAGAAGAAGGCGGCGATGAATTTGCCCGAGCCGTCCGGTTCGTCGCCGGCGCTGAAGCCGCCCGGAATCATGAGAATCTGGGAGTCGGCCAGGAGCCGCACGGCTTCGTCGATCGAGGCGACGATGTCCGCGGCCGATCGATTCCGTATGACCAGGGTCGCCGGCTTCGCCCCGGCCCGCGCGAACGCCCGCGCCGAGTCGTATTCGCAGTTGGTGCCGGGAAAGACGGTGATGAGGACGCGCGGCGCCGCAATCTTGACCGAGGGGCGTTTCGCGGTGCGGGCGGTGCAGGGTGCGCCGTCGGCCTTCACCGGCACGGTCGGCGTATTTGCGGGAAAGACCGATGACAAAGGCTCCTCCCAGGCATTCTTGACTTCGGTGAGGGTGAGTTCGGTCGGACCGATCGTTATCGAGGGGGCGGTTTGCGTCGCGCCGATGACCGTGCAGGCGACGTCGTCGAACACCTTGTTCGGATCGGCTTTCCCATCGAGTTCCGCGATGAACGACCCGATGGAAGGGGAGAAGAGCGTTGCCGGATCGAAACGATCATCGAAGGCGAAGCCGATTTCGTTGCCCAGGCACATCTTGGTGACGCTCTCCGCAATGCCGCCGACGCCGACCGTATGAACGGCAACAATCGCACCCGTGCAAATTGCGTCATGCACCGCCGAAAACAGCGCGTTTGCCGCGGTGAAATCGGGCATTTCCGCTTCGTCGCGGCCGAAGGGGAGGAGCACGACGGCGTGACCCGCCTGTTTGAACTCCGGGGAAACGGTCGTCCGGACATCCACGGCCGCGAGCGCGAAAGCAACGAGCGTCGGGGGGACGGAGAGGTCATGGAAAGTCCCGGACATGCTGTCCTTGCCGCCGATGGCCGGTATGCCGAGGGCCTTCTGGGCGTGCAGCGCGCCGAGCAGCGCGGCGAATGGTTTGCCCCAGCGCACCGGATCGGTACCGAGCTTCTCGAAGTACTCCTGTAATGTCAAACGGACCGTACGGTGGTCGCCGCCCGTTGCGACGATCCGGGCGACCGCCTCCACGATTGCATAGACCGCCCCGTGAAACGGGCTCCACGATGCGAGCCGGGGGAAGAACCCCCAGCTCATGGCCGTGCCGGTGGTGGTATCGCCGCTCATCACCGGCAGCTTGGCGACCATGCTCTGCGCGGGCGTGGCCTGGTACTTCCCCCCGAAGGGGAGCAGTACCGAACCGGCACCGATGGTGCCGTCGAACCGTTCACCCAGACCCTTCTGGCTGCAAACGTTGAGGTCCCCGAGCATGGCAAGCCATGCGTCGCGAAGCGTCGGGGCGCTCTTTACCGCTTCGAGCGGTGCGGCGAAGAAATCGGCCTTCGCGTCGGGCGCGGCAATCCGCACGTCGCTCTCCTGCGCAACGCCGTTGGTATCGATGAAGGCACGGGAGAGGTCGACGATGGTCTTTCCACGCCAGCGCATCCGCAGCCGCCCGGAACCGGTCACCGCGGCGACGACCGCCATTTCGAGGTTCTCCTGTGCAACGGCGGCCTCGAAGGCCGGGAGGTCGGCCGGATCGATCACGATCGCCATGCGCTCCTGCGACTCTGAAATGGCAATCTCGGTGCCGTCGAGCCCCTCGTATTTTTTCGGTACCGCATCGAGGTCGATATCGAGCCCGGCCGCCAGTTCGCCGATGGCGACCGATACCCCGCCCGCGCCGAAATCGTTGCACCGCTTGATGAGCCGGGAGACCTCCTCCTTCCGGAAGAGGCGCTGGATCTTCCGCTCGGTCGGCGCATTTCCCTTCTGGACCTCGGCCCCGCAGGTGTGAATTGACTCGCGGGTATGCTCCTTCGACGACCCGGTGGCGCCGCCGCATCCGTCGCGGCCGGTTCGCCCGCCCACGAGCAGGACGATATCGCCCGTTTGCGGGGCCTCGCGCCGTACCTGCGCCTTCGGGACCGCTCCCACCACGGCGCCGACCTCCATGCGTTTGGCGACGAACCCTTCGTCGTACACCTCGGAGACCAGCCCGGTGGCTAGCCCGATCTGGTTACCGTAGGAGCTGTACCCCTGTGCGGCGAGGGTGGTGATCTTGCGCTGGGGCAGTTTCCCGGGAAGCGTCTCCCCAACGCTTTTCCGCGGGTCGCCGGAACCGGTCAGCCGCATGGCGTGATAGACATAGGAGCGCCCGGAGAGCGGATCGCGGATGGCGCCGCCCAGGCAGGTGGCCGCGCCGCCGAACGGCTCGATTTCGGTGGGATGGTTGTGCGTTTCGTTCTTGAACATGACCAGCCACGGTTCCTCGCGGCCGTCGATGTTCGCCGTCACTTCGATGCTGCACGCGTTGATCTCTTCCGAAGAGTCGAGATCGTCGAGCAGGCCGGCGAGCCGGAGCTCCTTCATCCCGATGGTCGCGATGTCCATGAGGCAGAGGGGTTTCGCCTCTTTTGTCGAGTAAACAATTTTACGCGACGCACGGTAGCCTTCGAGGGCCCCGGCTATCGGCACGGTAAAGGGCGACGGATCGATCTCGATCGTGTTTATCGTGGTAAGAAAGGTGGTGTGGCGGCAGTGGTCGGACCAGTAGGTATCGAGCATCCGGATTTCGGTGATTGTCGGGTCGCGATTCTCGGTGTCGCGAAAATAGCCCTGGCAGAAGGCGAGGTCCTCGCGGCGCATGGCGAGGCCGAGATCGGCGCGCAGGGTGTCGAGCTCCTCACCGCTCTTGCCGCGGAAAGCGTCGACAATCGCGACATCCGGCGGCGTGTCGAGCTCCATGGCGAGGGTGGCGGGCTTGTCGAGCGCCGCCTCCCGCGAGTCGACATGGTTGATGCAGTACTTCTTGACGCGAGCGAAGTCGCCGGAAGAGATCGTTCCCGCGAGCGCGATGACCCTCGCACTCGCGACCGCCGGGGCCCTGCCGCGTGTGATGATCTGGATGCACTGGGAGGCCGAGTCGGCACGCTGGTCGTACTGTCCGGGAAGGTATTCGACGGCGAACATCGCTTCGGCCGCGGCGAGCGGGAGCGTCTCTTCGTAGACGGTGTCGAGCGGCGGTTCGGCAAAGACGATGTCGCGGACCGACGCATACTCGGCGTCGGAAATGCCCTCGATGTCGTAGCGGTTGAGGAGCCTTACCGCGGCGAGCCCTTGTATGCCGAGATTATCGCGAAGATCGCGGAACAGGCTCTTCGCGGCGATGTCGAGGCCGGATTTTTTCTCGACGAAAATTCGTTTTACCTGAGACATGGATGAAATCTCCCTCTATCGAAATACAGTTAATTTCCGGGGAAAAATGAACCTTGAAAAATAAGTTTTGCGGGGGAGCCGGGGCCGATAACGAGGTCGGGCGTCGGGATAATGATGGATATCGCCTGCCGGGCGCACACGCCGCAAAAGATCATCAAAAAATAATAAAAATAGTTTTGCATTCTACCTGGTGATAATAATATATTGCACCCGTCAGCATGACTTATGCTGCACCGAAGCTTGCTGCAAACAACGGCAGCCCGGCTCTTCAGGGCGGGACAATGCCGTCGGTGCCGCCCGAGAAACTCCTTGGAACGGCGGGAGGGCGCTTATTGAGCAAAGGGATGATTTTGCTATGTGTTGAAGGAGATGAAGGGGGTTTTCAGGTTTTCGAGAAAAAAGCCAAATCCAGACACAACAGCATAAAAAAAAGAGGAGTAGATCATGAAAAAAATTATGATTTTTTTGATGCTTTGGGCGGTAAGTGCGGTTATGGCGGAGCAGGTGCCGGTGGAGGTACAGCGGGTTATTGATAGTGCGATGGCAGGAAAAATTCCTATAATGAATGAAATTAGCGCTGACCCTGTTCATATTGGTTTGGACTCTGGTACAAAATTATCAGATCTTCAAGCCGGCCAGCCTATTCATTTATATGGATTTAATAAAGATTCATTGGATAAACTTGATGAGAGCGCACCGGTGAGTTCAATTATCAAGCCGCTGAAAGGATGGGCGGTTCCTTTGATCTTGCATGGAAAATTCAGGCTTCTGTTTCTGATAGACCTAAATAGCAGCGAGAAATGGCATGTTGATGGATTCGGATTTGGCGGCTATGCAATAAGCTGGCAAACAATATGCAAAATATGGCCTGAATCGAAGGGGTATCATCCGATATTTATTGGACATCTCATTGGACAAGCATTTTTTTATGTTCCAGAAAAAGGTGATAAAAATTTGACGCGTTTTGCTTCAGCTATGCACAAATCAGACAATCTAGACAGTTTATATGCAAATTTGGAATCAAGCAGCTTTAATTTGTTCAAGAAAGTCAAACACCATGTGCAGCCTCAACCTGCAGGAGGTCGGTGAATATGAAACCGGCAGCTTGGGTCATTATTGTTTTATTAGCGGTCACTATGCCGGTTCGTGACAGAAGGAGATGAAGGGGGTTTTCAGGTTTTCGAGAAAAAAGCCAAATCCAGACACAACAGCATAAAAAAAAGAGGAGTAGATCATGAAAAAAATTATGATTTTTTTGATGCTTTGGGCGGTAAGTGCGGTTATGGCGGAGCAGGTGCCGGTGGAGGTACAGCGGGTTATTGATAGTGCGATGGCAGGAAAAATTCCTATAATGAATGAAATTAGCGCTGACCCTGTTCATATTGGTTTGGACTCTGGTACAAAATTATCAGATCTTCAAGCCGGCCAGCCTATTCATTTATATGGATTTAATAATGATTCACTGGCTAAGCTTGATGAAAATGCTCCTGTAAGCTCAATTATTAAACCGTTGGATGGATGGGCGGTTCCTTTGCTTCTGCATGGTAAATCAAGGCTTTTATTTTTGATAATAAACACTCCTCCAACCAAGAAATGGCATGTAACTGGACTGGGTTATAGTGGGTATGCAACAGATTGGGAAAAAATATGCCAAATATGGCCCGAATCGGCTGGATATCATCCGATATTTATAGGGCGTCTTATTGGTCAAGCATATTTCTATATTCCTGAAAAAGGCGATAAAAATTTGACCCGTTTTACCTCATCGACCCACAAATCAGACAATCTGGACAGTTTATATGCAAATTTGGAATCAAGCAGCTTTAATTTGTTCAAGAAAGTCAAACACCATGTGCAGCCTCAACCTGCAGGAGGTCGGTGAATATGAAACCGTCAGCTTGGGTCATTATTGTTTTATTAGCGGTTACTATGCCGGTTCGTGCCACTTACTATGCACCGGTGACGTGGTATCCAGCGGATTCTACTAATTGGTGTTGGGCTGGCTGTACCCAGATGATTCTTGAATTTTACGGTTATGATGTTACGGAACAACGTATAGGTCAATTGGGTACCGGCGGGGTAGATTCAGGGAACGTTTTATGCGGCTATCAACGTCCCTATTAATTGAACTCTGTCTCCTCGATAATTAGTACCTTAAGTAGTAACAACATAAAAACAAGATGCTCAAACTCATATATAAGCTGGCAACAGCTCGTAACGGATATTGAGGATACCGAACCATGCATTGCGGGGCTTAATCCCGATTCTGGAGATTCATTTCATTTTGGCGTAATAATGGGCGTTATTCTAGGGGATTCTTCCCTTCAATGGCTGGACCCTGCTAAATCTAACACTATTAGTATTAATACCTACGATGATTTTAAAAGAACCGGGTTTGGCTGGTGGAATTGGAATAATACATTGGAGATGCAAACTCCCGGACCGACTTTAGTCCCTGTATTAAATTGTGATGTTCCTTTTATTGGATTAACCAGTCCCGGCAGAATCACCAATGGGAATACCTCTGTAAAAGTCACCGGAGTTTCTTCATGCATTGATGTCGGCCTTGATTGGATATATACAGTTTATTTTCAGGCCGCAGATTCCTCCTATGTTGAGAGTCAATGCGATACTGCAACTATGTTTGGAGATTCTACAACTTTGTATAGCCTTAAGGTACAATTGCCGGCAACCACGCCGACGGTCGGCTGGAATTGCTTTCCCTGGTGTAATGATAAAAATGATAGCATAGGCTATATTGGGAAAATAACTCTTACTGTCGCTAATGGGACTTCCTGGCTGAGCACTTCGCAACCTTTTATTTATATGACCCCGGCGACTACCCAGAAGATCCCTCTCAATCCCGGCTGGAGCGCGGTTTCGTTCAATATCATCCCTGAAAATGATACGACGACCCAGGTGTTCGGGACCGAACCCAATGGCTTTATATTTGTAAAAAATATCGTGGGTGAGGCATATATCCCAGTTATGCAGATAGATGGTATCGGCCATGCTCAGTTAGGCCAGGGGTATCTGGTCTATACCACCATGCCCGATACGCTTAAAGTGCAGGGTATCCCGATAAATTACGCCGGCACGCCGATATCGCTTTCCGGCTGGAACCTGATTGCCTACCTGCCTCCGACAAACGATTCAATCGTTCACGCGCTTGCCGGTGTTGCATCGGCAATTGTGGTAGTCAAAAATGATTCGGGAAATGTTTATTGGCCCTCAAAGGGAATCGACAATATTGAAATAATGTCGGTAGGACAGGGCTACCAGGTATATACCGCCACGAAGGCATCTCTTACCTACCCAACGCCGCTGTCAAAGGCCGCGGCGCAAACTCAGGCAACTTTGGCGACTGCCGCGGCATCATCCCCTGCCGTCCCGGCGACTAGTTCCAGCGCAGCGAACTCCGTTACGACATTCTGCCACAAACCGATGATCCACCTGCCGAAAACGCGGCACTTTGCGACGCATGCGGTAACCGGGAATAATGCCACTTTTCTGGCGAGCAAGGTGACTCTTGGAGGGAAGCTCGTTCCGGATTCGAGCGAGATCGGCGCCTTCGACGTACCGGCCGTAGCGGGTGTCGCGCAGCAGGCGGTGGAGATCAGCGTCTACGACCTGAAGGGATGTCTCGTGAAGCAGCTCGCGAGCGGGAAGTACACTGCCGGGCACTACGAAATTGCGTGGAACCGCAACGAGGTGCGTGAGGCAGCGGCAGGGTCGAGCGTCTATATCGTTCGCATGAAGGCGGCGAACTTCGACAAGCGGCTGAGGCTGGTCAGAGTCCGGTAAATACCTTTTCAAAATAGGGAAGGGCAGGCCCTGTCGGGAAAATACCCGGCAGGGCCTTTTCTCAAATGCTTCGCCGAATCTCTCTTTAGAAATTGATCCCCGAATACAGGTACCAGAGCAGGCGGGGCTGGAATGACTGGCTGCCCCCCAGGTTTTCGCTCCAGATAAAATCCGAGCAGGCGGAGAGTTTGAGCGTCGGTTCGGTTACCCGCAGGCCGAAGCCGATGCCGCTGCCGGTCTGCTCCCTGACGCCCGGCTGGAAAAACGCCTGCGGCGTTTTCGAAACCCTGCCCCAGTCCCCGATGAGCGCGCCGTCGAGCCGGGGCGCCCATCCGCTGAATTTTCCCAGCAGCGCCGCATAATTTTCCGGCAGCAGTTCGGAAAGCTCGGGGAATTGATAGAGCGGAAACCGGTATTCGCCGGAGAAGACGCAGGCGTCGTTTGCGTCCAGGTCGAGCCCGATCCTCTGGGTGGTATAGCCGCGAACCGAGTTGATGCCGCCGATGAGCACCCGGTCGAAGTACGTCGCATCGGCGGTCCTGGCGAGCGTGTACAGGTGGAAGGCGAACTTCGCATCCCGGTACAGAAACGGGATATACCATCTGATGTCCGATGTAAATTGCACATAGGGCTCGACGTCCGGATCGTGATACAGGTAGTTCGAGCGGGCTTCGACCTGGAACAGCGTGCCGCTCGACGGATCGAATCCCGCCGAGCGGAGGTCGGAGATCCATCCGACCGAGGCATAAACCTGGTGCTGCGCGACCGAATCCCTGCCGAGTGAATCGGTTACCGTGCGATAGTCCGGCGAAAGGGTGCAATAGGCTTTCGAACTTTCAAAGAACCGGCGGCCGAGGGTCACGGTGCCGCTTACTTCGTGAAGGTCCCAGTTGTACGATGGGTCCGGCTGCAACCAGTAGCCGCCGCTGATCCCGACGGAGTATTTCGAAGGGAAGAGCGGTTTGTTCCAGTACGCCGTATAGGCCTGCCACGCGCCGACCTGTGCCGTGGCGCCGAGGTCTTCCTGGCGTCCGCCGAGATTGGTGAGTTCCAGGCCTGCGAGCGGGCTGTACCAGTTGCCCTCGTCGCCATGCAGCCAGAAGTAATGGTTGATATCGAAAATCGGCGGAAAGGTGAGGTAGAGCGGATATTCGGTAACCATGATGTAAAGGTCATACCCATAGGGCCTCCGAAACGACAGGATGTTGACGCTCAGGAAGAGACGCGTCGCCCGGAGTTGACGTTCGGAACGCTGGACGGTAAGGGAGTCGTAGGCCATGCCGGTATCGAAATCGCAATAGGCCCTGATAACGTACGACCGGGTGACTTTATTCCCGCTTATGATGATATGGACGATGCGATCGGGCGGTTTCGAGGGAAACGGGAGCGGCGCGGCATCGAGTGAATCGCCCGGACCGGCCGCGAGGGCGCCCCATGCGCAGACGAGCCAGATCAGGCAGCCAAAGTATCGGAAGTGCTTCGTAACGATGATCGGGACTTCTCCGGAATCTGAGTGAGGATATCAATGCCTGATGCTTTGGTGGGGGAACCTCGCTTCGCGGGTTCCCCCTGGTCGGAGCCGCGAAACGCGTCTCCGACGCACCCCCTCCAGCGGAAGTGGTCGGCGATGCTTGCCGAAGGCAAGCGCTCTCCCCCTCCCGCAACGCCCTCTTTTAAGGTAGAAAACACAATAAAAATGACGGAGAACTTCGTCGGGGCGACCCGCGGTCGCCCACTTCTTTGCCTGAAACATGGTTGTCTTCAAAAATTGAATTCTTAACAATCAACAGTTATAATAATAGCGGAAGGTCTGTAAGCCGGGTTCTGTCGTATCCGCTTTCGCGGACGGGGCAATCATTTGTCTGGCCCTCCCGTGTTACCGGAAGGGCATTGAGCGATCTACCCGAGGGTGGGAGACGGACCGCCTCCTCACCGCCGCCGGGGCGGCGGTGAACCCCTCATGCTTGATCTTGCACCGGATAAGGTTTACCTGCCATTTGC
>CAZYYB010000109.1:0-9559 GCA_964651515.1 uncultured Fibrobacteraceae bacterium
CGGCCTCAGCGGTCCGGCGGTGCGGCCGGTCGGGGTGGCGATGACCTGGAAGGTAAGCCGCAGCCTGTCGATCCCGGTCATCGGCATGGGCGGCATCATGACCGCCGACGACGCGCTCCAGTACCTCCTCGCCGGCGCCTCGGCCGTGCAGGTCGGGACCGGTACCTTCGTCGACCCCTCAATTCCGATACGGGTCCTCGAAGGAATCGAGGGGTATTGCGAAAGGGAAAATATCCATTCCATCGGAGAGCTGAAGGAAATTTTGAAATAATAAAAGGCGATATGCAGAGTTCCCCCGCAAGGCATCGCTCTTTACATCTTCTTTATTCCATGATATAATACCGCCGTAGGGAAGTCGTCACGCATGCCGGCCAGGGGTGAGGCATGGCGATTTCGGCGGCTGCACGGGTGCATCATTTCTGCAGAGAAGGACCGGCTTCATGGCGGCGAAGGCGATCGTGCAACAGCAGGAACACCATTCGATTGAGATAATCAACCGATTCGGCACGGCGCTTGTATCGAGCAGGGATTTGTCGGAACTCTTCGGCCTGGTCGGAGAGGCCGTCCATGCCCTGATTCCGGATGCGCTTCTGGTGGTCAGCAAGCTTGCTCCCGACGGCTCGCATATGACGATAACCTGGCAGCGCGGCATCGATCGCTATCTCGGCGTCATTAAAAAACTGCTCGGCATCGATTTTCTTGAAAGAGAGTTCTCCCTCATGCAGGCAACGCCCGAAGAACTTACGCTGTATCGAAACGGCAAGCTGCATCATTTTAAAGACGGCCTCTATAACCTCCTGGTCCGTACCATCCCGAAACCGGTCTGCCGGGCGGTGGAACGGGCGCTCCGTCTAGGAGGGGTCCACGCGATCGGATTCGCCTGGAACGGGAAGCACTACGGCGCACTGGTGATCCTGCTTCCAAAAGGGAAACGGCTGACCCGTGCCGGGGCGATCGAAACCATCGTCCATCTCGGGTCGGTCGGCATCCAGCGGATGCAGGCCGAAGAGGCGGTCCGGCAATCCGAGGAAAATCGCGGTCGGATACGGAAGCTCGAAGCGCTCGGTATTCTCGCGGCCGGCATTGCCCACGATTTTAATAATCTGCATATGGGCATTTTCAGCCTTATCGAATGCGCAAAGGCGAAGGTCAATAACGGCGCCGGTGCGGAGGATCTCGAAAAGGCGTGCGCGTGCATGGACCGGGCGCGGGCATTGACATCGCGACTCCTTACTTTTTCGCAGGGAGGGGCTCCGGCACTGGAAGGCGCCCCGCTTTTCCCCTTTGTGGAGAAGGTCCTGAAAGCGGCGACCGACGGGTCGGCCGTCACCTGCCGCGTCGAAAAGGCGGGGGATCTCCGGAATTGCCTGTATGATAAGGACCAGATGGGGCAGGTACTGCATGCGATGGCCCGCAATGCGGTCGACGCCATGCCCTCGGGCGGCGAGCTCGTCCTCTTGGCAGTCAATAAAAAGCTCGCGGAGGTAAATCGCGCCGACCTGCCCGCCGGCGACTACCTGCGTCTCTCGCTTGCCGATCATGGCACCGGCATTTCCGAAAAAGCGCTTCCCCATGTTTTCGACCCTTTTTTCAGTACAAAATCGCGGGGCAGCGGTCTCAATCTTGCAATAGCCCACTCGGTGCTCAAGCGGCACGGCGGGAGTATCGACGTCGAATCGACTCCCGGGAGAGGGACCACGTTTTACCTGTATCTGAAGGCCGAACAGTAAAACAACCATCATCACGGAGGCTGATATGCTGAACGAGAAAAAAGGAATGGGCAGGATTCTCCTCATGGACGATGAACCGATCATCCGTCATACCATCGGCATGCTGTTGCAGATGCTCGGCTATGCCGTCCTGTCGGCGAAGGAAGGCGGCGAGGCGATCGAGCTGTTCCGGAAAGCTTGCGAAGAGGGGCATCCTGTCAATGCAGCCATTCTTGACCTGGTCATCGACCAGGGAATGGGCGGCAGGGAAACAGCCGTGGAAATTCGGAAGTTGAACCCGAAGGTGCCGATCCTGGTCGTCAGCGGCTACTCGAACGACCCGGTCATGGCCGCCCCGAAGGACTACCTGTTTACCGACAGCCTGCCGAAACCCTTTCGCTCCGCGCACCTGATCGCGAAACTGGAATACCATCTCCAGCGGGCGGGGAATTAACGGGGTGAGGCGTACTTTTCGGCAAACCAGTCGATGAGTTTCCGTGAAACGGAGTTTGTGCCGGGAAGCGTTTCGGGAAGCGCGTCCGGGGAGTACCAGGCGGCTTCGAGGATTTCGACGCCGTCGACCGCAATCTCGCCGGCCGCATGGTCGGCCGTAAAGGCGACCATGAACGCATCCGGAAAAGGCCAGGGCTGGCTGCCGAAGTAGCGGATATTGTCCACCCGCAGCTTCACCTCCTCGAACACCTCCCGCTTCACGCACGACTCGAAGGTTTCGCCCGGTTCGAGGTACCCGGCGAGCACGCTCCGCATCCCGTTTCTCGTCCGGGCGTGGAGCGCGAGGAGCAGACGGCCGTTGCGGACGATGGCGACGATGACGGCGGGGGAGAGGCGGGGAAAGGAGAGGTGCCCGCACGCGGGGCAGCGCATCGCCCGTTCGTTGGGCTGCTCGACGGTGGGCGTACCGCACCGGCCGCAGAACCGGTGATTAATCGCCCAGTTGATTATCTGCAGGGCGCGTCCGGCCATGAGGAAAAGTTCATCGCCGGCACGATGCAGGAGCGATCGCAATTCGACGAAGGTGAAGCCCTGCGGCGGCCGGGCGTCGGTGTCAACTAAGGCGGTGCGGCAGGGGATACCCCGGAGCGCGCCGAGGTAGTGCCGCTTTTGAAGGTGCGGCAGCAGGGCGGCGATGTCCTGCCGTCGCGGGATGAAGGGTACCGGGGTGTCCTGCGAAACGAGAACGGCCTGGTCGCGAAAAATGAACCAGCAATCGGCGTCGGTTTCGCCGGGCGGCGGAATAGTGCCGTGGTCGAGCGGCAGATAGTCTTTGGTCGTCATAGAAGGATGCCTTTTCGAAAGCTGCGGGGAAGTCGTATGAATATAGATGGCGACCGGTGTGGGAACGTATTTTTCGACCGGACATGGGGCAGTCAAACCTTGAAACGCGGAGCAGCATGCAATGACCGACGGTATCCCTGTGCAGTTCGATGAGGTGAGAGTTGTCTGTAAGGCAAACGTGTATTTTGATGGAAAGGTGGTAAGCCGCACCGTGTTGTTCGGGGATGGAACGAAAAAGACGCTCGGCCTCATCTATCCCGGGAGTTTTACCTTTAAAACCGGCGTGCCGGAGCGGATGGAGATCATTGCCGGGAGCTGCCGGGCCCGGCTTTCCGGAATGCGCGAGTGGACCGTCTACGGAGCGGGAACCTCTTTCCGGGTGCCCGGCGACTCGTCGTTCTATATTGAGGTCGATGCGGGTATCGCGGAGTATATCTGTTCGTATGAATAGTGAAAAGTGAAAAACAGGAAATGGGAAGCATCGGGCACGATAGACAGATTTTTAAGCCCGATGCCTGCTTTAATAATCTTCTCATCCCCCGGTAACCTCCCCATGACGCGGGCATGCAATATTTATTCCTCGGGATCGGCATGAACAGACAGGGCTGGCACGACGATTGCAGAACCTTGTTTTCATAGCCGATGGAACCTTATCGCGAGGATGCATATGATCGATTATTTCAGGAGGAAACGATTCTATCACTACAATACGCCGGGACATGCCCACGAGTTGACATTCTGGTGTGTTCGGCATACCCGGCTCTTCGATGATGCCCTCGCACGCGAACTGTTTCTGCAGGAGCTGTCGCGGGCGCGGGTGGCGTACAAGTTCAAGCTTTTCGCCTATGTCATTATGCCGACCCATGTGCATATGGTCATCGGTCCCTCGGAGCCGAAATACGATATCATGCGGATTCGCAACGGCATCAAAGGGTGTTTCGCGAGGCGGTATCGCTCCGCGCTGCGTGTCCAGGCGGAGGGAAAAAACGGCGACGATCCCGTTTTCAGTTTCTGGGAGCAGGGCGGCGGAGAGGACCGCAACTTGTGGGACGCCGGCGCCATCGTCGACTCGATACACTATATCGAGGCCAACCCGGTTCGTTCCCTGCTGGCGGACGCGCCCGACGAGTGGCCGGCCTCGTCGGCCCACGCGCGGCGGCATGGGACCGGCATGGTGCCCGATGCCTTCGGGAAGAGTCTTTCCGCGACCCCGTCGCCGCGCCAGCGGCTGGCCGGGATTCCTCTTGAAGTGTGAAGGAAAAGAGGTGTCGGGAGCCGGTAGAAACAAACGATGAATCGATGCGGCTCCCCGTTTTGTCCTGTCGCTCCATAAGGAAAGTGCGAAAAACCAGGACTAAAGCTTTCGGAGCGACGCCGCGTGCTGCGGGGAGCTTCAATGCCGGTATTTCAGGTAGTCAATCGCGTATTTCTTGACCTTGTAGGCAATGACCCGATTTGACGTCCGCAATAATCGGGCCGCCTTGTTCAGTTTCCCCTTGCAGCGTGCAAGAGCGTCGTTGATCAGTCGTTTCTCATACTCCGAAACCATGAGCTTGAACAGTCCTCCCGCCTCCGGGGCGGCAAGGTCCGGTTCGATGGCCAGGGAGCTCTTTTCGATGACGCCCGACGGGGTGGAGAGCACCGCCCGCTCGATGGTTTCGGCCAGTTCCCGTACGTTGCCGGGCCATTCGTAGGTCAGCATTAATTTTACCGCCTTCGGGGCGAAGGCATCGATATTCCGGTGGTGCTCACGAGCGTATTTGCCGAGGAAATGCGCCGCAAGCTGCATGAGGTCGGCCCCGCGGCCGCGGAGCGGCGGGAGGTTGAGCGTCACCACATTGAGCCGGTAGAAGAGGTCGGTCCGGAATACCCGGTCCAGCGCCAGCTGTTCGAGATCCTTCGAGGTGGAGGCGATCAGGCGAAGGGGAGGACCGGCATTCTGGTTTTTTTCCCGCGGCTCGTTCTCTTCCACGTAGCGCAGCAGCTGCTTCTGGGATGACAGACTCAAGTCCCCGATTTCGTCGATATACAGCGTGCCGTGATGGATCGCGGCGGAGGTCCCCCTCGCATCGAACCGCTCCGGCGCATCGGGGATGCTCCCTTCGATTTTTCCTATCGTCTCCCACCGCCCGAGAGTCTCGCCGAGATTCGCTTCGGTCGCGATGATAAACGGTCCCTCGCTCACCTTGCTCTTCCGGTGAATCATACCGCCCAGAAGCTTTTTGCCCGAGCCCCTCTCCCCCCGTATAAGAATGCTGACTCCGGTCGAGGCGACCTTATCGACGCAGCGAAAGAGCTCCTGCATCGCTTCGCAGGAACCGATCGGCTCGATGGAGAGTACTTCGTCCTCGGGAATTTTCAGCAGGGCTTCACCCGGCATTGCGGTCTCATACTCCTCGCGGTGATGGGTTCCATCTTCAAAAGCATTTGTTATGCCAATGCGGGAGTTTCGATTACCAGGAGAGGATGGGGTGATAAAATGCGGTGCAAATAGCGCATTTGCCGGGATCGGGTCGTGGGCCGTGCGAGCCGATCCTGAAGTTTTAATACAAAAGTGAACCAGCCAGCTGCGGAAAGTACAAGAGAGTATCTTTTCAGGGGGCAGCTCAGTAAAATAGGGACGGATCGACGATCCGTCCCGGTACCATTTTTGCATCGGTCCCTACAGGACGTCGATATTCACCTCTCCAAGGATCCCGGAGGGACGCCCGTTCAGACGGAGGATGTTGTCGATGGTATTGGCAACGGTCACGACCAGTTCGTTCCGCCGCGGTTCGCAGAGACTCGTGACATCGGCTTCGATCGGCTGCCAGAGAAAATTGCCGACCTCCTTGCCGTTAATCTTGATATCCACGACACCCGAGACGCGCGTCATGCGCAGGATGAGGCGGCTATACTGATGCGGAATCTCGAACATCTGGCGGTAAACGCCGACGCCGCTCAGGTACGGATACCCGTAGCGCGTCCATGAGTCGATACCGACCAGCGCGGTGGTTTTGTCGATGATCCAGCCGTTCTGTCCACGAACGATGGCAAAATTGCCGAGCACGAGCGGCGGATACAGGATCGTCTGCGGATCGAGAGCAAGCCCGGAGGTCCGGATCGAGAAACGGTTGGTTCCCTTGACAAGAAGTTCCCTCATGGAGTACAGGGTCACGGGCGCCCCGAACAGATAGTGCACATTCACCTGGCTCTGTGGGACGATGAAGGAAACGGCTCCGGCGGCGGTTGCCTCGGCCCCTTCGGGCGCAATCCCCTGCGGGGCCGAGGTGGGGACGAGCGGGCGATCGAGCCTCGTGCCGTTAAGGCTTATTTCCACCGGGTTTTCCGGGTTTCGCATCCGTTTATGGTCGCCGCTGAGATCGGAGATGGCGCAATAGCACTCCGGGGGTACGGTACCGATTTGAAAATGCGACTCGTAAAAGTGGGAAAACCCACCCGATTCGCGGCTGAGCCCGATCCGCAGGGTCCAGTTGGAAAGCGGCAGCGCATTGAAGGTCAGCGGTTCGAAGGACCATTGGTTCTTGAGCACGATCCGGTAGTTCCGATGGATGCCGATGAACGGCGAAACCGACGGCCTGCCCGGTTTCACCGGCGCGGCGGCGACGGCCGTCGGCGAGCCGACGATGAGCACGGTCCGCTGCGGCATGAGTCGCATGGCGAAGCGGCAGGTCGGTCCTTCACGGTCCACATCGGGAATCTCGGTGATGGCGCCGGTTTCGCAGTCGATCGACGACAGGTGCTTTTCCTGCGGCACCTGGACATTGAGGATATGCTCCTGCAGATCCGACCGGTTGTGGATCATGTAGAAATTGCAGTCGTCCTCGATGCCGTCGGCGCTGATGATATCGGGCCGTTCGTTCTCGATGCCGCGGATTTTCAGGCGGGAGGAAATATCGTCCAGCGACCGGTCGAGCTCGTCGATCATGACGATGCGCGACCCTTCCTTCTTGGGGTTGACAAGTTTCTCAATGCGCTTGGCGATTTTTATGTTGACGCCGTCCTCGAAGGTACCGCGCGGAAGCTCGTTGACAAAGATAATCTTGCCGCCGCGGCCTACCAGCTTTTCAAGGAAAACAAGGGCGCTGCGGGAGATGAGCGGCGCGAAGGGCAGGAGCAGGGCCGAATAAAAACCCCTTCCCTTGCGGTCGGTCTTGCCGAATTCCCCCGTCGGTTTTACCGAGCACGAGGTGAGGTACTCGTCGGAGAGGATCTCGAAATCGATACTCTGGCGCAGGACGGCGCTTATGCTCCGCTGCATGAGGTGGAGACCCCGGCGCGATGGCTCCCCATCGGTAGGGAGGTAGGTGGCGCGGATGGCCCCGGTGGGCGACAGGATCGCCAGCGGGCGTGAAAAGGAGACATTCTTCAGCAGTTCCTGAAGCGTCGATGCATAATCGCAGAGCGATTTAAAATGATTGCCGATGAAGGGATACCAAATGGGGTTGTGCGGCGTTTTCAGGCAGCTGCGCTGATCGAGCGAGAAAAAACCGCCATCGATCACGATCGGAGAGGCTCCGGCCATGAGGTTCAGCACCACCTCATCCTTGAGACTCTGGATGGTTGCCGCCGCGCCAACCGCGTTCCGCCCTATCATCGCAAGGGTTCCCCGGCGATACTCGCTGGCATTACAATCGGCCATGGCCCGAACCATGGCGAAATTGCCCTCGGTGCCGTCCAGATTCTGAATGCCGACCATGGAGAGCCCCACATGGGTGCGGAAATCCCCATCGAGGAGAAGATTATCGGAGCGTAGCAGTGTCCGCTCCGGGCAGAGCACCCACTGGGATAGTTTCGAGTTTTTGGCCCACATTTCGAGAGAATAGGCAAACCGCTCGTACATCGACTCATCGAGGTAGGAGTAGATCTGATTCCGGATGCGCCCGGCCTGTTCGGTGCTGCAGTAGAGGGCGGGCAGAAACTTCAGCAGGTCTTTTTTATACTTGGTCCTGAACTTCACCACCAGGTCGTCATCCCAGGGCAGACCGTTTGCCGACGGCCGGTAGGCGGGCATTTCGGTAAGGAATCCTTTGAAGGTGGTTCCGACATGCTTGGCGAAACGGGTCTTGAATTCGTTCAGCACATTCTGGATATAGAGCTGTGCGGTCCGGGCATTAAAGACGTTCGGCATGTAGCCGCCGGCCGGATCGAGGACATACTCCTGTTTGAATACGTGAATCTGCCACTCGCCCGCCGGCGCTTTCCACATGAGCGGGGCGTTGCCGCTGAAGGTAAGGTGTTTGATGTCCGGGAGGCTGATTTCCGTGTTTTTAATCTTCGATGCGATGATGATCGTGGTGTCGGGATGGTCGGTGGCTTGCTCAAAGACCTCGCCTTCCTTCCGGATCACCGACTCCTTGAGCACGAGGTTCCTGGCGCGCAATTTTTCGTTCTGGTTCAGAAGCGTTCGAAAGCAATCGCTCCACGGCATGGAAAAATCGTCGGCTATCCTGATGCCGGTACCATGCTCTTTGGCCGCATCGAGGACTGCCTTGAAAAAGCCGAAGAATTCTTCAGAAAGGTAAGCGGGCACCATCTCTCTGCCGGGACGGATGATAATGCCGCCGAAGCCCTGTGAAAGCAGGCCGTTGAGCTGAGCGAGGAGCTCACCTCGTGAAAGGGCCATGTTCCAGATCCAGATGATCCATGGCCTATTTTCATGACCCGGCTTACTGAAGATCTGCTTGAAGTTTTTCAATGTTCTCTCTCCCATCCTTAGTGAGGGTTTTCGTGAATTTCATGGTTTTAGGAAACAGTGATATAAATTATATGTTGCAATTGCCTTAGTCAATCAATTTTAATTGAAATTGTCACGATGTGATTAAGTTTTAACTTTAACGAATACACGTATCTTATTTGTTTTAAGACTGATACTGGATTTTTAGAGGACTTAAAATAATTTGAAAATAAATTATGAATGTCGCGTTTAATCGATTAAAATTTCGGTCCCCTATGAGATGACAGTTTTTTTTTAAGGAGAAATGGTCACTCCTCTGCTCAGACGCGGGGTCGCGGTCGCAGCACGAGCGGCAGGCATAAAAAGAGGGACGCGGATCCCGCGCCCCTCTCCCTTGGCTCCCGTCGTATTCTTTGATGCGGTCTCAGTCAACGACCTCGTAATCCGCATCCACGGCGCCGTCCTTGCCTTTGGCCTTACCGTTATTTGCTCCGCCGGTCTCCCCTCCCTGGCTTTGACCCGCCGACTGGTCGGCGCCCGGCGTTCCGCCGTAAAACTGCTGGCCGCCCATATCGGGTCCGTCCGTTCCGGGACCCTGTTGCTTATAAAGCTCTTCGGAGAGCTTCATCAGGGCATCCATGCTCGTCTTGATCGCCGCCGGGTTGCCGCCGGTGATCTTCTCCTTCAGGTCGCTTATTGCCGACTGGTAGCGGCTCTTGATATCGGCCGGGATCTTGTCGCCCGAATCGGTGAGCATCTTCTCGGTCTGGTAGACGAGCTGTTCGGCATGGTTATTGACTTCGATTTTCTCCTTCTCTTCCTTGTCGCGTTCGGCATTGGCTTTGGCATCCTTGACCATACGCTGAATGTCGCTCTC
>CAZYYB010000110.1:0-9556 GCA_964651515.1 uncultured Fibrobacteraceae bacterium
CCCCAGGGAAAGCGTGCTCATCGCCAGGTCGGAGTTGCCGGTTATTGCATCGGTCAGTACCAGCTGGCCGTCGGTGTTGGTCGTCGCGGTCACGGTGCCGTTATAGGCGCTGGTGATTTTGGACAGAAAATCGGCAAGGGTCTCTCCGGCGTCCTTGGTAAACGTCGCGGATACGGCATTGCCGTTGTGGTCGGTACCGGACATCTGGACCGCGGAGCCGGTTGCAAGGTTGTTCCAGGCGGTAGCAATGTCACCGGAGCTCTGCAACTCCTGATTGACATTGCCCTTATCCCCATTCGCATCGGTTATGATGCCAAGATCTTCAAGGGTCGTGCCGCCGACGTCCTGGTAGGCGATGCCGTCGCTGCCGGTGTTATTGCTCGACAGCACCAGGCGATAGTCGGAACTCGATACCTGCACCACCGAGGCGGTAACATCGAGCGGACTCCCGTCGGCCTGCGTCGCCGCATTGATATTGTTGGCAAGGTCCTGGATGGTATCCGTGGATGACACGTTAATATTCACGCCCTCGACGCTGATGGTGCCGACACCGATTCCCTGGCTTGAAAGCGATGCGGTCTCGCTTGAAATCTTTCCATCGGCACTGATCAAGGTTTCGCTCGATGCAAGATTGTAGACCCCCACCTGATACTGTCCCGCGGTACTGCCGCTGCCTCCGGCAATGGTAACGGCATCGGCGTTGGAAGAGGTCGCGGAGAATACATCGAACGAACCGGACGAAGCGACGGCCGATGCGGCGGAGCTGATGCTCTGGAGGTCGGATTGCAGCTGGCCATAGGCGCTTATCGATGCCTGGGCCGCGGATACCTCGTTCTGGACCGTGGTTACCTGCTGCTGCTGAACGGCTACGAGCTCATTGATGATCGTATCGTCATCAAGGCCCGACGGCATGGATAATCCGATTCCACTGGCAGCGGACATTCTTACCTCACAATTTTCAGGCTGAACCTTTTTTATATATATCGGCCTCCGCTACGGGGAACTTTATTCATTCATCGCCCGGCCGGCTCGCCGCGCCGGTGAAAGCCTTGCCGGTCGGGGAGCGGATTACCTATCTTTTCTCCATGAGCGATCGAAGTTTCGGCTACGTAATCCTGCTCTTCCTGACCATGTTTCTGCTCACGACGCTGTGCTATTTTCTGATGCCCCTCCGCGGCGGGGGCCAACGCATAACCGTTGTTTTCTCAACCTTTAATTCCCTGAATTTCCTGAAAATACAGGATCCGGTCCGGATTCGCGGCGTCGAAGCGGGACAGGTAAAGAACATCGCCCTGCACGGCGGCGGGACCGTGGTGACTATCGAGGTAAAACCTCCCCTTGACCTTCATCGGGGCTGCCGGGCGACGGCAGTTCCCGTGGGCTTCATGGGCGACCGTTGCCTGAACTTCGATCCCGGGGATATCCATGCTCCACCCGTCGACCCTTCCGGGCCGGTGACGGGTGAGTTCCTCCCGGGTCCGGCAGAGGCTATCGCAAATACCGAACTGATGGGGCGCAAAGTGACGGCGCTCAGCGCCATGGTACACGGTCTGCGCGAGGGGTCGGCAACGGAGCCACCCCTGCCGGTTCGCTTCAGGAAAATCATCGGCAGGGTCGACGGCGTATCGGTTTCGCTGACCGGCATCCTCAGGCATGTCGATACCACCCTGAGCGGCACGCTCGATTCTCTGGACCGATTCACGGAAAGGGCCGACCATTTTTCACTCGCCGCCACCTCGGCGCTGCCCGAAATGGAAGCGCGCGCCGATCGGATTATCACGCAATCGGCTTCAACGCTTCGTATTGCGGACTCACTTTTATCATTAATGAACCGTACTCTTTCTCAATTATCATCGTTCGATTCGGGGGCGGTCGCGCAACGTTGGCGAACGCTCGATGCGCAAATCGAATCGTTAACGACACTCTTGAACACCGTGCAGCAGGACGGCCTGAAAACACGAGGCAGGCTGTGATCCCGTTGCGGAAAGTCGATCGCCGCTCCATGCCTCTTATCAGGAATTTTCACGCCGCTGCGCTTCTTTTGGCCGGAATCCTGATAGCGGCATCGCGGGGACAGCAGCCGCCGCAACTTGACAGTCTCCCCTTCTTTTACGAACGGTCGGTGTATCTTGAAAATCTCATCACGCCGGGCGCGTGGTGGGCCAATCCCGGCTGCATCGCCGCAATCGACCGTCCGACGATCTACACCTCGACGGTGGGGCTTCTCGGCGGGTTGTACAGCATGTCATCGGTTCGCGGCATTTTTCCGGTCGATACCTCCCTGAAGGTTGGATTCGGCATCACCGGAACCGGCGGCAGTGCGGGTTCATCGCTCACCAGCTCAGGCGCCGGAGCGCAGGCATCATCAATTTTCAGCTTCAGTCAGCCCAGTTTCGAGGGTGCCGTGAGTTATGCGAATTGGCCGATAGGAACAGTCGGCGCGATACTTCTTGGCGGAAGCGAAAGCGTACAGGACCCGGCGGACGGAACAAGTTCGCTCTATTATTTCTGGGGCTACGACCTTGGGTGGATCTCCCCTTCCTTATTGAAAACCATCAATTTTTCATTTTCTACCCTCACCGTTAGTAATCACTGGATTACCACCCTCTGGAGTTTTGATGCCAAGGCCGGACTGCTGGTCAATGTTCACGACAGTCTCGTGCTTGGATCGCTCGAATACGGGTTTCCCCTCAAAACCGGTGGCTATCCCTCCTATACCGTGCTGAAGGGCGATGTTTCGATCCGGGTGAAAAGTATCGTCGGAGTTCTTCTGGGATACGGCAAAGATATTCCTAACTTTTATGACAATGGATCTACCTACCATGCCGGCCTTGAATTGCGGCGATCGAACATCTACCCCTTCTACGGCGGATACGAGGTCGGGTTGAGTCCCTGGGCGAGCCGCCATGGATCCGAGTTTTCGGTTTTGAACCAGATCTGGGTCGGCTATGGTTTTGCAAAAAAAGGTGGGTAAGGCGATGGTTCCGGGGAAGGCGCACGGCTGTTGACATTGTCGAAAATCCGGGGAGCATTTCGCTCTGCGAGGGCCCCGTGACGGAATCAATCCGACCCGACGATTGGAATAAACGGCCTAATAATTTGATTTTTTATTATTATTTTTTTATTAAAAAAATGTCTTTGACATCGCCCAAGGGAATAGTATATTGTTCTATCGCAAAAAAGCAGACCAGTGTGGATAACTTAGTGTTAATAACCGGTGGAAAAAATGTTGATAACCTGTTTAAAAAACGAAACAATGCCCTGCACCTTTGATCGGCCTATAAATAACGCATTGATTATATCGATTTTACACAATCGTTTCAGCTGATCTTTACCACCGCTGCCTTTTGCATTCCATTTCATCGCAATATTATATTGTTAAGTTGAAAGAATGTGGATAACATGTTAAAAGCAAATAATGCCCTGCCTGCCGCTATCCCCTCTCCCTGGCAGGAATGTCTTCAGAAAATATGCCGGAAAATCGGTCCCGCCAGTTTCGACACCTGGTTTAGAACCACCGATTTTTATTTAAACGACGGCCATGCCCATATCCTGGTGCCGAATCAGTTCTTCGCCGACTTCATCGAAGAGCATTTCTCGGACCTCATCGCGGATACTCTTACCGAAGCCCAAATAGCATTCGCCAAAATTTCCTTCATTCCTACACAGAAGGACTGGAAGATCGTCGAGCCGATCTGTACGGATATCACCGAATCCCGCACCCGAACCGTTTCATCGGGTGCCGATGCGCGCCACCAATTTCATCCGAACTACACCTTCGACCGCTTCATCGTCGGCGACAGCAATCGGATGGCCCATGCCGCGGCGCTCGCCGTTGCGGAGGCGCCGGGAAAAACCACCTTCAATCCACTCGTCATCTATGGGGGCACGGGGCTCGGTAAAACGCATCTGCTGCAGGCGATCGGCCACTTTGCCCAGACCGAAGGAACCGCCGACCAGGTCGCCTATCTTACGAGTGAAGAGTTCTCGACCCAATATATTAACTATGTCGTCCACAAGAAGGACTCCTCCTCGTTCTACAAAAAGTTTGCGTCCATCGATCTTTTGCTGATCGACGATATCCATTTTTTCAGCGGCAAGCCCGGCACCCAGAAGGAGTTCTGCCGGGTGTTCAATAAACTGCTCCTCGAAAGGAAGCAGATCGTCCTCTCGTCCGACCGTCCCCCGGACAAGATACCGGACATGATGGAACATATCATCAGCCGTTTCATGGGCGGACTCATCGCCGATATCCAGCCGCCCAACCTCGAAACCAGAATCGCCATTATCCGCCAGAAAGCGGAGAGCGACGGGCTTTCGCTGCCCGATCCGGTCATCCAGTTCATCGCCGGCAATATTACCTCCAATGTGCGGGAGCTCGAAGGAACCCTGATAAAGCTCATCGCCTCCTCTTCCTTTACCGGCAGGGATATTACCCTCGAAGTGGCCCAGGAACTCTGCGGCGACGCCATTTCCGCCAAGAAGGAGCGCATTTCCATCAGGCGCATCCAGCAGAAGGTGGCCGACGCCTTCGGCATCAGCGCAAACCAGCTGACCGCGCACACCCGGAAACGCGATGTTTCCTATCCCCGCTCGATCGCCATGTACCTCTGCAAGAAACTCACCTCCCAGTCCCTGCGCAGCATCGGCCTCGATTTTGGAGGAAGGGATTACTCCACGGTCATCCATTCATGTAAGAAGATCGACGGCGAACTCGCGGTCGATCAGGAGCTGCGCCGGAAGATTGAGGCAATTGAGGCGACGATAATAGCGTGAGTTTTTGTTGCTTCTCAGGAGGGGTAACCCGCGAAGCGAGGTTTCCCCTCCTGAGTAACATTTCTTTTGCAGTGTTATATCAAATACTCCAGGTTGTGTAAAATCTCCCTCATCTGCCGCCGCTTCTGCTCAAGCGGGCCGAGAATCCTTTTTTCGAACTCCTCCTTGATTTCCCCGATCTCCCGGTAACTGACGGGCGGGATCCAGCCGATCTGTGAACCGAAGTCGCCGAGCAGGGGAGGTACGCCAAGACTCTCCGGAACGAGCGGGAGAAGGGGAATTTTTTCATCGTAAAAAACGGCAAGGGCGTCGGCAGGGAAGGGCGTCGGCGCCGCCAGGTCGCCGATGGCGAACCGGCAGAGCGACGTCATCCTTTTGAGCCGGTCGCGGTACTCTCTCTTGACGATGAGGTCGACATCCGCGATGAGCGGCGGATACCCCCGCTGCCGCAACTCTCCGGCAAGAACGGCAAGCAGCTCCCGATGCTCGTCCAGGCGCCCGAAAAGAAGGACGAGCTTCCCGCTGATCGTTTGTATAACGGAATCGCGGGTCGTGGAAGCGGCGAGGAGTTGCAGCAACCCGGCCGCCTCCAGCGTATCGACCATCAGTACCGGTTCATCGGGATGGCTGATCACCAGGTTCGCCTGGCTGGTTTTCTCATCGATGATGAGGTCCCGGCAGGAAACTCCCCCGGTCACCGCCCCGTCGAGAATCGCCCCGGCAAGGTCGGTGCCGAGCAATACAGCATCGGTCAAATCGGCTTCGGAACAATCGGCGCCGCGCAGGCTTGTCCTGCGCAGGAGCGCGCCGGTCATCGTCGTTCCGTGGACCCGTGCGCCCCCGAGGTCGGCATTGCCGAGGTTGACCTCGGTTAGGTTGGCGCCGGCGATGTTCGCATCGTAAAGGTTAGCGCCGCTTAAATCCGCCCGGCTCAGGTTGGCGCCGCGCAGGTCGACGCCGCTCAGATTGGCACGGCAGAGAAGAGCGTCGGAAAGATTTGCCCCCCCGAGCCGGGCACCCGAAAGGTCGACTCCGCGCAGATCGCTCCGGCTGAGGTCGGCGCCGCGGAAAAGTCCGAAGGTCAGCGTGGTCGTCCGGGAGGTTTTCCCGTCCCGGCGGGGCAACTCATCGTACGCCGGGCTCCTGAGCACCGCGCCGCAGAGTCGTGCGCCGGAGAGGTCCGCCCCGCTCAGGTTGGCCTCGCGCAGATCGGCATTGGTGAGATCGGCGCCGCCGAGAAGTGCGCCGGTTAAAAAAACACCGAGGAGAACCGCATCGTTCAGGAGTGCGCCGCTTAAATCGGCCTCGGTGAGGATTGCACCGGTGAGATCGACCTTGCTCAGGTCCGAACCGCTGATGCAGGCTCCGCGAAGATCCGCAGAGCTGAGATCGATACCGCGCAGATCGATGCCGCTGAGCGCCGCGCCCGCAAGGTCGGGACGGGTTCCGGGGTTTATCTTTCGCCACTTATCCCAGTTTTGCGAGCCCTGAATGAGAATTATCGAGTGAGGTAGATTATTCATACAATCAATTTTTCACGACCGGATTGTCCCCCGTATTTGCGCCTAAAATAATAATGCCGCAGGGGCGATACTATAGAAAAATGAGGCGCCCGCCAATAATTTCCGACGCGGCTGAAACGATGAAATACGGGAGGGTTGCGGGGCATTAATTGCCGGGTCCGGTGGGGCTCAATCGGAATGGAAGGGGGGCTTGGTCGCGGGGAGGTTGGAGGGCGGATAGCGGCGTCAGCGTTCTTACAGGTAACCTCCGGCCCGGCACTTTCGCTGAAGGGGGTGTGTCGGAGACGCGGCTTTGCGCGGCTTCGACCCGGGGGAAACCGCGAAGCGAGTTTCCCCCACCAGATCTTGATAGTGAAAGCAAGGTCCCCCTCTTATTTCGGTGCCTGCCGGTTGATCCCCTTTTTCATCATCCCGCCTTCGGCAAGCGACGTCAGTTTCTTGTCCATCGAACCCTCCTCGTGGAGGGATTCCCGCAGGAGCGTGGCGGCCTTGGGTTCGTCCAGATCCTTTGCCCATGCGCGAACCGAGCCGTACGCCGCCAGTTCGTAGTGCTTCATCTCCTGGGCGATCGAGATGAGCGCGGCATCCTTTACCCTGGAATCCCCCATTTCCTGGAGTATCTCCCGTCCCTCTTCGATGATCCCCCGCATGCCCTTGCTGATGACGGAATCCTTGCTGATCCTGAGCGTCGCGAAAATGCCGTCGAGCCGGGAGATCTGGTCCCTGACCACGCCGGACTCTTTCCTGAAGAGACTCTTCAGTTCGCTGTCGCTGGCCCCCTCGGCCATCTCCGGCCATGCGGTGGCCAGCTGGCTCTCCGCATCGTAGATATCGCCCAGGCGGTTGCATAATAAATCGTTCAATGTGTTCAATGCCATAACTGCCTCCTCGAAAAAAACAACCTCAACCATTTCTATACAAAAGCAAATTGCATACCCGGGTGAAAAGGGTGGATGCTTTATGCATACAATCAAAATGCCTCCGGCGGGAGAGTTTCAAAGCTTGCCGGCTTCTCATAATTGGTCCATCCCTCCCCATCTCAAGTATTTTTTGCCTCGATGACACGCCGCTACGATGATCCGAAGGATCCGCAGGCACCGAAAGATCCGCACGCCCCGGCAATGCCGGTCGCCGTTCCCTCGAAACGCCGTATCGCCCATTCATTCGGACGCAAGGCCGCGACCTACCGGAAACATGCCGTCGTTCAAGCCGAGCTTATCGGGCGTATAGTCCGCCTTATCGCCGATTTCGAAGCCGTTGGCGGTAACGGGCTGCTGCTCGATGCAGGCTGCGGGACGGGGCTTCTGGCGGAGCTCTGCCGCGAAGCCCGTCTGCAAAGCCGGATCGTCGGCATCGACCTCGCCGGTGCGGCCCTGGCCGCGGAAGAGAGGATAATCGGCGGACCTCCGGCGCACCTGGCCGCCGACATGGAGCGCCTCCCGTTCAAACCCCAAACGTTTCGCGGCGCAATCGCCGCCTCGGTTTTTCAGTGGCTCGATTCACCGCTCGCCGCCCTGGGTGAGATCGCCGATGTTCTGGAACCCGGAGGATTTTTGATTTTTTCGGTGTTTGTCGAAGGGTCATTCGCCGAGGTGCTCGCCACGCGGGCGACATTCGGCCTTCCCTCCCCGGTCAGGTGTCCCGAGCCGGATGCCTTCGCGGCATCCCTCCATGCCGCCGGATTCGAGCGGGTGACGTTTGCAACGGTTGCCCGCACGGTATTTGCAACGAACGCCGCAACGCACCTTAAAAGCATCAGCGCCATCGGCGGCAGCGCGGCGGCCGGGCAGTTGCTGACCAGGGGAAGGGTCGTGGCGTTCTGCCGGGCCTATGAGGAGCGCTTCCGGAAGAGCGAAGGCGTACCGCTCACGTACCGGACGATGGTAGGATCGTGCGTAAAGGGGCAATAACCTCGATGAAAAATGGAAACTGTCGCGGCGTATTCGTCACCGGCACCGACACCGACGTGGGCAAAACCTATGTCAGCCGCATCCTTGCCGAAGGGTTCGCCCGCACCCACGAGGTGCACTACATGAAACCGGTACAGACCGGCTGCACGCGGGATACGTCCGGGAACCTGGTCGCCCCGGATTATGAATTCGTCCTCGCCGGCGGCAATATCGCGCCGCAGGAGCCCGGGCACGGCGTCCCCTGCCGCTTCGAGCCGGCCTGCTCCCCCCACCTGGCCGCCTCGCGCGCCGGAGTGACGATTTCGATCGACCGTATCCGGGAAATATTTCTCGGAATCGCCGACCGGAAATCGGTAACCATCGTCGAGGGTGCGGGCGGCGTGCTCGTCCCGCTCTCCGAAAGCTCAACCATGGCCGACCTCATGCTCCACCTCGGCCTGCCGGTTATCCTGGTCACCGAGCCGCGCATCGGGACGCTCAACCATACGCTCCTCACCGTCGAGGCGCTTGCCGCGCGAAAAATCGGCATTGCGGGAGTGGTGCTCAACAACATCCATGCGATGCCCGGAAACTACATTTATCACGATATCGTTCGCGTCATTCGCGACAGCGTCTCTTCGGCCGATTTTCTCGAACTGGAGCGCGACGCCGTCTGCGATGGGCGGGTTCAGGAGTTTTGCGATGCCGTCTACCGGCGACTTTGACCATCTCTGGATGCCGTTCACCTTCCACGGCGACATGCGCGACTACCCGCCGCTTGTCGTCGAGCGCGGGGCTGGACTTTACGTATACGATGGCCTCGGGCGCGAGTATCTGGACGCGGTCGGGTCGTGGTGGGTCAGCAGCTTCGGTCATTGCCATCCGCGCATCGTCGCCGCGGTGCGGGAGCAGGTCGGCCGCCTCGACCACGTGCTCATGGCGGGGTTCGTTTCCGCTCCCACCCTGCGCCTGACCGGGCTCCTTGCGGAACTCCTGCCCCATGAGCTGACCCGCATCTTCTACTCGGACGACGGCTCGACCTCGGTGGAGGTCGCGCTGAAAATAGCCCTGCAGTACCATGCGCTGCGCGGGAGCGGCCGGTCGGAGTTCGTCGGCCTGGGCGGCGGGTACCACGGCGACACGCTCGGCGCCATGTCGGTGAGCTCGATTCCGGCCTTTCACGCCCTGTTCCACGAGCGGTTCAGGAAGCACCATTCGGTCGATTCGCCCTCCTGCTACCGCTGTCCTGTCGGTAAAGAGGCCGCGACCTGCGGCGCGGAGTGCATGGATTCGCTTGAGAAATTATTCGAAGAGCGCGGTGAGCGCATAGCGGGCTGCATCTTCGAACCCATGCTCCAGGGCGCGGCC
>CAZYYB010000111.1:0-9455 GCA_964651515.1 uncultured Fibrobacteraceae bacterium
ACCGTCAAAATACATTTTCAACGCGCGAAGCGAAAGCGTTCGCCCGCGGACGGCAGGAGGGGGGACGTGGTCGGGCGGCGTGAACCTGTTCGGAAGTTGACTTCCCGCCCGGGCAGCCGAAGTATATTTCTTATTTGATTATTCTACAATTCCGTCACTGCTTGCCGATTACGGGAACTATGAGCCGATTATTCCGTTCCACGACACCGATCATTGCCGCAGCGGTATTCGCACTCTTCAGGTGTTCCAACTATACGCCGACGACGTTCGTGCTGCCGCAACCGCCGTACCAGTTTCCCGCCGCCGCCACCATTGCATCGTTCCTCGGTAAAACGAACACTAATTTTAAAATTGCGTATGCACTGACCAACAACGGTCCGAGAGACATTTATTACGTCGATTTCAACGATTCCGCCCCAACCCCGAAGGTACTGAAAAAACCGCCAAACGAGAGTTACGATGCCGACAAACCCATGCTGTCGCCCGACGGTTCCTTTGTCGCCTACGGCTTGCTCGAAGGTAACAATGTCTACGGCGCCTATATGCAAAAGTTGGATACGGTTGCCCAGCCGGTTTTAATAAGCTCAACAGGCACGAGGCCGCACTGGTACCAGGATCCCTCTACCGGATCGCTGTATATCATCTATTCGACGGTCTACCTGATCGAGGGTCTGGCAATGAATACCGGTATCGGGGTGACCTACAAGCAGCAGGTCGATACCGCCAACGGCGGTTCGGTGGTGGGCTCGCCGGTCCAGATTGCGCCCTACCCCATGAACGGGGGACTTTCGAGGGACGGGCAGTATCTCTGCACCGGGTATCAGCCCGGTTGTTTTTATACCGTGCCTTCCGCCTCGCTGACGCCAATAAACCAAGGCGTCCAGATCTGCAACCCCTCCATCGGGCCCGATTCGGCTACCACCAGCCAGATGATGTTCTTAAATATCGGCGGCGTGCAGAACCTTCTCGGCTCCTTTTCCGGCAATTCCGCCTATCCGGCCGATTCGCAGGGGAACCTGTCCGAACACAGCGTTCTCTTCATCGTCAACACCTCGAACACGGTGACCCATTTTATCCCGATAAGCATCATGGGAAGCGGGTATGCCGCATGGCAGTGTCCGCAGTGGTCCAACAATGCCTCGTACGCCGTGGCGCTCGCCTCCTCAAGCAACGATAATACCACCTGGGATCTTGTCCTCATTAAAATTGCCGGCACCATGGACGGCGCAAGCCAACTGACGCTGACCATCGGCTCGGGCAAGATGAATACCAACTCCACGCCATGCCTCTGGATAGGAAACTGACAATGCGCGCCTGCCCGATCCGCCGGATACCCGATGTACGGAAAGCGTTGCCGTACGGCGTCGGCGCAATCCTCCCGATAGTCGTGCTGGGCCTCCTCGTTGTCGGCCATTTCCGCCATCCTGGCGACGCCGCCCTTACGGCGCTTACGCCCTGGCAGTGCGTCGGCGGCTGCGGCGCGGGTGGGTCGGGCGGGGTCGGGTCCGATGTCAAGTGGATCGGCAACGGCGTCAGCGGCGGTCTCATCGACGCCCAGGTCATGGGATTGACCAGCATCGGCCAGGATTACCAGTATGACGAGCTGAAAACGCGGCTCAGCATCAAGCCCACCTGGACCTCGACGCTCGGCCTCACCATCCCCATCGTCTCGAACACCGGCAATCTCCAGCCCGCCACCGAGGACCAGGATTATACCGAAGTGGCCGGCGGCTTGTCGGACATCATGCTCGACTACTCCAAAACCGTCGGCATGGAGGGCGAGTACAGCCTCATGTTCAACCTCACCCTCCCGACCGGCCAGTACGACATCAAACGGGGCCGGGAAAACCAGATGCAATATCTCCCCACCGCCATGCAGTGCGGGGGCGGGATCTACAATGCAACGATCGGGATCGGCAAGACCATCGATGTCGACAAGGGGTTGTGGATCGTCGAAGCCTTCTATGCGCATCCCTTTGAGGTGAACTTCTATGGCATGAACCAATTTATGAATTCGCAGCCGGATCAGTACAACGATCTCTTTACCGCCTGGAACCAGAACCTTATCACCGATAAGAGCCGTTTCCAGTACTGGTTCAAGCCCTACGGCGAAAACGACCTTGGCGGCTTCACGCCGCCAAGCATCAATGCGGATATCTATTACGGCTACCGGGGCATCGAGCACTATGTGCACTCCTTCGGCGCCAAGCTCTGGGTTCCGCTGGGGGTCGACTGGATTCCCGCCTTCGCGGCGAACACCTACGATCCGATTCCGGACCCCGACAACCGGACCTGGAGTCTCACCCTGCATTACGGTCTTGAATTTTCAAAGCCCGAGTACCCCATTTACATCGCCATCAACAAGCTGATTGAAAGCGGTGCCAGCAGCGAGGGAAAATTCGTGTGGCCGGACGGAAGGGATTTTCTCGACTCCTGGACCCTTGCCATCGGCATCAAAACCTCGATGTTCTGATGCCATGAACCAACCCTTCCGGTACCCATTGCGCCCATTCCGGTTGCGCTTCGCCGTTATCGTCGCCACGCTGGTGCTCTCCGTCATCTTCTGCTCGACCAGGAAAAGCAGGGAACCGTTCCCGGGCGCGGTGCAGGCAATTCCCCACGCCGATACGATCTCACTCGAAACCGCCTGCCGGATCATAGCGAGCCATCCACCCCTCGAATTTGGCGCGACCGACAGCGGTTCGGCCGCAGCCTTCTTCCGGACCCTCGACAGCACCGGTGAAGCGATCCGGCTCTCCCCGTCCTTCCGCAGGGGAGCCTCTGCGGCGCGCACCGCAATCCTCGATGTGGTCTATAAAACCTGGAACATCGGGTTCGATTCCACCGACACTTCGCTTGAAACCCTCTTGCCGGACCGGGTTTACCGGGCGCGCAAAGGCTCCTGTCTCGGCGTATCCCTCATCATCCTCATACTCGCCGAAAAAACAGGGTGCCCTATTTACGGGGTGATGCTGCCCGGACACTTCTACTGCCGTTACAACGACGGCAAAGAGCGGGTCAATATCGAACCGAACCGCTCCGGATGCAACCATGACGACGCCTATTACCGTGAGCGCTATCGGACCGCCGAAATGCCCTGGTACAACCTTGCCGACCTCTCCCGACCGAAGGTTATCGGCGTGCTCTGCTACAACCTCGGCACGCTCTGCCTCCGCAAGCGGCTCGTCAAACCGGCGGTTGCCTATTACCGGGAGTGCCTGCATCTGATCAAGGACTACCCCGAGGCAATGGGCAATCTGGCCGTCGCCTATGCCCGGGTCGGGGACCGGGAGGCCTCCATGGAGCTCTTTGCGACAATGACGGCAGAACATCCCGACCTGCCCAACCTCGCGGTAAACTACGGCTCGGTCGCAGCCGCCGCGAAGCAGTACCATAAGGCACTGACGATTTTTCTCACGGGCCTCGATCGCCACCCGCACGACTCGCTCCTGTACAAACGTTCCCTTTATTGCCTCGGTCGGCTCGGCGCCAATGACGACTCGGCAAAGATATTCGAGCAACGATTGAAGGCTTTTACCGCAACGGCGCAATGAGTATCCGGCATCGTGCAGCAGCCCTCTGGCCGATCCCCCTCTGCATGGCGGCGTCGGCCTTTTTCGTCTACTTCCCCATCACGGACGCCGATATTTTCTGGCACCTTGCGGCCGGAAGGGAGATGATCGCGCATGGGCTGCTCTTCACCGATCCCTTCGCCTTTACACTCGACTCTCCCCGCTGGGTCGACCTGCACTGGCTCTTTCAGCTCCTCTGCTACGGCCTGTACCTGCTCGGCGGCCTGAAGGCGCTTCTGTTCTTCAAGCTGGCCGCCGTCGCCGCAACGACCGGCATACTCTGCCTTACCCACCGGTCAAAGCACTACCCGCTCATCGCCGCGCTGCTCGCACCGCCGCTTGTCTACACCATGCGCTACCTGCTCTGCGTCCGCCCCCTGCTGGTCACCCTGCTCTGCATGGCGGTCTACGTCTTTCTCTTCGAGCGTGGGGGGCGCTCCGGCAGGAAGCGCCTTCTCCTCCTGTGCGTACCGATCCAGATTCTGTGGACAAACTCGCAGGGTCTCTACCCGATCGGGCTCTTCATCATCGGGGCTTACTGGGCGGAAAACACGGTGCGGTGGATCCGGGGCGGGCGGACCCGACCGGTATTCGAGACGGCGCTCCTGCTCGCCTGCTCCCTTTCGTGCCTGATCAATCCCTACGGCTTTGCCGGACTCGGCTTTCCCTTCAGGCTCTTCGGCCGCATCGCTCCCGGCTCCGGCAACCTGTACTCCCTTACCATTTCAGAAAACGTTCCCCTTTTCTCCCTGGCCGGTTACGAATCGCTCTACCGGACGGTAACGATCGGCGTTGCGGCGATCGCCTGCCTGCTCCTCACCGTGAACCGCGGGAAGTGCCGGCTCAGCCATCTCATCCTCTTCGCCGGGTTCGGCGGGCTCGCCTTCGGCGCGGTGCGGAACGTCCCGCTATTTTTTGTCGGCGTCATTCCGATCATCGGCGCGAACGCCGCCGATCTCCTGCAATCGGATGTCATGGCGAGGCTCAGCCATGCAAAACGGCAATTCCTCGCGGCGGAGGCAATAGCCGTCGGGGTCCTTACGGTCGGCGCACTGGCCTTCCGCCACCTGTCGATCGTGTCGCTCTACCCTCCCCACCGGGTGCTCTCGCCGTTTCGGTTTCCGGAAAAAATCACCGATTATCTCGAACGGAATCCTCTTCCCGGCACCATGTTTAACGACCTTCGCTACGGCGGCTACCTGATCTGGCGCCTGTATCCGGAAAAAAAGGTTTTCATCGATACCCGTCTCATCATCCGCTCGCCGCAGTTCTTCGCCGAATACCTGGCCATGAGCGATCGCCCAGAACTCTTCGACCGGGTGGCCGCAAAATTCAACATCACGCAGGTGATCCTGCCTACGGCGCTCTATTCGCTGCACCTGAAGCTCGTACGACGCCTCTATGCATCACCCTCCTGGCGCCTGGCATTTACAGACGGGGCCTCGGTGCTCTTCCTGCGAAGCGATGTATCGGGCGCGAAGGGCATCGACCTTGCGGACGAGGCGCAGGTGCGTGCCATTACCGACGGAATTTCCGCCCAATGGAAAGACGCTCCGGCGGTGAAAAAGGAAGCGCTGGGGTATTTGGAGAATTTAAAGGATTCGCTCTGCGTGGAGACACGATTAAAGCAGTGATTCGGGGGCCCACCCGGCGGATTAAACTCTTTGGCGGAGAGGCGCGCGGCCGATTCCTGCCTTCGGCAGGGCTGCGCACCTCCGCACCATGCCGGCTTTTTACTACCCGATCGCGGCGTTTCCCCGCTCGCCGGTTCGGATCCGGATACAGTCGTGAAGATCGAGGACGAATATCTTGCCGTCGCCGATCTTTCCACTCTGGGCCGCACCGCGAATGGCCTCGATGGTCTGGTCCAGGTAATTATCGTTGACCGCGATTTCGAGCCGGACCTTTTTAATCAGGTTGCCCGCCTCGCGGACTCCCCGGTATACCTCCGAAATGCCCTTCTGCCGCCCGCATCCGAGTACGTTGCTGACGGTTTTCAGGAAAATTTCCTTGTCATCGAGTGCCTTCATGACGGCATCGAGCTTGTGCGGCTGGATGATTGCAATGACGAATTTCATAGATTTCTCCGGTATGAGTGTTCCCGTTCACAAGGGGGACGGCGAATTCGTCCCCCGATTAATCAAGAAGCGTGTAGGCGCTCTCGCGGTGCTGCGTATGGTCGAGCCCCATGACCTCCTCTTCGTCATTGACCCGAAGGCCCCAGATCATGTCGATTACCTTCAGGAGGATAAACGTTACGGCTACCGAATAGAGTATGACCACCCCGACCGCAAGCGCCTGTTCGCCGAAGAAGGCGGCATTGCCGGCGAAGAGACCGTCGTTGCCGGCACCGTTGATGAATTTCCGGGCAAAGAGTCCGGTCGCCAGCATGCCGACCATGCCGCCGATGCCATGAACGCCGAAAGCGTCGAGGCTGTCGTCGTAGGTAAACTTCTGCTTGACGAAAACAACCGCCGCGTAGCAGATGAGTGCGGCGAGAATGCCGATCGCCATAGCGCCGCCGACCGATACATACCCTGCCGCGGGTGTAATGGTTGCAAGCCCCGCGACCGCACCGGTGGCACCGCCTAGCACGGTCGGCTTTCCGGCCGAGAGCCATTCGACGGCAAGCCAGGTCAGTGCGGCGACAGCGGCCGCGGTGTTGGTGACCAGGAACGCGCTCACCGCGATTTCATTCGCGCCGAGCGCGCTGCCCGCATTGAAACCGAACCAGCCGAACCACAGGAGCGAAGCTCCGAGAAGCACGTAGGTCATGTTGTGAGGCGGAAGTTGCATCGACGGAAACCCGCGCCGCCTGCCCAGCATGAGCGCGGCGACGAGGGCCGACACCCCGGAGGTAACGTGCACCACCGACCCGCCGGCGAAGTCAAGCACGCCCCGGAGCCGGAGCCAGCCGCCGGCCCCCCACACCCAGTGGCAGACCGGATCGTAGACGAGCGTCGCCCAGAGCAGGCTGAACAGTGCAAAGGAGAAGAACCTCATGCGCTCGGCGAACGCTCCCGTGATGAGCGCCGGGGTGATAACCGCAAACATCATCTGGTAGGTGACAAAAAGCAGGTGGGGAATGGTCCCCGAATAATCGGGATTTGGAACCATCGTGACTCCACGCAAGCCGATCCACGCGAGACTGCCGATGACATGGTGCACATCGGGCCCGAAGGCGAGCGAATAGCCGAACAGCACCCATTGCACGCTGATCAGGCAGAGCAGGAAAAACGATTGCATCATGGTCGAGAGAACATTTTTCCTCCTGACGAGCCCGCCGTAGAAGAATGAGAGGCCGGGCGTCGTCATGAGCATGACTAACGCGGCCGAAATGAGGACAAACGCGGTATCGCTGCCGTTGATCATGAAAATTTCCCTTTCAATGATGGAGGATCGTTCCGTGGAAGAGCGGTTGCGTATCAAAAATAATAAATTGATACATTTTGAGTGCAGAAAAATCGACAAAAATGTATTAATAGTGCGTTAAAAAGCATTTCCCGACATCACGACCCATCTCATGATGGCGCAAATGACGGAAAATTTTACAAACTTGTTTTATTAGACGACGTGATTATGAAATTTTTCGGAGAGACAACTGTCCTGAATTATCACGAGGGGCTCGATCTGCGACAGGGAGGACTTTTACGGTAAGCTTTTTATCGATACGGGGGCACGGAGGATCGTTGGAAACGAAACAGGGGGCGATCATTCGTCTGTGTAATACATTTTTGAAGCGTCCGGAGGAGAAGAGCGTGCTCCTCCCCCGGACGCCGTACTGTTACTAACCGATTGCGACGGTTCCGGTCTCCCCGGTGCGAATCCTGATGCACTCGGCAAGATCCAGAACAAAGATCTTACCGTCGCCGATTTTGCCGCTTCGCGCTCCCGCGGTAATCGCCGCGAGGGTCGCATCGAGGTAGTTATCGTTGACTGCAATTTCTAAACGGACCTTCTTAATCAGGTTCCCGGCCTCCCGGACTCCCCGATAGACTTCCGATGCGCCTTTCTGCCTTCCGCAGCCCAGGACATTGCTGACGGTTTTCAGAAAGATCTCCTTATCGTCCAACGCCTTCAGCACGTCATCGAGCTTATGCGGCTGAATAATCGCGATAACCATTTTCATGATCGTTCTCCTCAGTCTAAGATGGTGTAGGCGCTTTCTTTATGCTGCGTATGATCCAGACCCATGGTTTCCTCCTCATCGCTCACCCTGAGACCCATGACGGCCTTGAGGACCGAGAGCAGGATAACGGTCATGGTGACGGCGTAGGCGACCGTCGCAAGCACCGCGATCGCCTGGATGCCCAGCTGGGCCGGATTTCCGAAGAAAAGCCCGTTGTTGCCGGCGGCGTTAACCGCCTTGGAGGCAAAGAGCCCCGTTGCCAGTGCGCCGACCATCCCGCCCACCCCGTGAACGCCGAAAGCATCGAGGCTGTCGTCATAGCCGAGTTTTCCCTTGATGACGGTGACGGAAATGAAGCAGACCGTGCCGACCATCATGCCGATTACGATGGAGGAGAGCGGCCCGACGAATCCGGATGCGGGCGTAATGGCCACGAGGCCGGCGACCGCTCCGGTCGCGACACCGAGCACCGTCGGCTTTCCCGCAACGAGCCACTCGATGACGAGCCAGGTGAGCGCCGCCGCAGCGGTTGCCGTATTGGTAGCGGCAAATGCGGAGACCGCAAGCTCATTGGCGGCAAGCGCGCTGCCGGCATTGAAACCGAACCAGCCGAACCAGAGCAGGGCGGCTCCCATGACGGTGTGGGTCATGTTATGGGGAGAAACCGGAGCTTCCGGATAGTTCTTCCGGCGTCCGAGCATGAGGGCGCAGACAAGCGCGGAGACGCCCGATGAGATATGCACCACCGTCCCGCCGGCAAAGTCGAGTGCCCCAAGGTTGGCAAGCCATCCGTTGTGGCCCCACACCCAATGTGCAATGGGGTCGTAGACGAGGGTGGCCCAGAGGAGGCTGAAAATGACGAAGGTGGCGAATTTCATGCGCTCCGCGAAGGCGCCGGTGATGAGCGCCGGAGTGATGACCGCAAACATCATCTGGAACATGCAGAACAAAAGGTGCGGAATGGTTGGTGCATAATCGGCGTCGGGCGTCATCCAGACTCCGTGCAACCCGATCCATTGAAGCCCGCCGATCACATGATGGAAATCGGGCCCGAAGGCCAGGCTGTACCCGAACAGCACCCATTGGACGCTTATCAGGCACAGCAGGAAGAACGACTGCATCATGACCGAGAGAACGTTCTTTCTCCTGACAAGGCCTCCGTAAAAGAAAGCCAGGCCGGGCGCGGTCATCAGCATGACGAGTGCCGTCGATGCAAGGACCCAGGCGGTATCGCCGCTGTTGATCATAGATACTCCCTTCGTTGGTTGGTGAAGTTGCCGTTACCGTAGTTTCAAATCGATATCGCACCGGGTGAACGAACCTCGCGAGAGAACTCCCCGGAGCTTGCTGCGGGGAGCTTCAATTCGGTTCGTTGATACTAAATCGTCATAAAATGAAGCAAAAAATGTACCACGAGGAATCGCTTTGGCCAATAAAAAAAGGCATAGCCATATACATAATTGTATAGGCGCTGCCTTTTTGATACAATATTGATTTTTTATTATCGGCCGATATGCGATTTTAAAAGAAATAAATGCATAGGGAACTTGTTTATGGCACCGGAACCTCCCTTTATAGCCGCATTGCCCGACGTTCTCTCAATAATTCCGGAGCAAAGGCGAAGCCGGACGCCTCAGGGCGACCATTTATTCATGGTCGATACATTTTTCTGCGCGTTCGTGCTCATTTAAAACTCCACCTGGGCGCCGAGCTCAACGACCCGGTTGGGCGGCAGCTTGAAGAACGAGGATGCG
>CAZYYB010000112.1:0-2098 GCA_964651515.1 uncultured Fibrobacteraceae bacterium
TGCGCGACTATGATAGCATGTGCGGTGCCTGAAACTTTTCGGCCTGTTGTAAACAACCGGCAACGTCGTCCAGGCGGATACGAAGAGAGCGATAAATACGATCCCGGTGATGACAAGGGGCGCCGCCTGCGCGATGCAGAGACTGCAATCATCATGCTCCTGCCCATCATCATGATGGTGCAGCGGGAGCAGGGCTCCAAGATAGAAGCAAAAGAAAAGGGCGCACACAGACGAGAGGAAACGACCCGTCCTCTTCACTGCGCTGCGCCGGGGATAAGGGGTGAACCCTGTCATAGATGGCATTAATATATTAAGGGATACATGCTATCCGATTACGGGCTCCCGAAATAATTATTGCCCCCCTTTTGAAGCGATACCGCCTTTCGTTTTCAAAGGACCAATACCGGAACGATATTCCGGATTCCCCGCCAAAAAAAAACAGCCGATCGGGACAGCATACGCTGCAACGACCGGCTGTTATCCACCGCCGAGGAGGGGGTAAACCGCTTCGGGGGGCTTGCTACTGCACTCTGATGATCTTCAACCGCTTGTCGAAATTGGCCGCCTTCATCCGAACTATGTAGACGGTCGGTCCGGGCACACCGCCTCGAACCTGGGCATCGTTCCAGGTAACCGAATAGCGGCCCGCCGGATATTTCCCTTTTGCAATCTGCTGCACCAGGGCGCCCTTCATATCGTAAACGTTGATCGTGACATCGGAGGCCGCCGCGTCCCTGCTCCCGGGAACGTCGAAAGCGATCCGCACCGAGCCGCTGAAGGGGTTGGGATACGCCTTCGCAAGATCGAACTGCGCGATAAGCGCTGCCGGGGCGACCGAAAGCGAGCCGAGCAGCAGCGCATTCTCGGCATAGGACGGGCCTTCGCCGCCGGAGGCGGGACGGAATTCGAGCGGATATTCCTGTCCTCCTGTAAAAAGTTTGAAGCCGATTGCCTCGCCGGCCGTGCATCCGTTCTTCAGTTTGATCACCTGGTCGGCGCCCCACACGGGAAATGCGGCAACGCCCCCGATCACCATACCCGCACCCACGAGGTTCCCCCGGCTGTCATAGGCGCCGATTTCACTGCTGTCGGCGACCGGCCTGCCGTCCATGGTAACCTGCCGCACGAGGACCGAAGCGTTATTGCCGGTTGTCGCATGCTTCCCGAAGTGACGCGGCTGCGGCAGGCTCAGCATCTTTTTCCCGCCCGATGCCTGCTTGTAGAAGCTCACGCCGTAGGTGAACACCGCGCTGTCCTGCATATAAATCTGGTAGCCCTGGCCCACCACCATGGTCTGGATGTCGTCGATCCCGTAATCGGGCCAGTAGACCTGCCCTTCGTTGTTCTTGACAATAACAATTAACGGCGTGATGCTGAAAAGCTCGGACTCGATCGATTGGTTCGATGCCGGGAGATACCCGATCATATTCCATTGCTTCGAAAGAGCGATCGGCTCGCTCGCGGTATTGATCGCGGCACCGCTTGCACTGAAGGTATCGGGCTTTGCACTGTAAACCTGGTACCCGGCGCCGGTTCGAAAGGTGCTGAGTCCCGAGACGCCCCACTGTGGACAATACACATTGCCGAAGGCGTCCTTTGCCAGGATGAAATTGTTCGGGGACCCAAGAACGCAGGCGAAGGATGAATCGCAGGCCTTGATGTTCATCGACACGAGGTTCCAGCTCGAGCCGACGGCCAGTGAAATTTTTTGTATCGTTGTAAAACTCCAGCTATCGGACCACGGGGAGACGCCGCCCACATTCGACGCGCCGACCCGCCAGTAGTAGACGGTGTTGAGCGAAAGACCCGCGACCGCCGCGCCGGTACCGGTCAATCCGGTCTGGCAGGATACGGTCGTGCTGAAATCGGCGGCGGCAGCGACCTGCACGCAGTAGGACGCCGCAAATGCCGTACTCCCCCACGAAAGCGTCAGGGTCAGGGGCTGCGCCGCCGCACTATTGACGGGCATCGATAAAACCGGACCGGCCGGAGCCGCAACGATCGTGGTGAAGCTCCACCCTCCCGACCAGCCGCTCACCCCGCCGACGTCCTTCGCTCCCGCCCTCCAGTAGTAAACGGTGGCGTTGGCAAGGCCGCC
>CAZYYB010000112.1:2198-9343 GCA_964651515.1 uncultured Fibrobacteraceae bacterium
CGACGTCCTTCGCTCCCGCCCTCCAGTAGTAAACGGTGGCGTTGGCAAGGCCGCCGATCGATGTCGAGGCGGCCGAAAGACCGAATTGCGCGGTCACCGTGCTCCCGAAATTCACGTCGGTCGATACCTGAACCGCATAGGTCGCCGCATTCGCTACCGTGCCCCAGCTCAGGCTGGGCGCTATCGCCTGATTCGCGGCATTGTTCTCCGGTATCCCCAGGGACGGAACCGCAGGCGCCGCAACGATCGTCGTGAAGCTCCAGGCGTTCGACCAATTCAGTCCGCCCGCGTTCGAGGCATTTGCGCGCCAGTAGTAGGTGGCGCTGTTCGCCAGGCCGTTCACTATCGCATAGGTCGCTCCCCCGCCCGCCTGATCAAAGAGCGTTGATCCAAAAGTGCTCGATTGCGAGACCTCCACCTCATAGGAGGTCGCCCCGGCGACACTGCCCCAGTCCAGGCTGAGCGAAACCGGTTCATTGCCCGCGCCATCATCGGGCGAAGCCAGAAGCGGCATACCGGGAGCGGTGACCACCGTCGTGAAGCTCCAGACGCCCGACCAGTCGCTCACCCCGCCGGTGGTATTGAGGGTCCGTGTCTGCCAATAATAGGTCGTGTTGTTTGGAAAGGGACCAAGCGCCTGCGATGTCGCGGCAATACCGTTGGCCGCGAAAATGGTGTTCGCGAAATTTGAAGCCGTGGCCACCCTGAGGGTATAACTCGCCGCATTGCCCACACTTCCCCACGAGAGCGTCGGAGAGGTCGGTTGCGAAATGGAACCGTTTGCCGGCGAGGGCGACGACGGGGGACTGATGCCGGTGAGCGACGTAAGATAGGATATTTTGTCCTGCACGTAGAGTGAATCGGCATAGAGCGGGAGCATCGTGTTGCCGTTATAGGTTACCCGGGCCGCCACCTCGACATTCTGGGAGGAACTCCAGAGCCGGAACGTCATCCGTTCCCCGCCGAGCATCCCGTCGATGCCGCTCTGGTCGGGGTTGTTGCCCTGGACCGCAATGCTCATGTTGCTGCCGTTCCACACCTGTGCCCCGACGCAGAGACCGGTCGTATCGAACACGCCGATTTCATCGCCCGCCGAAAGGCCCACGCCGTTAATATTGGGATTGATGGACGTCGTGATCGTGACGGTCATATTATAGCCCGTCGTGACGTAACTGAAATGAGTCAAGGCGAAGCCGCCCGCGGCGGCCGCGCAAAGGATAGAAATTGCACCGCACAATTTCCTGGCCATCATCGACATACCACTGCCCCCTTTTTCGTAATTGACGCTCATGACCACGACCGGCCGTTATTGGACTTTGATGATCCTGGTTCTCTTTTCGAATTCCCGGGCTTTCATCTCAAGCACGTAAAACCCCGGACCGAGAGCGGCGCCCCCGGCACCGACGCCGTCCCAGACAAGGGCGTAGTGTCCCGGCAGGAATTTTCCTGCGGCGATGCGGTGTACGAGCATTCCCTTCATATCATAGACATTGATTTCAACCCGGTTCGATACGTTGCCGTTTATCGCCGGCACATCGAACGCAATGCGCACATTGTTTCTGAACGGGTTGGGGTACGCTTCCGAAAGGTTGAACCCGGCAAGGACACCTCCGGCGGGCGCGGCAAGGGCACACGTGATAATTCCATTGACATCATAGCGCAGGCTGTTTCCCGACTGAAGGGTTAGAGGAAGTTCCTGCTTTCCATCCCATATTCTTAATTGTACCATTTCGCCGATTGCGCAGCCATCTTTTTCTTTTGTCTGGGGATCGTCGCCCCATATCGGAAAAGCGGCGCGGCCTCGCTCCACCGATCCGGCGCCGACGAGAACGCCGCGCTCATCGAAAGCGCCGATTTCGCATCCGTCGGGCGAGAGCCCCCCGGGCATCGAGATCCTGGTCGCAACGAGGGTCGCGTTATTTCCCGTATTCTTTGCTATGGCGAAATGCCGCGGCGGCGGCAATTTCACCATCGCGGAAGCGGCGGCCGCTTTTTTATCGGCGCCGGCCGGGTAGGTAAAGGTAAAGGGTTCGGTCGCATAGACCATATAGCCTTGTCCGACAAGCATTTCGCCGATTTCGTCGATTTGGATCTCGGGAAGGTACGCGTCCCCGCCGTTATCCTTGGCAATGACGATCATATTCGCGACACTCGCGAACGCCGCGGCCGCATCCATGCTTGTCTGCGGGAGGAAGGCGATGATATTCCACCCCTCGGCAAGCGCAATGGAGGTGGTCGCGACATCGACCGGCACGCCCCGGACGACGAGCGTATCGCACGTCTGGGTATACACCTGGTAGCCGATCCCGGTATGCACCGTATCCAGTTCCTCGATGCCGATCGACGGGATGTAGGCATCTCCCTGGATGTCTTTGACAAAAATGAATCCGGCGGGGTTGCCGAAAATCGCCGTTGCGGACGAATCGATGGGTTGGTTGTTAAGGGAAGACATGTTCCATCCCGGCACGAGCGGAATCGTGAGACACGTCGTGGTGGTAAATTGCCAGGAGGCGGACCAGGGGCTCGTTCCGCTGACGTCGGTCGCATTGACCCGCCAGTAAAATCCGGAACCCACGAGACCGGCGATCGTCCATGCGGCCGAAGTCAAGCCTGCCTGGTCGAGAATGGTGGTGCAGAAAGCCGACCCGGTCGCCACCTGCACTTCGTAGGATGCAGCGAAGCCCATGGTCCCCCATTGCAGCGTCAGCGACGACGCCGTACTGAGGGCATTGTTGGCCGGCGAAGAGAGAACCGGCACGCCCGGCGGAGGGATCACCGTAGTAAATGCACCCGGGGAAGACCATGCGCTCATGCCTCCGGGACCGGCGGCACAGACCTGCCAGTAGTACCTGGTCAGGTAATTGAGCGCTATCCCGGCGACAAGCGACGACGACGTCAAAGCGGACGAGGAGAACACCGTGGTGGCGAAATTCGAAACCGTCGAAATCTGCACGCTGTAGGAAACGGTCGGCCCTCCCCCGCCCCCGGCCCAGGCAAGCGTCGGCGAAACCGGTATGGCGGCGGATCCATTGCTTGGCAAGGACGGCGCGGGAGGCGCCGGCGGCGAATAGCCGGCCAGGGTGGAAAGTACCGAGACGCCGTCCACGACATAGGTGGAATCGGACCGGGAGAACGGGCTCGCGGTGTTATAGGTCGCCACGGAGAGATATTCTTTGCCTTGTGAACGATCCCATAAACGGAAACAAAGCTTGTCTCCCGGCATCATGCCGTCAATCTGCGAGGACTGGGCGTTGCTGCCCCATACGGTGATGATGACGGTCGAATCGTTCCAGGCCGCGCTCCCGACGCACAATCCGCCCGGAGTAAAAACGCCGATCTCGTCTCCGGACGGCAGTGCACCGCCGTCAATGGTCGGATTCAGGCCGCCTTGCGCAAGCACCGTCATGTTGTTCCCGGTTGATCCGGTATAACTGAAATGGGGACCGGTGCCGAATCCGGCGACGGTCGACCAGGCGCCGGTGCCTCCCGCATTGGTCGCATTTACCTGCCAATAATACCCGGTGAGCGTCCGGAGTCCGCTTACGGCAAGCGACGACGCCGTAAGGCCGCCCTGGTTCAGTATCGTGGTCGAAAAGGAAGAGACGGTCGAAACCTGCACGGCGTAGCTGACGGCGGTAGCCGACGTATTCCATGCCAGGGTAAGAGCGGTCGGCTCACTACCGGCATTATTCGCCGGAACGCTGATCGACGGCGCCCCGGGGGCCGGCGTACCGCTGAGGCTCGCGAGAACCGATACGCCATTTACCACATACGTGGAATCGGACCTCGAAAACGGACTCGCGGTATTATAGGTTGCAAACGCAACAACTTCGCGGCTTTCGGCAACCTGCCATATCCGGTAGCAGAGCTTCTCCCCGACGGCCATCCCGTCGACCTGCGCCGTCTGGGTGTTGTCGCCCCACACGGTTATCACCGCCGTCGCACCGTTCCAGACCGCGCCGCCTACACAGAGGCCTTCGGGAGTAAATACGCCGATCTCATCCCCGTTCGCAATCGGCGATCCGTTGACAGTCGGAACGACCGTACCCTGCACCAGCACCGTCATGTCGTTGCCGGAAGGCGCAACCACGACAAAGTGGGACAGGGCGGTGTCCGCCTGGCCATAGGACGCAACCGCGAGCAGATGCAGCGCAACGGCTCCTCCGACAACCAACGCTCTCAGGATAGTTCTCATAGACCGCCCTTCATCAATCATAACGACATCGTCGATACGGCATGCCCACGTCTGCGGTTCCGGAACGACCCGCGGCATTACGGAATCCGGATCAATTTGATTCTCTTATCGAAATTCTGCGCCTTCATGCGAATGACGTAGAATCCGGCTCCAAGGAAAGAACCGTTCGAACCCGCGCCGTTCCAGGATACCAGGTAGTGTCCGGCGCCATATTCGCCCTTCGCAATCTGATGTACCAGCGCACCTTTCATATCGAACAGATCGATCTCCACCGCATGGACGGCGACATTATTGATCGTCGGCACGTCGAAGGCAATTTTCAGGGATCCCCTGAACGGGTTGGGATAGACCTGCGAGAGATCGAACCGGGTAATCAGGAATCCCTCCGGAACCGACAGCGTCCCGGTAAAGACTGCGTTGGCTGCATAATCCGCTTCTTTGCCGGCAGTAAGGGACTGGAATTCAAGCGGGTATTCCCGTGCACCGTCCCAGAGCCGGAAGGTGATCTTCCCGCCCTGCGTGCAGCCGGCCTTCGACGTCGCCGTCGACCGCGTATCGTTACCCCATATCGGAAACGCCGCGATGCCGTTCCTGACGGTGCCCGAACCGACCAGGGTTCCTGCCGCGTCGAATGCGCCGACTTCGCAGCTGTCGGCAACCGCTTTATTGTCAATCACGATTTTACGGGCAAGCATGGTTGCGTTGTTGCCGGTATTGACGGCAATCGCATAATGCCGCGCATCGGGCAGTTTGAGCATCACGCGGGTAACCGCGGCTTTATTGACCTGTCCGGAGGGGAAGGTCAGGGTATCCGGGTTAAGCATGCACACCATATAGCCCTGTCCGACCTGCATGGTGTCGATGTTGTCCACACCGAAGTAGGGCCAGTAGACGTGACCGCCGTTATTCTTCACCAGCATGACCTGGGACTCGATGGGCGCGAATACCGTTTCGATGGAAATATCGGACCGGGACAGACAGGCAATCATGTTCCAGCCGCCGGACAATACAACGGGCGTCTGGGCGACATTGATTACCGAACCCTGCGTGCGGATAGTATCCGTCACACTGGTATACAGTTCGTAGCCCTGGCCGCAGGACACCGTCTGGAGCCCGTTTATGATGCCGAGACTCGGGATATAGGCGTTTCCTGCAATGTCCTTCATCAGGATGAATCCCTTCGGCGAACTGATGACCGATGCCACGGACGAGTCCGCGGGACGGATGTTCAGGCCGATCATATTCCACCCTGCGGGTACGGGAATCGCCATCGGGGTGATGGTCATGAAGCTGTCGACGCTCCACCCCCCGTTACCGCCGGGATTCACCGCCCTGACCCGCCAGTAGTACTTCATCGTATTGACAAGACCGCTCTCCGCCCGGCTGTCGGAAGATTGGGTGATCGAATCGATAAAAGTGCCGCTTGCAAATGTTGCGGCGGTCGATACCTGTACCAGATATGCCGTCGCGCCCGCCGTCGGATTCCAGGCCAGCGTCATGCCGGTCGGGACGTTAATGGCATTGTCCGACGGGAATGCCAGCGTCGGCGCGCCGACGACCGTCGTGAAGCTCCAGGCCGCCGACCATACGCCGGTTCCTCCGGCATTCGTCGCATTCACCCGCCAGCAGAGAGGCGCATTGCACGGCAGCGGTCCGACGGCACTCTGGACAGCCGTAATCCCGCTCTGACTGAGCAGGGTCGTGCCGAAGTCCGTAGCAGTTGACACCTGCACTCCGTAGGTTACGGCACCGCTCGTCGCCGTCCAGGTAAGCGTGGTGGAGAGCGGTTGTCCGATAGAGCCGTTTGCCGGAGCAGACAATACCGGCGCCCCGACCATGGTCGTGAAACTCCACACCGATGACCACGCCCCCGCCCCGGCCGCATTCGTCGCCCGCACCCGCCACGAATAGACCGCATTATTTGTCAAACCTGCAATCGCCTGGGCCGGTGCCGGCAGCGAGCTGTCGTCGACCATGAGTGATGAGAAATCGGTAGTGGTCGACACCTGCACACGATAGGAAGCGGCCCTGCTCACCGTGCCCCAGTTCAGGCTGAGGCTCAGCGGGGCGCCAAGGGTACCGTTTGTCGGCAGGCTCAGGGTGACCGCAACGGGGGTATTCGGGATCGTCGTAAAGTTCCAGGCCGACGACCAGGGACCGGTCCCCGCCGCGTTTGCCGCCGCAACCCGCCAGTAGTATTCGGTGCTGTCACCCGGCGCGGAAAACTGTTGTGTGATTCCGGCTATGCCGCTCATACTTGTCACGGTGCTCGCAAAACCCGAACCCGTCGACACCTGCAGCGTGTACGACCCGGCAAGCGACGTCACGCTCCAGCCGAGCGTCGGCGTCATCGAGGTGTTCTGCGTGCCCGTTCCCGGCGAGCTCAGCACCACCGCCGCAGGAACGTTCGGGATCGTCGTAAAGTTCCAGACCGACGACCAGAGACCCGTCCCCGCAGCGTTCGTCGCCGCGACGCGCCAGTAGTATTCCACACTGTCAGAAAGCGCGGCAAGCTGCTGCGTAAGGCCGGTAATGCCGCTCGTACTCGTCACCGTGCTCGAAAAGCTTGCACTTGTGGACACCTGCAGCGTGTACGACCCGGCAAGCGACGTCACGCTCCAGCCGAGCGTCGGCGTCATGGTGGTATTCAGCGTGCCCGAAACCGGCGAACTCAGCACCACCGCCGACGGGACATTCGGGATCGTCGTAAAGTTCCATACCGATGACCAGAGACCCGTCCCCGCAGCGTTCGTCGCCGCTACCCGCCAGTAGTATTCCACACTGTCAGAAAGCGCGGCAAGCTGCTGCGTAAGGCCGGTAATGCCGCTCGTACTCGTCACCGTGCTCGAAAAGCTTGCACTTGTCGACACCTGCAGCGTGTACGACCCGGCAAGTGACGTCACGCTCCAGCCGAGCGTCGGCGTCAAGATGGTATTCAAGGTGCCCGTCG
>CAZYYB010000113.1:0-9339 GCA_964651515.1 uncultured Fibrobacteraceae bacterium
GGCTAAAGGGAAAATGGGCCGCTTAATAAGTGTCCGGAAAACTCCGGCCCCTACATTTGTTTCTTCGGCAGCATTGCATGGTACTGTTTCTTCCCGAAGGTCGCCACACTCAGGAAGCATAATCCCGATACCACCTCCTTCATGAAGTACCGCGAGCGGCAGTGGCATGAGGAAGGGCGGCGGGTAACGATCCGGCGCCAGTGGGTAAGTTACGGCCGGATTTCGCCGTTTATCGCGCGCGCGGTGGTGGTCGGCGAGGATGCAAAATTCTGGCGGCACGACGGTTTCGATCTGCCGGCGATAAAGTACGCGCTGGAGAAAGACCTTAAGGCGAGAAAATTCGCCCTCGGCGGAAGCACCATCACCCAGCAGCTCGCCAAGAACCTCTATCTGGGACCGGACAAGAACCCGATTCGCAAAATCAAGGAGGCTATCCTCACCTGGCGGATCGAACACACCCTCTCAAAGCGACGAATTCTCGAACTGTATCTCAATGTCGTTGAATGGGGTGACGGTATATTCGGCATCGAGGCGGCTTCGGAGCACTATTTCGGCCACTCCGCGGCCCTGCTCAGCGCCCGCGAGGCGGCGGAGCTCGCGGCGGTGCTGCCGAATCCCATCAGGTTCAAACCGACCTCCTCGATGCGCTACGTGGCCCGGCGATCGCGATTGATATATGCCATCATGGTCCGGCAGGGCCTTGCGGCTCCCGATGGAACCGGTGCGGCAACGAGCGCCCCGAAGGCCGCCCCGCCGGTCGTCGAAACAGGGACGGTTGCCGGGGCGTCCCCCTCGGATACCCTTACGTCGGTGGATGTCGACGCGTTGCTGGATTCGCTGGCGCAGTAGGAGAGTACCGGCGGTATTTCAGTCCGGCTGCATATTTGGCATCCGCGTCAGTATTTTTTCAATCCCGGCTTTCGAAAAATCCTGCCCGTACAATCGAAGGAATATTCGCGCCCGAAGCAGCGCTTCATTCAGTGATGGATTTTCATGAGGAGGGTAATAATCTGCCGCAATTATTGAGGGGCACCGGCATGTTTTTTGCGCCTTGAAGGAAAACCAGGATGAGAGTATTTTTCATTCGCCCGCACAGGGTACCCCGGGCTCAAGGAGCGGTAATTTCAATGGGAAAGTTATTTGTTATGTGCGCCGTCGCAATGACGGCTGCTTATCTGGGCGGTTGCAGCGTCGGCGGTTCATCCGGCGGATCGTTCGCGGGAAGCATTCCCGGCATCAAGATGGACAGCATTCCGGCCGGGACCTTCCAGATGGGCTCCGCGGATGTCGAGGCCATTCCGGTGCATAGCGTGACTCTCGGTGCCTTTACCATGTCGCAGACTCTCGTAACGCAGAACCAGTTCGATTCGGTGATGGGAGGGAACAGCCCGTCGTTTTTCTCCGGGGGAACCCATCCGGTCGAGCAGGTAACGTGGGAGAGGGCGGTGCAGTTCTGCAACAAGCTCAGCAATGTGGCGAAGTTGGATACGGTCTACTCCTACACCAGGGGAAATGTCGATAGCGGCCTGGTGATCAATTACCACAATCCCGGCTACCGTCTGCCGACCGAGGCGGAGTTCGAGTACGCAAGCCGGGCCGGGTCGACGGACGACTACTACTGGGGCAGGAACTATCCGCTCACGACCAATGCCGACACGCTGGCGCTCGACAGCAATGCGGTGTGGGGCGGCAACTCCTCGGACACGACGGCGCCGGTGGGGTCAAAATTGCCGAATGCATTCGGGCTGTACGATATGAGCGGGAACGTGTGGGAGTGGTGCAACGACTGGTCCGGACCCTATGCCGACAGCAGCCAGACCAACCCGACCGGACCGACGAGCGGCAGTGCGCGCGTAGTGCGCGGAGGCTCCTGGCAGTCTTCCGATGCGGGCAACCTGAGCTCGGCTTATCGCAGCAACACCAGTCCGGGCGCCGTAATCAACACCGTGGGTTTCCGGGTCGTGATCGGAGTTCGCTAACTTTTTTGTCCGGCTGCCCTAAAAAAAACTTTTGCATTATCCGGGTTGAAACTATATTGTTTACCGCCTATGAAAAAGATCGAACTCATCATGGATGGCCATGCGCTCGATCTTGCCATTACGCGGATTACGCATCAGATCATCGAGCATAACCGCGACCTCACCAAACTCGGCATCGTCGGCATGCAGACCAGGGGCGTCTTCCTGGCGCAGCGGATTGCCCGCAAGATTTCCCAGATCGAGAGTGTCGATTGTACGCCCGGCGTTCTCGACATCACGCTCTACCGCGACGACTACCGGAAAGCCTTCCGCCAGCCCAAAGTCCGGATCACCGACATCCCCTTCGATATCAACGGCATCGCGGTCGTGCTGGTCGACGACGTCCTCTTCACCGGGCGGACCATACGGGCGGCACTCGACGCGCTCATGGACTTCGGCCGACCCCGGTCCATCCAGCTGGCGGTGATCATCGACCGCGGTAATCGCGAGCTGCCGATCCAGGCAGACTATGCCGGAACCGTGCTCAAGACGCAGGCGAACCAGGAGGTGAGTCTCAAGGTGAAGGAGCTCGACGGCGAAGACTCCATCTGGCTCATGGAACTCGAAAAGGACGATTGATCAATGGCGCTTACCATCCGGCATCTCCTCGGCCTCGACGGCGTTTCGCGCGACGATATTACCCTGATCCTCGACACGGCGGACTCCTTTTTCGAGGTGCTCAGCCGGGAAATTCCGGTCGTCCCCACGCTGCGGGGCAAAACCATCGTGAACCTGTTTTACGAGGGCAGCACGCGGACGAGAATCTCCTTCGAACTTGCCGAAAAACGACTCTCCGCCTCGCCGGTGAGTTTTTCCGTTTCGACGAGCTCGGTGAGCAAAGGCGAAACCCTGCGCGATACCATCCGGAACATCGAGGCCATGAAAATCGATATGGTCGTCGTCCGGCACGACGCGGCCGGCGTCCCCTGGTTCCTGACCCAGTGCACCAACGCCGTCATCGTCAACGCCGGGGACGGGCTTCACGAACACCCCACGCAGGCGCTGCTCGACATGTTGACCATACGGCAGAAAATCGGGCGGCTCGAAGGGCTCAAGGTGGCCATCGTCGGCGATATTTTTCACTCGCGGGTGGCGCGGTCGAACGCATGGGGCATGAAAACCATGGGTATGGAGGTGGTACTGTGCGGCCCGCACACGCTGCTTCCGCAGCACCCCGAGAGCCTCGGCGTGCCGGTGACCGATAACCTCGACGAGGCGCTCGACGGTGCCGACGTCGTCATGCTGCTCAGGCTCCAGCTTGAGCGTCAATCGAGCGGCACCTTTCCCTCAACCCGCGAGTACCGCGAACGCTTCGGTCTCGACCTCGAACGTCTCTCCGGCCTCTCGAAGAACGTTCTCATCATGCATCCCGGCCCCATCAACCGCGGTATCGAGCTTGCCTCGAACGTTGCCGACGGTCCCAACTCGGTGATTCTCGAACAGGTGACCAACGGCGTTGCGGTGCGCATGGCCGTGCTCTACCTGCTCGGAGGCGGAGAAAATGGTTAAAAAAGAGAATGGCGCGACCGTCCACCCCATTGACTTGTCGCAACCGCTCCCGCGGATCCTCATAAGACAGGGGAGAGTTATCGATCCGGCAAACGGCATCGATGACGTGCTGAATGTCGCCATCGAAAACGGCCGGATCGCCGCCGTTTCGCGCGAGGTTCCCGGCGGGTTCGACGGGGCGACCGGGATCGATGCGCAGGGTGCCTGGGTGGTGCCGGGCCTCATGGATATGCATGTGCACCTTCGCGAACCCGGACGTGAGGACAAGGAGACCATCGTCACCGGCACGTGTGCGGCGGCGGCGGGGGGGTTCACGGCGGTGGCGTGCATGCCCAATACCAACCCGGTACTCGACGAGGAGTCGAAAATCCGGTACGTGATCCAGCGGGCCGAGGGGTGCGCCAGCCGGGTATTTCCGATAGGCGCGATCACGAAGAATTCCGAAGGCGACGAGCTCGCCCCATTCGGCGAAATGGTCGCGGCCGGGGCGTGCGCCTTTTCAGACGACGGCGTGTCGGTTGCCAAATCGAACATCATGCGCAATGCGCTCAACTATTCGAAATCGTTCGATACCCCGATCATCTGTCACTGCGAGGATAAGGTCCTGAGCTATCGCGGCCACATGAACGAGGGTGTCGTTTCAACCCGACTCGGCATCCGCGGCATTCCGACCATCGCCGAGGAGATCGTCACCGCCCGGGACATCCTCATGGCCGAATACACGGGAGCGAGGATCCATATCGCGCACGTTTCAACGGCCGGCTGCGTAAGGATGATCCGCGACGCGAAGAAGCGCGGCGTGCGACTGACCGCCGAAACCTGTCCGCACTACTTCACCCTGATCGATGCCGATATCGGCATGTACGACACGAACAAGAAGATGAATCCGCCGCTGCGCACCGATCGCGATCGCAGCGCGGTCATGGAGGGCCTCGCCGACGGCACGATCGATGTCATCGCGAGCGACCATGCGCCGCATGTCTCCGAAGAGAAGGATGTGGAGTTCGATGCCGCCGCCTTCGGGGTCATCGGGCTTGAAACGTCGCTCGCCGCAGTCCTTTCCCGCCTCGTCGACAGGGATATCCTCATGCCTGCCGACGTGGTGGAGAAGATGAGCCTGAACCCGAACCGGATTCTCAACCTGCCCGGCGGCACGCTTTCGGTCGGGGCGGCTGCCGATGTCACCATCATCGATCCTTTTATCCCCTGGAAGGTCGAGTCGCGTCACTTCTTTTCAAAATCCCGTAATACCGCGTTCGAGGGATTTTCGTTCAAGGGCCTGGCCAGGGGGACGATTCTCGGCGGCCGGGTGGTGTTTGAAAGACAGTGAACAGTGAAGAATAAAAAGAAATAAAAGTCGTGGGATCAATTGTTGGGGCACGGTGCGCCGTGCCCGAATGCAGGGAGGTCATGCCCATGAGTTTTACCATCAGACATCGCGCCGCACTCATCGGTGTCGCCGAAATTGTTCTCTTTTCCGGGGCCATCCTTTTCATTACGAAGCTCCTGCTCCATTTCGGCACGCTCGCCAATACCTCGACGGCCGCATTCAGCTTCCTCATCATCGTTCTCCTGTCCGCGTTTTTCGGCAATCTCCCGGTAGCCATCGTCACCTCGCTTACCGCCACGCTCTGCTTCGATTATTTCTATCTGCCGCCGGTCGGAACCTTCACCATTACGGCTTTTTCCGACTGGATTTCGCTCGTCGCCTTCCTTCTGGCTTCGGTTATCATAAGCCGCCTTACCGCGGCTGCGGCCGAACACAAAGTGCAAGCGGGTGCGCTGCAAAAAGCACTGGTGCACCTGAAGGAGTTTGGAGAGTGGCTGCTGTCGCTGCCGCAGGAGGAGCTTACCCTTTCGAGCATTGCCGAAAAAACGCTCTATACGTTCTCGCTGGAGTACTGCTCGATCCATGTGTACGGAGAGGGGAAATGGCGGCATTACACCGGAAGCGCGGCCACCGCCGTTCCGGTGCCCATAGAAAGTCGGCTGAAGTTTATTCAGGATCATCCGACGGATTTAATGGAAATGGTGGATGAAAATATGCGGGGTGTGCGCTACATGCCGATTACCATGGAGAAGGAGACCCTGGCGTTCCTGGTGGTAAAAAGCAGGACCCTGCCCTCCGATGCCCTCGGCACCATTGCCAGCATGATCGGGGTGCGGCTGGGCAAAATCATTAATGCGGGCCGCTAAAAATTCCGTTTTGCCGCCGAACAGGCAATGATTTGTTCAATGGAATCCGGTGACGACCCTCCCCGGGACGTCTGCCGCCCATCGGGAACCTTATCGATTTTCCAATGGACCCTTAGCGTATCGCCGGGGGTAAAATCCGACAGGGAAACGGATCCGCCGAGGATGAATTTCATCGTGTCGTTTCCCTCCCTGATCAGCATATACGCGTAATCGCCATTGGAAAAACCAAGGTACTCGCCGAAGGCATCGCCCGATTGGTTCTTCCGGGAAACGGCACTGTCCGGTTGAGCGGTCGCTACCGGGAGCAGGCGCTTTGTACCGGCATACTTTCGCCTTGCCTTGACAGGGCGACGCATCGGCGGGGCTTCCCTGGCGCTGTGCGCGGCTCCGTTCGTGACCGAGGTCCTGACGGCTACGGATGCCGGGACATCGCTTTTATGAAATTGCACCCCGGTGGCGATGAGCAATCCCACGGCGGCCCCCAGAAGAAGCTGGACGCCCCAGAATTTTTTCGACATATCGAGAAAGACATACACCCCGGAGAGAACGGTACATACCCCGAGAACCCACGGCAGAAACCCGGAAACGTTTTTCGAATAGACCATGATGAAGGCGAGCGCCATTCCAAAAACAAGGATATTCAAGATGAACGACAGGAGTCCTTCCCCTTGCGCTTCACGTCCATGGCATTTATTGCAGCGGAAACCTTCATGGGGACCATGGACGAGACAGGCGGCCATAAGCCCTCCCGGATAATAAGCAGGTAAAACTCAGGTGGGGGAACCTCGCTTCGCGGGTTCCCCCTCGCTGCATCCCGGCCGAAAAAGCCCGGCCGGTATTCCGCTCCCCCTTCCAGCGGGGGGCCACCCCGATTCCTGCCTTCGGCAGGAGGTGGCGCACCCCCGCAACGCCCCCTTCAAAGGTAGAAAAAACACGGGAAAATATTAAAAACCCTCACTACACGTCCGAAGAGGTGATCGGCCATCCAAAAAAAGAATTTGACTTCTTTCAAAAGCTTCCTGATTAATCACGTAATTTTCGCAAATGCACAAAGTTATATTAATCATTCTCAAAATGAAAACATTGTATAACGCAACTTCAGCCTTTAACCGCCTGTCGTGCCCACCCGCCGATCGTCCGGATGGCAGAGAAAGCAAAAACGAAGCCGGATCGATAGTCGCCGGGTAACCTGACATCATGGAGAACCCTTATGCCTAAAGGGAAAAAACCACCCTCCGAAGCTCTGCCGAAAACTCCCAGCGGAATCGAAGGATTCGACGAAATCACCCGCGGCGGGTTGCCGAAGGGACGTCCGACGCTCATCGCCGGAAACGCCGGATGCGGCAAAACGCTCTTCGGCATGGAGTTCCTCGCCCGCGGCGCCATGCAGTTCGACGAGCCCGGGGTCATGGTATCCTTCGAGGAGACCGCCGAGGAGCTGACAAAGAATTTCAGTTCGCTTGGGTTCAACGTCGACGCACTGGTTGCCCGGAATAAACTTCTCATGAAGTTATTGCTCGGGTAGTTTTAAAAAATTCAAATTCTTTTTTGGATGGCCGAGCCGGATCACCCCCGCGAAGTGGGAGTGCTTCATAAGAAACCTCTGCGGGGGGGACCCACGCGACCTCTGCGAAAAACAGCCGAGTGCACCTTTGATTTAATATTTACCTCAATTCGCAGATGGGGAAAATATCTTGTCTCATGATCTTTTCCTGAGTTTTTTCTGCCTTATGGGAACGTTGCGCTCGCGAAAAAAGCCGGGGGCATCCGCATGGCGGTCCCGCCGTAAGCCCCGGAAGTATCATTGAGTCAACCTCCGGAGTTCTTAAGATAGGCAACGTACTCCCGGTCGGTATTTTGAATATGGCTGATGAGCCAGTTTCCGACAAAATCGAGGATCCCCATCATGTAGGGCAGCGGTTTATCCCGCTCATTTTTTTCCAGGATCTCCTTCGCCTGCATGGTAATTGCACCATGGTCCTGCCGATGCTTCGCAAGCCCGGGAAATCCGTACTGTTCCATCAATTTTTCTTCGGTCTTGAAATGCGCTGCGGCAAGCTCTAAAAGCTCCTTGAATTTCGGCCGCAGGGTATGCGTTGCATAATCGGTCCGCATCGCGGCGTCCAGTTCGCCGGCCATGGTGACCAGCCTTTCATGTTGTTCGTCAATTTCGGGGATGCCGACGGTCAGGTTCTGGTTCCATTCCAGCATGGAGAACTCCTTCATTCCATAAGGATACGGGCGCACGACTCTCCATCCGATTATACCATGCCGAATGGGCAAAATCCATCGGTTATGCAGAATTAAAATCGGGGCGGGGATATGCTGTTAAGGGCTACTGCTTCCGGTGGGGGAACGGTGGATAGGCGAGCTCGAAAAAGCGATGGGGCACACCAGGCACCTCTATTATAAAAAAGGGCCATCGGCGTCATAAAACGGCACCGATGGCCCTCCCATAGTCTTCCGCACTCTCTGCGATCCCCGGCGATCGCTACGATTTCCGCTTCTTATCCCTTATCCTGGCAGCCGCACTTCCGGAAACACCTCGTGCACGCAACGATGACTGCGATGAGCACCAGCGCAGCGGCCACGCCGATAATGATCTTCTTCCGGCAGCTCATTCCCCTGCAGCAGCTTGAAACATCGGTCGAATCGTCCTCCTCCTTATCCGGCTTCGCGGTGGCATGCGCGGCGTGCGTCGCCGCGAGCTCCGTTTCGTCGAATGCAGGATCAAGTTTATCGGTGGTCATCGAAACTACCTCCTCGTTTTGGGGTTATCATCGGTTATTGCAAATAATCTTCTATGATATATACCTGCAGATCCATAGTGGAACATATCTTGCGAATAATTCATATTATACCCCCCGAACGGGCTCCGAGCCAGGAAATAACGCGATCGTGCGGGGATACGGCAAAGGAACTCAATATATACAAACATATAAATCAATTAGTTATACGGTAATCGGTCGTTGCGTGCCTCGTTGTCGATGATGGGCATTTTCGGCGAATTTCACACTACCGGATACCGATTTAGAGAATCAAATCTCCGGTATTCTATAGTGATTTAATAATATAATTGCTGCAATCCGGGCGGGAGAGGGTGATGGATCGATGCCGGGAGAGGGCGAAAAGCATTAAGAATGCGTCTAATGACACTTTTAGGGCGAAATAGCCGACCTCGGGGCTCGGAAGGCGGCCTCATCACGCTGCCGATCGTCGGAGAGGGGGAGGGGCGAAGGTTTTTGAGCGAATTTGAACGATAAAAAGGGATTAAAATGCCGAATTTGGACTTTTTTTTAAAAAAAATATTATTTAGACGTTAAAAAAGTTGCGCCGCCGTGGAATACATAGTATTTTCTTCAGGCTGTTAAAAATCCCGGTGCGAAGCAGGCGAAGAAAAACACCGAAAGTTCTTTTGAAATGAAATAAAATTTGACACGGTTGGTGCCAAATACTATATTTTGAAACTGTCGAAAAACAATTCGACACCGGCTCTTTGAAAATTTCGATGTGTGTGATCGGTTTTCCGTGATTCTATTGAGAAATAGTAAACTAGGATTAAATTAACTCTAATGGAGAGTTTGATCCTGGCTCAGAACGAACGCTGGCGGCGTGC
>CAZYYB010000114.1:0-9328 GCA_964651515.1 uncultured Fibrobacteraceae bacterium
GGATGAAGCTCGAACGGCTCATCATCTTCCTCGTCATCTCGCTCATCATGGTGGTTGCCGCGCTGAATATCGTCTCGTCGCTCATCACCACGATCTTCGAAAAACGGCGTGAGATCGGCATCCTTATGAGCATGGGGGCGAACTCATCGTCGATCATGCGCATTTTCACGCTTTACGGCATGGTGGTGGGGTTCGTCGGCTCGACCATCGGCGTCGCCGTCGGGGTCCTGCTCTGCTTCATCCAGTACCGGTTCCATCTTATCCCGCTGCCCGGCGACGTCTACTTCCTGGATACGCTGCCGGTCGTCATCCGGCCGATCGACGTGATCGCGGTCTACGTCGTAGCCAATGTAATCGCCTGGCTCACGACCATCTACCCGGCCTGGCGGGCGTCGAAGACGCTCCCTGCGGAGTCGATCAGGTATGAGTGAGGAAAGCATGATCGACGTCCAGCATATCAAACGAACCTTTGCCGACAAGGCCGGAACCTTCGAGGTCCTGAAGGATATCTCTTTTTCGGTTAACAGGGGAGAGATGATCGCCCTGCTCGGCATCTCCGGCTCCGGGAAGACGACGCTCCTGCAGATCCTCGGCGGCCTCGACCGACCCACTGCCGGCGAAGTGGTGGTGGAGGGGAAGCCCCTGAGCGGGCTCGGTGCGGCCGAACTCGCCGCCTTCCGCAGCAGGAAGATCGGCTTCGTCTTCCAGTTTCACCACCTCCTCCCCGATTTCACGGCATTTGAAAACGTCCAGATCCCGGGCATGATCGCCGGGAGGAGCCGGGCGGCCTGCGAAAAACGCAGCCGCGAACTCCTCGCCGTCTTCGGCCTCGAACGCATCATGATGCACTACCCGACCGAGCTCTCGGGCGGCGAACGCCAGCGGGTCGCACTGGCGCGGGCGCTCTTCAACGATCCCGCCATCGTGCTGGCCGACGAACCGACCGGCAACCTCGACCGGAAAAACGGCGAGCACCTCCTCGACTACTTCCATCGTGCCAACCGGGAGCTCGGGCAGACCTTCATCGTCGCCACGCACAACGGCCAGCTTACCGGGGGGATGCACCGGATCATAACCATCGACGACGGGTTCATCGCGGCCGAGAGCGGGCCGGCGACGACGACCTCCTGATTTATTGGAAGCGGTGGGGTAATGCGGGATTGCCGGTTGTGAAATCGCGGATCAGTCGGAAGCCTGTTTTTTCACGGAATGCTTGAATGCCAATCGACGGTCCACGGTGTAATGATGTTTTTTTCATGAGCATCCCGGATCGGATAATTTGATGTTTGTTTGATCAAACGGAATTTTTATTTACAAATTCACCAAGCTTTTTTTCAACACGTCGAAGGATTTCTTCGGATCCGAGAACGAGATCCGTCATCTTCGACGTCGGTTCCCTACGCCATTGACCCGAAAAGGTAGACGTCCGTTGCCCCGAAAGAATTAAGCACGACGGCAGCCTGGTGAATAAGCGTATCGATTTCATCGGTCATTTGCAGACTCCAAGGAAAGGATCTGTTTGCTAAAATACCATCTATAGCAACACTCGGCAAGAACATTCACGACATCCCCCCCCATGCCCCGCCCCCGAAGAATGAGGTATATTTTCTTCATGCAATTTACCGGGGAACAGGAAGCGGTCTTCGCCGCTTCGGGCGATATCAAGATCAACGCCGTCGCCGGAAGCGGCAAAACCACGGTGCTGGTCGAGTTCGCCCGGCGGCAGCCTCCGGGCACCCGCATTCTCTATATCGCCTTCAACCGCTCGGTGCGGCTGTCGGCGCAGGCGCGATTTGCCGAGCAGAACGTGACCGGCGTCGACGTCCAGACCGCCCATTCGCTTGCCTACCGGCGCATCGCGATCCCGAACAACTACCGGATCACCAAAGGGTATAAAATTCCCGAGATCGCAAAGATCCTCGACCTCTCGCCCATCGGCCGCGACCCGCACTCGGCCTATATCATCGCCGGCCACATCCTGAAATTCGCGGCCCTGTTCTGCAACAGCTCAAAAAGCAAGATCCGCGATTGCGATTACCGCGCAATCGTCACCGACGAAGTCGCGGCAAAGACCGTCGGCCGGTACTACGACGCCATCGAACAGGGAACCCGACTGTTCCTGGCCAGAATGGACCGGAAGGAGATCGATGCGACGCACGATTTTTACCTCAAGAAGTACCAGCTCTCACACCCGAACCTCGCCTACGACCTCATCATGTTCGACGAAGGGCAGGACGCTTCGCCGGTCATGCTCGACGTTTTCCTGGCGCAGAAGGCGCGCAAGGTCATCGTCGGGGACCGCTTCCAGCAGATCTACGGCTGGCGCCGGGCGATCAATGCGCTCACGCGGATCGATTTTGCCGAATATACGCTTACCGCAAGCTTTCGATTCAACGAGCATGTCGCCGGGCTGGCGATGGAGTGCCTGAAGTGGAAGGAGCTGCTCGGCGAAACCGTGGGTATCACCATCCGCGGGCTCGGCAGGAACAATAAAATCGCGACCCGTGCCACCCTGGCCCGCACGAACCTGGCGCTGCTCAAGCGGGCCATCGATACGGTGCGGCACGACCGCTCGGTCAAGACCGTGTACTTCGAGGGCAACATCAACTCCTACACCTACGCTGCCGACGGGGCGTCTATCTACGATGTGCTCAACCTGTATCTGGATAAACGCGACCGCATCCGGGATCCGCTCATCGGCTCGATGACGAGCTTCGAGGATCTCGAAGAGTATGCGGAAAAATCCGAAGACCCGGAACTGAAGATGCTCATGGACATCGTCTCCACCTACGAAACCGAGATCCCCGCCCTGCTGAAGAGGATAACCGCCATGCATGTTGAGGACGGCCTCCGCGAAAAGGCCGACATGATCTTCTCCACCCTCCATCGCTGCAAGGGGATGGAGTACGACTCGGTCGCCCTGACCGAGGACTTCATGACCGGGGAACGGATCAGGAAACTCCTGGCAAAGGAGAGCGAGGAGCCCTGCGACCGGGAGAAGCTCTCCGAGGAGATCAACGTATCCTACGTCGCCGTCACGAGGTCGAAGAATTTCCTCGACTTTCCCGATGCAATGTTTCCCGGCGCCGACCGGAGCCTGTTCCGGAAGAAAAGCAGCGGGCCGGGTTTTCCAAAACGAAAACACGGGGGGAAAGACGGCGCCCCGGCGAAGCGGCGGGAGCGGGTCGGGAACCAGTACCTGCCCTGGACCACCATGGCCGATGAGGAGCTGCGGCGGCTCTATGAGAGCGGCACGCCGCACAACGATCTTGCCGACTATTTCAAGCGGAAGCCGGGAGCGATCAGTTCGCGGCTCAAGAAACTGGGACTGGTGGAGGAGTAGGGTCGAAAATAATCCGGCTTGAGGTGAATCAACTATCGGTGGAAAAATCACCTCTTCCTGCGACCATTGTCCTTTATTGAAAGCTCCGGACGCGATTCCGCAACCAGCAGCGGATTCGCAGACAGTTCCCTCTTTTCCGGATCGTTCCCATAACTCGAATCGAAATCGATGATACACGGCTGGATTTCCCTCTCCAGCCGATCTTCCAGCTTATCGGTCGCCACGTCAAGATCGTATTCCATCTGCAATCCAAGCCAGAACCGGGCCGAGTTATTGAAATAGCGAGACAGCCGTAAGGCGGTATCCGCCGTAATACTTCGCTTGCCAAGGACGATTTCATTAATCCGCCGGGCCGGAACGCGCAGGGCCAGTGCAAGACGGTTCTGGGACAGATGCATCGGCTTGATAAATTCGGTATCGAGTATTGCGCCGGGATGAACCGGCGAAAGTTTTTTTGATTTCATGGTTTACCCCTTACGATAATCGAGTATTGCAACCTTGAAAGCATCATTGTTGCACCATTCGAAACAGATTCGCCACTGGTCGTTTATGCGGATGGGCCAGCACCCCTCCCGCTCGCCCTTCAATTTTTCCAGCCTGTTTGAGGAGGAACTCTCAAATCATCCAGGGAGGCGGAGTTGTTCAACATTTTAAGTTTTCTCAGGGCAATTGCCTGGATATCGCCCGGAAGCTTGCGCGAAAAATTCCTACGGTAGATTTTCGCCGTCTCCCTGTCCTTAAAGCTCCTGATCATGGCATAAATATACTCCGCGAAACGTTTAACGTCAAATGGTATAACTTCTCCCGGCAATAAGAAGGGCATCCAAACCGAAATATGGTGTTAAACAGATTCTCCGGCCCGAATTTCCGTCATGACCATTAAATGCCGCCGCCGCTCTGCGGCAGCGTATGAGTAACCACCCCCCCATGAACCGACGCTCTTTTCTCAAACTTGCCGCGGTCTCCGCGGGCGGACTGGCGGTTGCCGGGAGCATTCCTCTCCTTGCCGAACCGAGTTCGGTACGCATCAACCGCTATCGCCTTGCACTGCCCCGCCTGCCGGATGCGTTCGAGGGATTCACCATAGTCCAGCTGACCGACCTCCACTACGGTTTCTTTATCCACCTTCAGCTCCTGCGCGACATTATCGCCCAGGTCAACGCCATCCCGCACCACCTCACGGTCTGTACCGGCGATTACATCTCGAACACCCGCGCCGAAGTCGATGCCGTGTGGCCGCTCCTCTGTCGCCTCCGCGCCCCCGAGGGCGTTTTCTCGATTCTCGGCAACCATGACTACGATCGCTGCATCGTCCGTTCGCGCCACTGGCTCGAACGTTCGGGGCAGGATCTCAATAATGCCGTCAGGAAACTTGAGCGAAACGGCGAGGTCCTCTGGCTTGCGGGAACCGGCGATTTCTGGAACGATCGCCGCGACATCGACGCACTGCTGGACCCGATCCCGCCCGAGGCGTGCCGCATCCTTCTGGCGCACAATCCGGACAGCGCGGACACCATCGTCCGCCAGCAAACGGACCTGATCATCGCCGGCCATACGCACGGCGGCCAGATCAATCTTCCCTTGATCGGATCCCCGGTGGTCTCGGTGAAAAACAGGAGCTATTCCAGCGGGCTGTGCCGTTCGAAACGCGGGTTTCCGGTTTTCATCTCGCGGGGAATCGGACTGACCCGCATCCCGCTGCGCTTCAACTGCCCTCCGGAAATAGCGGTGCTTGAATTAACAAAAGGAACTGCCGCGCCGTCGTAGCCGGATCGACCCGCTATCGCAGATCGGCATAGTAGAACTGCTCGTCCCGCACGACCACATCGGTCACGGAAACGGGAAGGGGCTTCTTGAAAATCGGTCCGCCGACGACGAAGGTGTGAAACTCGCCGTTCTCTCCGCAGGGATCGACACCCTCCGGCAGGTCGGCAAGGAACGAGGCATCGAAGGTGCGGCCGCAGAATTTCCCATCGAGCTTCTGGCCGTCGACGCAGGTGACAATCGCGGTAAATTTCAGTTCGATGAACCTCCTCGCCAGGATGAGGCTTTTCTGCTGCCAGAGCGGGAAGAGTCCCTTCATGCCGATGCGGGCAAGACTGCTCTCCCGGTATTTCTTGAGGTCTTCGAGGAAGATATCGCCGAAGGCGACCAGCGTTACTCCCTTGCTCTTATGGCGTTCGAGGCACTCCTGCAGCTTCTCCTCGTACTCGGTACTCGACGTTTTCCGGGAGACCACGATCGTTTCGAGCGGACACTCGATCGCTTCGGCCTGCCTTTCGACCAGCTCCTGCGAAACGCCGTGCATGCTGACCCGCCCCTGCTCGGCGGTGACCACGGTTAAAAGCGAGGTGATTTCCATAAGCCGGTTCTGCCGAAGGCTGTAAAGACCCAGGCTGCAATCTTTACCGCCGCTCCAGGAGAAAAGAACTTTATCGCGCATCGTTGTCCATTCCGCACCGATTAAAATGACCGGAACCCTCCACCCCGCCGTAGCGCCGGGCACGCCGGCATCCGGGCGGGGTCCCCTCCCCCCGAAGGGGGTTCGAAATAATATAATTCGACGAAGCGACCCGAAGCGCTTTCTCATGCGAAACGGGCAGGGATCCGGTGCGGCATTATTTCGTGAAAATCGCCGAAGCGGCCCAGCTTATGACGCTCATGACGAGCCAGCCGAGAAGCGCGGCGCCGAAGCCGGAAACGTGAAAACCCGGCAATACCTTCGCGACGAGCAGAAACAGCAGCGCGTTAATGACGAGCAGGAACAGCCCGAGCGAGAGGATCGTTATCGGAAGCGTCAGGATGACGAGAATCGGCCGGATAATCGCATTCACGAGCCCGAGGAGGAAGGCGGCCAGGACAAGCGTCAGGGGAGTATCGATGTGAATACCGGGCACCACCGAGGCCGCAATGCCCAGACTGAGCGCACCGATGAGGAGCCTTGTCAGGAATTGCATGGGTACCCCCTTTGACGGTTAAGGAAATATTCGTCATTCGCCCGGCCCGGGCTGTTCAAATCGAAAATACACCGTGCCTCCCCTTCCGCCCTTCTTGAAAAATACGTGTTTTAACGCTATAATTGATACACGCTGAGAAGTACGGCGCCGGGTCTTCCCGGGGTGCGGGGCGGGATCGGAACGATTTCATGAGAACGGGCTCCCGTCCGCACGAATACCATCGAGGAACTACGTGTCATGCCTATAACCTCCCACACCGCCGCCGTCGCCGCACGGATCATCGATACGATAGAAAATATCGACTACGTCGGTGCGTCTCCGGAGTTCATCATCCGCCTTATGCCGATGTTCGACAGCGACAAATCGGATATCACGGACATCGCCGCGGTCATCGCACGGGAACAGTCCATGGCCGCGATGGTGATGAAGCTTGCCAACAGCGCCTATTTTTCGCGCGGCGTGCCCATCGGCTCCCTGCCCGGCGCGATCGTGCACCTCGGCCTGAATATTGTCAAGAAGGTGGCGATCGCCTTCGAAATGATCGACCTCTGCCGGGATAAAAACCCGGAAATGCGGGCATTTGAAAACGATCTTTTGAAGAGCAGCATCGCCGGCGCATCGATCGCCGCAGACATCGCCGTCAGGCAGGGTCTCGCGGAAAAGGATGAAGTGTACCTCTGCGCGCTTCTCCGCGATTTCGGGGTCCTCGTCCTCAAGCAGTACCTGCCGGACATATTCAGGGAGATCTATGCCCTCTCCCTGGAAACGAAGCTGCCCTTCGAGGTTGCCTGCGATAAAACCTGCGGTTTCAACCATCGCTATATCTCGTTTCTGCTGTTCTCGCGATGGAACCTGCCGTCGAACATCCTGTCAATTTTCGAGCAGGGCGTCGGCCGGTACGGCGTCTGGGTCATCATCGAAAAGATCATCGAACTTACCGACACTCTTTTGAAGCGCCACCGGTATGGACAGTGGAACCAGTATTCGGCTCCCACCGAGTGCGGCGCGGAGATTTTTTCACTCGATGAGGACGATTACCGTAAATCAGTGGCTCTACAACTGCATGAAGTCGACGATTTCCTTCTCATGATCACCGACCCGCGCAGCGGCGTGCGGGCGGCGTAACTCCTTAACGGCGTGCTTCAGCATTCGTCCGGTAACGGCAGTGCTCCCGCGTCGGTTTCCACCTCCCGGACACCGTCCCCCCGATCGCGAAACCGGATGACGACCGCATGGGGCGGCAACACGTCGGGAAAGAGCGTCCCCCACTCGATGAGGCATACCCCGTCGGAAGAAACATAGTCGTCGAACCCGATTTCGACGAGTTCCCCGGAGTGGGCGAGCCGGTAGAAGTCGAAATGGTAAACGGTCAGGCACGGGGTCTGGTAGATATTCAGCAGTGAAAAGCTTGGGCTGTGGACCGCAGCGCTTCCCGAAAGCGCCGCCACGAAACCGCGAACGAATTCGGTCTTCCCGGCCCCGAGGTCTCCCTCGAGCACCAGGCAGTCGCCCGGCCGTGCCCGTGCCGCAAAAGAGGCGCCGAGGGCGCGCGTGGCCTCGACGGTAGTGGTCGTTGTTTTCATGGCAAAGCTTAACCGGGCACGATCTCCTTCATCCCATGCATGTACCCCTGCAACACCTCGGGCACGAGCACGGTACCCGTTGCCGTCTGGTAGGTTTCGACGATCGCCGCGAAGATCCGCGCCGTGGCCAGGCCGCTGCCGTTCAGGGTATGCAGGAAACGCGGTCGCTCGCCGGCGGCCGGCCGGTAGCGGATATTCATGCGACGGGCCTGGAAATCCTCAAAATTGCTGCACGAGGATACCTCGAGGAATTTCTTCTCGGCCGGGGCCCAGGCTTCGAGGTCGTAGCATTTTGCCGCCGCGAAGGAGAGGTCGGCGTCGCAGAGAGCAAGCACCCGGTAGTGGAGCCCGAGCGCCCGCAGGATGCCCTCGGCATCGGCGCGCAGCCGTTCGAGCTCGTCGTAGGAGTTCTCCGGAAAGGCAAACTTCACCAGTTCGACCTTGTTGAACTGGTGCACCCGCAGGAACCCCTTGGTATCCTTGCCGTAGGAGCCGGCCTCCCGCCTGAAACAGGCGGTGTAGGCGCAGTATTTCACCGGCAGGGAGGCCGCGTCGAGAATCTCGTCGCGGTGCAGGTTGGTCACCGGCACCTCGGCGGTCGGGACGCAGTAGAGGCCGTCCTCGTTGACATAGTACATCTGATCCTTGCTTTTAGGCAACTGCCCGGTGCCGAAGGCGCTCTCGCCGTTCACGAGGAACGGCGGGAAAATCTCGCGGTAGCCGTTTTTTTCCGTATGCGTGTCGAGCATGAAATTGAGGAGCGCGCGTTCGAGGAGCGCCCCGGCTCCCTTGTAAACCGGGAACCCGGTGCCCGCCACCTTGGCCCCGCGGGGAAAATCGACGATGTCGAGATCGGTGCCGATTCGCAAGTGGTCCTTCGGCTCGAAATCGAACGTGCGGGGAGCGCCCCAGCTCGCGATCTCCAGGTTGTCCTTCTCGCTCTCGCCGTGATGCACGCTCGCATGCGGGACGTTCGGGATCTTGATGAGCTCGGCGCGGAGCTTCTCATCGAGCGCGGCCTGCTTTTTATCGAGTTCCTTGATGGTATTGGAAACCTCCCCCATCTCGGCCAGGAGCGGGGCGGCGTCCTGCTTGTTTTTTTTGAGTATCGCGATCTCCTGCGACCGGGAGTTGCGCAGGTTTTTCAGCCGCTCGACCTCCTGGATCGTTTCACGCCGCTCGGTGTCGATCGTAAGGATCGCGGCGATGTCGATGGGGCTCCGTTTGTTGACGGTCGCCCGACGCACCTCGTCGGGGAAGTCCCGGATTCGTTGAATATCAAGCATTTATGGCTCCTGTGAGGCATTAAATCCGATTGCACGGCTCGCCGGACCGGTAAAAAACGGCGAGGATGAAAATATAAATAATGGCCTTATTTTGTTTTCAAAACCATGCACGAAATGCACGTTTTTGATCATTAAATGGGGGTAAAAGTGGCGATATCG
>CAZYYB010000115.1:0-9180 GCA_964651515.1 uncultured Fibrobacteraceae bacterium
ATAAAATTATTTCTGCATGGCAGGCTGGCAATACACCGTTGGCAGGGGGCTTACAGAACGACCGACTTTAGGCTTTACAGTATTCCAGACAAGTTCATCCGGATTTGTTTCTGGTGAATATGCCGACAATCGGATAAGGCAAAGATTCCCTTTTTATTAAATCCCCTTGAACTATACCCCGAAACGGTGTATATTACATCATGAAGTACACGGTATCGATAAAGCGCAAAATTGCGAAAACCCTTTTGAAACTGCCCGAGAACATCCTGGACCGGTTTTTCATTCTGGTCGGGCGGCTTGAAAGCGAAGGCGCAGCAGGAGGGAGCATTTTCCCCAATTACAGCAAACTCTCGGATAACGAATATCATTGCCATCTAACCTATCATTATGTCGCCTGCTGGCGGCATGATAAAGGAACTATAACCATTGAGGTGTATTATGTCGGCAGCCGTGAAAACGTCCCCTACTGAACGGTCCAGCAAGGCCAGGGCATACCTTCTCTCTTTCAAGCGGACCACGCCCAGGAAGATTATCGCCGAGGCCAGGAACCGATACGCCGCCTACCTGGATAACACGGACGATGACGAATTGATCCCTATCGCCGAAACCGAGTGGTATCGTCGGATGTCCCGTGAGATGACCCCGGCGCGGTACTTGAAGACCTATCGCGAAATTGCGGGGTATTCGCAGGCAAAGCTTGGGCAGCTGGTGGGCGCTCCGGCAAGCCGGATATCCGACTATGAAACCGGACAGCGGGCAATCAGCAAGGAGGTGGCAAAAAAACTTGCCGATCTCCTGAAAACGACGCCGGCGGTTTTTATTTAGTTTCTGTTCGGGATAGTCCTTTTACGGCATGGGCCGCACTGGAGTTTTCTTGGACACTTTCCATTCGTTCCAGTACCTGGCACACGTCCTCGCCGAACTCCCTACACGGATGAACCGCGACATCGATGACCTGCTGCCCTGGAACTGGAAACCGGGTTAACCTCGATCGTGCCCTACCTAAAGTAGTTACCCTGCCTTTATCCTTTCTTAACACTTCTCCGCATCTTTTAATAATTTCTTAACGTCGTTCCGCCTAATTTATCATAGGAACAGGGCCACCTTCGCCGGTACGGGAGCTTTCCATGACCACGGATTTCCTCGTCGGCGGCATCATTGCCGCCGTGCTCATCGTCTATCTTGCCGCGGCAATCCTTTTCCCCGAAAAATTCTGAGGACGACAGCGGATCATGGGCATCCAGGATTATACTCTCGTCGCGCTCTTTCTCGGCTCCCTCCCGGTTTGCTGCCCGCTCCTGGGAAGGTACATCGCACGGGTGTTCGACGGGCAACGGCCGCTGCGGCTGTGGGGGATCGCTTCCCTTGAGCGGGCGATCTACCGGGGGTGCGGCATCGACCCGTTCGAGCCGATGACCTGGAGGTCCTATGCGGGGTCGCTCCTGCTCTTCAGCGGTGCGGGCGCCGTCGCCCTCCTCGCCATGCAGCTTGTCCAGAACCGCCTGCCGCTCAATCCGGCGCACCTCGGGGCGGTGCCGTTTTCGACGGCGCTCAACACCGCCGTCAGCTTTGCGACCAATACCGACTGGCAGGCGTATGCCGGTGAAACGACCATGTCGTACCTGACGCAGATGGCCGGCCTGGCGGTTCAGAATTTTGTGAGCGCCGGTGCCGCGATTGCCGTCGTGGTCGCCCTCGCGCGCGGTATCGCGGGAAAAAACAGCGTTTCGATCGGCAATTTCTGGTCCGATCTCGTCAAATCAGTCCTTTACATATTGCTCCCCTTGTCCGTTATCCTCGCCGTGGCGCTCATCGGGCAGGGGAGCGTGCAGACCCTCGCTCCCCCGGTCAGGGCGGCGGCGCTCGACGGCCGGGAGCAGGTCATCCCGGTCGGGCCGGTCGCGTCGCAGGAGGCGATCAAGCAGCTCGGCACGAGCGGGGGCGGGTTCTTTAACGCCAACGGCGCCCACCCGTTCGAAAATCCGACGCCGCTCTCGAACCTCCTCGAAATTTTTGCGATATTCCTGCTGCCGGGCGCGCTCGCCTTCGCCTTCGGCCGGCTGATCGGTTCGCCCGATCACGGCAAGGTGCTCTTCATCGCCATGCTGCTCATCTTCTGCGCGGGGCTCTTCGTCGCGCTGCACGCCGAAAACGCCTGGAACCCGGTCCTGCACACGCAGGGTTCGCTCGAAGGCAAGGAGCTGCGCTTCGGGACGAGCGGATCGGCCCTGTATGCGGCCGTCACCACCGCAGCCTCGTGCGGCGCGGTCAACTGCCGGCACGAGAGTTTGGCGCCGCTTACCGGCTGCGTGGCCATGTTCAACATCATGATGGGCGAGGTGATTTTCGGCGGGGTGGGGTCCGGGCTCTACAGCATGGTGCTCTATGCGATCCTCACGTTTTTCATCGCCGGGCTCATGGTCGGCAGGTCGCCGGAGTACATCGGCAAGGCGATCGAGTCGTTCGAGGTCAAGATGTGCGTGATCGGCGTGCTCGCCTCGCCGGTAGTCATGCTGGTCCTTGCCGCGATCGCGTGCAGCACCAGGGCCGGGACCGGTCCGCTCGGCGCCTCCGGGGTCGGCGGCCTGAACGAGATCCTGTACAATTTCGCCTCCGTCGCGAACAACAACGGCAGCGCCTTCGGCGGGATGAACGCGGCGGCGCCGTTCTATAGCTTAACCATGCCCTTGGCGATGCTCATCGGGCGGTTCGTCACCCTGCTCTCGGTGCTCGGCATCGCCGGACACCTGGCCGGCAAGAAGATTCGTCCGGTCTCCTCGGGCACCTTCCCGACCCACGGGGGACTTTTTCTGGTGCTCCTCATCGGCACCATCATCATCGTCGGCGCACTGAGTTTCTTCCCGGCGCTCTCGCTTGGCCCCCTTCTCCAGCACCTCCTCACCCTTTCCGGGAGGGGGGCGTGACGATGGGCAACAAAGGGACGGCATCCCTGAACTCCCCGGTCATCTCCCGGGCGGCGCTCGTCGAGGCGCTGAAAAACATGAATCCCGCCGCGCAGTTCCGCAATCCGGTGATGTTCATCGTCGCCGTCGGCGCGCTGCTTTCGACCTGGTCCCTGGCACGCGAGATCGTCGCGCATCATAATGCGGCATTTACCCTCCAGATCACGCTCTGGCTCTGGATTACGCTTTTCTTCGCCAACTTCGCCGAAGCCGCGGCGAAAACCAGGAGTAAAGCCCAGGCGACCTCGCTGCGGAATTCGGTTTCCGGCCTCATGGCGAAAAAAATTCTTCGCTACAAATACGGGATGATCGGGAGTGCGGTCACCACCCTCGGCAGTGCCGAGCTTACCGAGAAGGTGCATGCCGAGGAGATCGCGAAGGAGGACTACGTCCTCTGCGTCACCGGGGATACGATACCGGGCGACGGCGAGGTGGTGGAAGGCATCGCCACGGTCGACGAATCGACGGTGACCGGCGAGTCGGCGCCGGTCATCCGCGAGTGCGGCGGCGACCGGAACGCGGTCACCGGGGGAACGCGCATCCTGAGCGATGCGGTCATCGTCCGGATAACGCGCGACCGCGGGGACTCCTTTGTCAACAGGATCATCGGCCTGGTCGAGGGAGCGGCCCGCCGAAAAACGCCCAACGAGATCGCCCTGACGATCCTCCTGTCGAGCCTCACCCTGATCTTCCTGCTCGTGGTCGCAACGCTGCCCGCGCTCGGGCTGTACCTTGAGCGGACCACCGGGCAGCGGGGGGCGATCCTGCTGTCGCTGCCGGTGCTGGCGGCGCTCCTGGTCTGCCTCATCCCGACCACCATCGGCGGCCTTCTCAGCGCCATCGGCATTTCGGGCATGGACCGGATGCTGAAACGCAAGGTGGTCGCGATGAGCGGAAGGGCGATCGAGGCGGCCGGCGACGTCGATGTGCTCCTGCTCGACAAGACCGGCACCATCACCATCGGCAACCGGACCGCGACACGGTTTATTCCGTCCCCCGGTTACTCGGTCGAAGAGGTGGCCGATGCCGCCCAGCTCGCTTCGCTCGCGGACGAGACGCCGGAGGGCCGTTCGATCGTCGTCCTTGCCAAGCAGCGGTTCGGCATGCGCGGCCGTGACGTGGCGGAGGGGCATGCGCATTTTATCCCCTTCTCCGCCCGAACGAAGATGAGCGGGGTCGACATCAGGGGCAGTACCGGAGACCGGGCAATCCGCAAGGGGGCCTGCGAGGCGATCCGCAACCATGTCGAGGACGCGGGCGGCGAGTTCCCTAAGGAAGTGAGCGCGATGGTCGAAGGGATCGCGCGCACGGGCGGCACACCGCTTGTCGTTGCGGAAAACGGCAGGGTCCTGGGGGTCATCCACCTGACCGACGTCATCAAGGGCGGCATCAGGGAGCAGTTCGAACACATGCGGAAGATGGGCATCCAGACCATCATGATCACCGGCGACAACGCGCTCACCGCCGCGGCGATCGCGGCCGAGGCCGGGGTCGACGACTTCCTGGCCGACGCCTCGCCGGAAGACAAGCTGGCACGGATCCGGCAGGAGCAGCGGCAGGGCCGCATGGTCGCCATGATCGGCGACGGGACCAACGACGCGCCCGCGCTCGCGCAGGCCGATGTCGGCGTAGCCATGAATTCCGGCACCCAGGCCGCGCGCGAGGCGGGGAACATGATCGACCTCGACAGCAATCCGACCAAGCTCATCGAGATCGTCGAGACCGGGAAGCAACTCCTCATGACGCGGGGCGCGCTGACCACCTTTTCCATTGCAAATGACGTTTCGAAGTATTTCGCCATCATTCCGGCCATGTTCGGCGGGCTCTATGCGACCGCGACCCGTCCCGGACCGCTCGCGGCTCTTAACATAATGAAATTGAGCTCCCCGCGGAGCGCCATCCTGAGCGCGGTCATCTTCAACGCGCTGGTCATCGCCGCCCTCATTCCGCTCGCGCTGCGGGGAGCGGCGTTCCGTCCGGCGCGGGCGAGCGAGATCCTGTTCCGGAATCTCCTGGTGTACGGCATCGGCGGGCTGGTGGTTCCCTTCATCGGCATAAAGCTCATCGACCTGCTGATAGCGGCGCTCGGCCTCGTTTAAGGAGCCTCCATGAAACCGATCAAAAATGCCGCCCTCCTGCTCGTCGCGCTCACCGTGCTGACCGGCATCGTCTACCCGCTCGGGCTTGCCGCTCTCGGACGGGTGTTTTTCCCGCGGCAGGCCGGAGGCAGCCTCATTTATCGCGACGGCCGGGTGGCGGGCTCGCGCCTCATCGGACGCCAATTTACAGGTAGCGGGTACTTCCGGCCGCGTCCGTCGGCGGGCGACTACGACGGCATGCGCTCGGGCGGCAGCAACCTGGGCCCCTCCTCGCCCGCCCTCGCCGATTCGGTAGCCTCGCGGAGAAGCGCCTTCCGTCGCGCCAATCTCCTCGACGGCGCTGCCGAGGTGCCGCCGGACATGCTTTTTTCATCCGGAAGCGGCCTCGATCCGGACATCGGCGAAGAATCGGCCGAGCTTCAAATGCCGCGGGTCTGCGATGCCCGGCACCTGAGTCCGGCGCAGGCCGGCGGGGTGGCGCTGCTCATCGCCGGTTTGGCCCGCGAGCCGAAATCTTCTATTTTATCCGGAACGCGGGTGAATGTCCTGCTCCTCAACCTCGCGCTCGATTCACTGACCGGACTCCCCCGATGAACGACGACAGCCGACCCGAACCGGAAAGCTTCCTCGCCTCTCTCGCGCGTGAAAAACAGCGCGAGGGCAGGGGGCGCCTGAAAATATTCTTCGGCATGTGCGCGGGGGTGGGCAAGACCTTCGCGATGCTCCAGGCGGCGCAGGCCCTGAAGGCGCGCGGGGAGGATGTCGTCGTCGGCATCGTCGAAACGCACGGCCGCAAGGAGACCGAGGCGCTGCTCGAAGGACTCCCGCTCATTCCCCGGACCGAGCTCACCTACCGCGACGTCACGCTCCTCGACCTCGACCTCGACGCCATCCTGAAGCGCCGACCCGCGTACGTGCTGGTCGACGAGCTTGCCCATACCAATGCGGTGGGCATGCGCCATGCGAAACGGTACCAGGATGTCCTCGAACTGATCGACCACGGCATCAACGTTTACTCTACCGTCAATGTCCAGCATGTGGAAAGCCTTGTCGACACCGTGCACCAGATCTCGGGCGTTACCGTGCGGGAAACCGTCCCGGACAGCATCCTCGACGCGGCCGACGAGATCGAGATCGTCGATATCTCTCCCGAGGACCTGCTCCGGCGTTTTTCGGAGGGGAAGGTCTATGCGCCGCAGCGGTCCGCGGCCGCAGTGGCCAATTTTTTCCGGAAGGGGAACCTTACCGCGCTCCGGGAGATCGCGCTGCGCGTCACGGCGCAGCGGGTCGACCTGCAGCTCAAGGATTTCATGGAGGAGAACCGGATCCAGGGGCCGTGGAAAACCCTGGAGCGGCTCATGGTGGCCGTCGGCCCGAGTCCGTATTCGGAGCAGCTCATCCGTTGGACAAAACGGATTGCCGACACCATGCAGGCGCCCTGGGTCGCGGTGTACATCCAGACCGCCCGGTCCCTCTCCGCCGAAGCGGAAAAGATGCTGCGGAAAAACATTACCCTGGCGCAGGAGCTCGGCGCGAACGTCGTCACCACGGCCGACGACGATATCGTGCGGGCGCTGCTGCGCACGGCGCGGCACAACAACGTCACCCAGATCATCATCGGGAAATCGCAGACCAATCCGCTCGCCGACCTGCTCCAGGGCGGGTCCCTTGTCAATAACCTCATTCGCCGGAGCGGGGACATCGATATCTACGTGGTGCAGGGGGACCTCGCCGCGCCGCAGGCGGGTCGGCGGCGGCGGTTCATCCCCCTGTCCATGACCTCGACCTTCCGGCAGTATGCGGTTTCACTCGGCACGATCGGGCTGGCGGCCATCGCCTGCCTCGCCTTCTCCGGCGTCATGGACTACCGCTCGGTCGGCATGTTCTTCCTGTTTATCATCGCCCTGCTCTCGCCCTATGTCGGGCCGGGACCGCTCTTCTCCGCGGCGGGCCTGAGCGCCGTTCTCTGGGATTTCCTGTTTATCCCGCCCCGGTACACCTTCGCCATATCCCGCTCCGCGGATATCCTCCTGGTCTCGCTGTATTTCATCATCGCGCTGGTCACCACGGTCTTGACCCTGCGGATCAGGCGCCAGCGGGATACGGTCCGGATACGGGAGCGCCAGACCGAGTCGCTCTATTTCCTGGTGCGGGACCTTTCGGCAACCGAATCGCCCGACGACATCGCCCGAATCGCGGTGTCGCACCTCAGCCGCGATTTCGACGCCCAGGTCGCGCTGTACCTGGCCGAGCCGGGAGGGGAGAGCGGGCCGCAGATCGACCGCAGTCCGCATCCCGAAAGCTCGTTCAAGGAGGAGAACGAAAAGGAGTGGAGCGTTGCCGAATGGGTGCATAAAAACCGGAGCCCGGCGGGCAAGGGGACCGGCACCCTGCCGTTTGCCCGGGCGACCTACTATCCGCTCATGTCCAAGGAGCACTGCTACGGGGTCGTGGGCATCGTATCGGGGAAGTCGGGACAACTGCCCTTCGACAAGGAGGGCCATTTCCGGATGTCGCTGCAGCAGATATCGATCGCGCTCGAGAGGATGTTCCTACGCGCCGAGAGGCTCAGCAAAACGTTCCTGCGCTCGGTCTCCCACGAACTGCGGACGCCGATCACCGCCATCATCTCGGCCTCGAACGCGCTTTCCGATCCCGGCACGCGCGCCAACGGCGCGGCGCTCGACCTGCTCATCGACGACATACGGACCGCGTCGGGCCGCCTCAACCGGGTGGTGGAGAATCTGCTGAACATGACGCGCATCGAGTCGGGCGCGGTGACGCTCCGCCGGGAGTGGGTGGATGTCCGGGACATTTTCAATAACCTGCTGCGCGACCTCGCCGACGAACTCGAATTTCACGCGGTGCGCGTCGAGGTGGCGGAGAATATGCCGCTGGTCGAGGCCGATCCGGTCCTCCTGCAGCAGGCGCTGTCGAACCTTCTTGTCAATGCGGCGCAGTACACGCCGCCGAAAACCGGGATCACCCTCGCCGCGGCCTATGAACCGGCCGCCCTGATCATCACCGTCTCGGACACGGGGCCCGGAATCCCGGCCGATTCGGTCGGCAGGCTCTTCGAGAAATTCTACCGCATTCCGGGGTCCAAGCCCGGCGGCACGGGTCTGGGCCTGTCGATCACCCGGGCATTCGTCGAAATCCAGGGCGGCACCATCGAGGCGTCCAACCGCGAGAAGGGTGGGGCGAGATTTACGATACGGCTGCCGGTGAAACATACGGATATACCCCAATAAATAGCCGATTCTCATGTGGGGGCACCGCGCCGGGCGTGGTGCCCCCTGTCCCCCGGCCGCGCGAAACGCGCGTCCTGGGGTCCACCCCTCCCGCAACACCCTCTTTTTCGGTAGCAAAAACATGGAAAAGACCATACTGCAAAGACGATCACCCATAATCATGTATTTTTAAAATTTGAACCGACCGAAACCAAAACCAACTATGCCGGATAATTACCCATCCCCCGTCCGCTTTAAAAACCTCCCGCTCGAACAGGCTGCACACCTTATCGTAACGGCCGGCGAGCCCGCCTTCCGGGCGAAGCAGGTGATCAAATGGGTCTACCAGAAGCGGGTCGACAACTTCGAGGGGATGAAAAATATCTCCGGGGTGACGCGGGAGAAGCTGGCCCGGCTCTTCGCGATCGATAAGCTTGAGGTCGCCGTCGTCCACCCCTCGCCGCGCGGCGATGCGGTCAAATTCGGCTTCGGGCTGCGCGATGGCTCCTATATAATAGAGAGCGTCCTCCTTCTCGACGGCGACCGTCGCACCGCCTGCCTCTCAAGCCAGCTCGGCTGCGCCCTCGGCTGCACCTTCTGTGAAACCGGAAAATTGGGTCTTGTCCGCAATCTGACCCAGGAAGAGATCATCGGCCAGCTCATCGGCATCGACGACTACTGTGCGGCGGCGGGGGAGCGGCCCGTTACCAATATCGTCTTCATGGGCATGGGCGAAGCGCTCTCGAACTTCGAAGCCTTCCGCGCAAGCCTGGCAATCATCATGCATGAGGAGTGCTTCAACATCGGCGGGCGGCGGATCACGGTTTCCACGGCCGGGGTGATTCCCTCGATCGAGCGCCTGATGCGGGAGGATTTAAACATCGGTCT
>CAZYYB010000116.1:0-9136 GCA_964651515.1 uncultured Fibrobacteraceae bacterium
GGCTAAAGGGAAAATGGGCCGCTTAATAAGTGTCCGGAAAACTCCGGCCCCTACACCCATTCCTTCGGTGGCTGCCTGTTCTTCCCGTTATCCGGCAGCATGAGTGGTCGCAGACTTAAAAGGTTGGCTTTAATTTCATGCTTATCGCGCCAAATTTGCGGCCTTCTGTTTTTGAGCCAAAAGATTATCGACGTGGGATCAGGAGGATAATGTTTGGTAGTTTTCACCTTGGTAACTACCCCGCGATTGTTGAAAATCACCTCTTCCGGGTGAGCGTACCCTGTTGCTCGTTCGAAGAGGGAACGTTCGACTCATCAGCGATAGCCTTTCCCCTTTTTAGGGGCTCTAAAAACTCAGGGTGTTGTTTCTTGTAGTTGTTAAGCGTGGCTTCACTGATTTCAAAAAAATCGGCAATCTCCTTATCGGTTTTGCCGTCTCTTGAAAGGGTCTCAAGCTGCCTGAGATTAATAGAGCCATATTTTGAAGGTGCACCACCTGGATTCTTACTGGGCTTTCCCTTGCCTGGAACTTCTTGTGCCATTCTCTACCTCCTGCATTTTAACTTCAGTTTATCACCACTCTCCCTAATCTCTTCGCCCAATGCCCCGGCTAGTATCTCACCCCTTTGGCAGTAGGGCGCCCAGATTGGGCTCCTATGGCATGATTGCCATCAACGATTCTCCTAATTAGATCAGCATCGTTAAGTTCACTAAAATTAGCGCAAGCTGATGAATTTTCCATGGTGGGGGTTACCACTAAATGCAGGCAGGTGTGGTTTTTTCAAAATAAGATACAAAATATGCTTTAATGGGCGAGATAACTCGCCCAACGATGAATTGCTGTCTCAACAGGATCCGATCTTTTCTCCGACGATGGCTTCTTCCTCCATTTTACACTGCCCCGTCAAATGTCGCAAAATATCGAGCACCCTTCGTTAATGGCTCTTTTTTTTGCGTTTCCACGCTATTCACCGAAAGCATCTCTACCGCATTCCTCGCGGCAGAGACTGAAAGATGTGCGTAAATCTCTGTCTCCTTTACCGATCTATGCCGAAGGATATCTTTCACGGCATAAATGGATACACCCCGAATAACAAGATGGCTAGCGCAGGTATGCCGAAATGTGTGAGGACTCGCCCTAAAAATGCGTAATCGCTTTAAAAGTCGCTTCAGATTCCGATAGATATTATCGTTATCGAGCTGATTCCCTTCAGCATTGAGGAAAATGTAGGTATCATGCTCGCCAGCTTTTTTCCGAGCCTGGATTATCTCTAAAGCATCAGAGTTCAGTTGAACGATTTCCTCACGCTTGGTCTTGTTTCCGTCTGTGACTCGGATGGTAATGTATCTCTGCCTTTCGTTGAGATCAGACCATTCCAGGTTTCTTAGCTCGCCAGTCCGAAGTCCGGTGAGGTAGAGAAACTTGAAAATTGTCCGGTATGGCTCGATCGCTTCTTCGAAAATTGTCGATAGCTCCTCTTCTGAGAAGTATCGCGGCTTTTTTGTTTCAAGTTTCGGCAGCGGTAATTCCATCGCTGGATTCATTGAGCAGAAATTGTTTTTCACCGCCCAGTTGAAAAACCTTCGAAGCATTCTTCGTTCTTCGCGCCGAGTTTTTGTGGAAAAGCCCGCCTGCCGGCGGGAATTCATGTAACCGATAATTGCATCATTGGTCACAGATTCAAATGAGGTGATGTTCTGGGTTTCGAAGTATTCTATGAAATTATTCAACTCGGCTTTTTCTCGCTTGATAGAGCTGAATGTTTTTTCTTCGCTCGAAAGCACCACATCTCGGTACTTCTTCATCGCATCGATGACACTCATCTCAACTAATCTGATCGGGGCATTATGCCTGCGGTTCAATTCTTGGGCATCATAAGTTTTTCGAATGGCCTCTGCATCTGATGCATTGGCATTATGCCCGCAAGCGATCTTTTTCCATACACCGTCGATGTCTTTATACTTCACATACCAGCGCCCATCACTCTTGAATTTTGTTGCCATAATCCCAAATCCTTTCCAGCGTCTCCGCTACTTTACAAAATGTGTTGTGTAGACCAAATATGGACCAAAACAATCGAGAAACAACGGGAAAGGTTGGGAAATATCGGGGAATATTGGGTAATTGTAACTTATCGAAAATTCAGCAGGTTAGGCAAAAAAATAGGCCCTATTGCATGGAATCGCAAAAGAGCCTATTAGGAGTGGCGGAGGATGAGGGACTCGAACCCCCAAGCCGTTTCCGGCAACGGTTTTCAAGACCGTCGGATTACCATTATCCTAATCCTCCGCGGGAGGACGTAAAATACTTTGAACGGAAGCCGGGGAGCAATTTGCCGAGCCTGCCTCAGTCCCGCGCAAGCGAAAGCACCCGCACCGATGCGGCGCCGGCATGGCGCAGCGCGCCGGCGGCTGCGCCGGTTGTCGCGCCGGTCGTCATCACGTCGTCGACCAGGAGAATCGTCGCCCCCCTGATTGCGGCCGGGGCGTCTTCGGGCACGGTAAAGGCTCCAACCATGTTCTTGCGGCGCGCCCTGCGGTTCAGGGTGGTCTGCGTTGCGGTCTTGCGGATCCTCAGAATAGCGCCCGAAACGAGCGGCAGCGCACAGGCCTCCGCGACTCCCTGAGCCAGATAATCGGCCTGGTTATACCCGCGCTTCCGGCGGCGGGAGGGATGGAGCGGTACCGCGACGATGCCGTCGACGCCGTCAAAAAAACCGGGCGCGGCAAGGCGGGCGAACCGGAGGGCGAGGTCGAAGGCGAGATGTTTCTTCCCGCCGTATTTTACCTGGTGAATCACGGAGCGGACCCGGTCGTCGAAATCGAAAAACGAGTAGGCGCGATCGAACGGGAATGCGAAGTTTTCCCCGCACTCGCAGGGACCCAGTGCACGGTTTACCGCGCACCGGGGACAGGGATCCCGGGAGCGGTTGTTTTCGATCAGGGCGTCTTCACATTCGCGACAGAGCCACCGTTCACCCCGCGGCCGGGGCTTGTCGCATACGATGCACAGGGCGGGAAAGAGGTAGTCGACGACTCGTTGAATAAAATCAGGCATAAGATTGCAGGCTTCAGGATTCAGCCTCTCTTCTCCTCTTCATTCTTTACTTTGTCACTCTGTCGTTTTGTCACTGAGTTACTTTTCTCTCTCCGCCCGCGGATGCGCCTGCCGGTAGGCCTTGAGCAGATGTTCGCGCGAAATATGGGTATAGATCTGCGTGGTGGCGAGCGACGAGTGACCCAGGAGCTCCTTGACCGCCCGTATGTCGGCGCCCGCGTCCATGAGGTGGGTGGCGAAGGAGTGCCGGAGCACATGCGGGCTGCGTTTTCGCTGCTGGGTAACCGCCGACAGCTCCCGGGCCACGATCCGCTCGACCTGACGGGCCGATATCCCCGCACCCCTTGCATTGGCAAAAAGCGGCGCCTCCGGGGTTTTCCCGGTCTTGCGGAGCTGAAGGTAGCGCTCCATGGCCTCGACTGCCGTGCCGGTGAGCGGGACGATACGCTCCTTCCTCCCCTTGCCCACGACGCGCACCGTGCCGCCGCTCCCGCTGACCGCGCCGATGGTGAGCGAGCAGAGCTCTGCGAGCCGGATACCGCTCCCGTAGAAAAATTCGATCATTGCGCGGTCCCGGCGCCCTTTTTCGGAGTCGTCGGCGGCGGCTGCAGTCGCAAGCCCCTCGGCCTGACGTTCGGTAAGAAAAACCGGGAGCTTTTTATCGAGCTTCGGCGCGGTGACCAGCTTTGCCGGGTTATTCGGCAGCAGCCCCTGCCGGGCGCAGAATCGTGAGAAGGATTTGAGTGCCGCGATCTTGCGGGCAATGGAACGGGGCTTAAGCTTTTTGAGCGAGAGTGAAAAAGTGAAGCTGCGCAGTGTCCTTTTCTCAAGCGTGGTTTCGAGGCGCGGCTCGATATTTTTCGCCGCCGCGAAGGCGGCAAACTCGGCGAGGTCCCGGCGGTAGGCCGCTACCGTGTGCGGCGAAAGCCCCTTCTCCTTCTCGATGCAGTCGAAAAAGCCCGAAAGCGCCGCTCCGAGCGGGGAGCTTGCGGCAGTCTGGTCTGTTGTCATACGCTGAAAAGTATATTTCTTTCCGTTTGAGCGCCAGTATCTTGATTTGGAAGGGACCGATCGATGAAGGGTATCATTCTTGCCGGTGGTTCGGGAAGCCGGCTCTTTCCGCTCACCCGCGGTGTTTCGAAGCAGCTCATGCCGGTCTACGACAAGCCGATGATCTACTATCCCTTGTCTATACTCATGCTCGCCGGCATCAGGGAGATCCTCGTCATCACCACCCCGGAGGATGCGCCGAATTTTAAGCGGCTTCTCGGCGACGGCGGCCAGTGGGGGCTTCGCCTCGTTTACGCCGAGCAGGCCAGGCCCGAAGGTCTGGCCCAGGCGTTTATCATCGGCAGGGAGTTCATCGGCAACGACCGGGTGGCGCTCGTGCTCGGCGACAACATCTTCTGGGGCCATGGATTCGTTGCCCGGCTGCGCTGCGCCATCGACCGCCCCAGCGGGGCGACGGTCTTCGCCTACCGCGTCACCGACCCGGAACGCTACGGGGTCGTTGAATTTTCCGATGACGGTACCGCCATAAGCATCGAGGAGAAACCGCCCGAGCCCCGCTCCAACTTCGCGGTAACCGGCCTCTATTTTTACGATAATACCGTCTGCGATCGCGCCGCCGGTCTTCGCCCTTCGCCGCGCGGCGAACTGGAAATCACCGACCTCAACCGCCTTTATCTCGAAAAAGGCGAACTACGGGTGGTCACCCTGGGGCGCGGCGTCGCCTGGCTCGATACCGGAACCCACGAGTCCATGCTCCAGGCCGCCCAGTTCGTCGCCACGATCCAGGCACGGCAGGGGTTCAAGGTCGCCTGTCCCGAGGAGATCGCCTTCCGGCAGGGGTATATCGGGCACGACGAACTCCGGGCCCTCGCCCGGCCCATGGAAAAAAACGAATACGGCGCCTATCTTCGCGACATCGCCGACGACCCCGATCTTCCGGAGCAGAACCTGTGAACTTCATTCCCGCCGACCTGTCGGGCGTCATCCTCATCGAACCCGACGTACATCGTGACCCGCGCGGTTTTTTTGTCGAAAGCTATTCGTCCGAAGCCTTTGCAAAGGGCGGCATCGGCGTCTCTTTCGTCCAGGACAACCATTCGCTCTCGGTAGTGAAGGGGGTGCTGCGGGGCATGCATTTCCAGCTCCCTCCCCACGGCCAGAGCAAACTGCTCCGCGCTACGCGCGGCGCCATCTACGACGTGGTTGTCGACCTGCGCACCGCATCGCCGACCTTCGGCAAGTGGCGGGGATTCGAACTTTCCGACGACAACTTCCGCATGCTCTTCGTACCGGCCGGATTCGCCCACGGCTTCTGCACGCTCAGGGAAAATACCGAGGTGCAGTATAAGGTCGACCGCCTCTATGCCCCGGCCTCGGACGGCGGCATACGGTGGAACGACCCGGACGTCGCGATCGTCTGGCCGATAAGCGAACCGATTCTCTCGCCAAAAGATGCCGCACTGCCGTTTCTGAAGGATTTCAACTCCCCCTTCTGATCCGTGCCTCCCCCCCCTGCCGGGGCGGCTTTGCAGGGTTGCCCTGCTCGCGGTCGTACCGGCACCTATGGTGTATTTTTCTCTCCCTCATGGCCGACTCTCCCCTATCGACACGTCGCGCGATCCGCTTTCTGGCGTCGCACCTCAGGCGGCATGCGCTCTCCCTCGGCGGCGGCTTTGTGGTGCTGGTCGGCGTCGATCTTGTGCAGCTGCTCATCCCGCACCTCATTCAGCGTACCCTCGACCGCCTGAGCAACGCCGTGTACGACGGGGCGTTCATCCTCCGAAACAGCCTGCTTATCCTTTTCATGGCGACCGGCATGGCGGCGCTGCGCTTCCTCTGGCGTTTTTTAATCGTAATGCCCTCGCGGCGGATCGAAGAACGGATGCGCAACGATCTCTTCGGCCACATCGAGCGGCTTTCGGCCCCTTTTTACAACCGCACCAAAACCGGCGACCTCATGGCGCTCTTCATCAACGACCTCAACGCGATCCGCATGGCGACGAGCATGGCGCTCATCGGCCTCTTCGACGCGGTTTTCATGAGCGTCATGTCGCTGGCGTTCATGATCGCGATCAGCCCCCGCCTCACGCTCTTTACCGCGCTGCCGCTGCCGCTCATCATCATCCTGCTCATCCGGACCGGACGGCTCATCGAAGCGCGCTACACGCTCGTGCAGGAGTCTTTCTCCGGTATCTCGACCCACACGCAGGAGTCGTTTTCCGGCATCCGCGTCATCAAGGGGTTTGCACGCGAGGCGGGCGAACTGACCCGGTTTCGCGCCGCATGCGACGAGTACGTGGAGCACAACATGGCGCTCACCCGCATCTGGGGGCTCATCTTCCCCACCATCACCTTTCTCGCCTCGCTCTCCTTCTCGCTCCTGCTCCTCTTCGGCGGCAGGCTCGTGCTCGCCGAGAAACTCAGCATCGGTCAATTCGTCTCCTTCACCTTCTATATCAATCTGCTCGTCTGGCCCATGATCGCCACCGGATGGGTCTTTAACCTGGTCCAGCGCGGTATCGCCTCGACCAAACGGGTGCTCGAAATTCTCGATACCCGACCCGAGGTTGCCGCCGGGATACCGGAAGCGGCGAAGACGATCGCCGCCGGACACATCGAGTTCCGCAACCTCACCTTCCGCTATGCGGAAAAGAGCGCGCCCGCCCTGAACGACATCGCGCTCGACGTTCCCGAAGGGTCGTCCCTCGGGATCATCGGGAAACCCGGCTCGGGCAAGACCTCGCTTGCCTCGCTGCTCTTCCACCTCTACCCGCTCGATACGGGCCGCCTGTTCATCGACGGCCGCGACATCAACGACCTGTCGCTCGATACGCTGCGTCGATCGATCGCCTATGTCCCGCAGGACTCCTTTCTTTTTTCCGATACCATCGCCGCCAATATCGCCTTCGGCATCGAGGACCAGGAGCGAAAACCCGGGGTGATCGAGGAGGCGGCGCGGCTCGCCGCGGTCGACCGGGATATCGCAAAGTTTACCGAAGGCTACGAGACCCGGATCGGGGAACGCGGCGTCATGCTCTCGGGCGGCCAGAAGCAGCGGCTCGCCATCGCGCGCGCGATCCTTACCGAATCGGCCCGCATCCTCATCCTCGACGACGCGCTTTCCGCCGTCGATACCGCCACCGAGGCCGAAATTCTCGCGAATATCCGTCCGATCATCCGGCGCAAAACCACGCTCATGATCGCGCACCGTATTTCGACCATCCGGCAGTGCGACACCATCGTGGTGCTCGACAACGGGCGTATCGCGGAACGGGGAACCCACGATGAACTCGCGGCCGCGGGGGGCTTCTACGCCACGCTCTACGAACTCCAGCGCATGAAGGGGGGGGCGGCATGACGGCCCCCCACTTCGAGGAAGACGCTCCCTCGGTCAACCTCCTGAACATCGAGGTCGCGAAGCTCCTCTTCTCCTACCTGCTCCGCTATCGCCGCCACCTCTTCCGCGCCGTCGTGCTCGTCGCCTTCATCACGGCCGGACGGCTCATCGTTCCCTGGATCTCCGGGATCATGGTCGACCGGTACCTTGTCAAAAAAGGATTCACGGTTTCGGTCCGCCTCGCCGACCGATGCGAGGCGGACAACGCGCCGCTGCGCGCGCTCCTGAAAAAGGCCGCAAAACTCGACGACTCCACCATGTTCCTGTATCGCAGCGAGTTCGGCCGTTTTTCATCAAACGCGGTGTCCCGCCTCAAGGGAGAGGGGGTGCTGTCCAGGGGCGAATACCTGCTCGTCGAGCCCCTCTCGCCGGAGCCTGCCATCGGCGCCAAACTTTCGGCCGGGATGAAAAAGGGCGTCATCCGGCATTTTGCGGGCGGGAGGTATCTCTTTGCCGATAATGCCGCCGCGCAATTTACCACCCGCGAGATGATCGTCCTGCGCGCGGCCGACTGGCGAAAGGTGGCGCTTCTCAGCCTCCTCGTCATTTTCCTCTTCCTCGTCCAGTTCGTCGCCTCCTACGGGCAGATCATCGAACTCATGAAGCTCTCGCAGTACGCCATGCGCGACCTGCGTGCCGAGCTCTACCGCCATATCCTCTCGCTCGAACTCTCCTATTTCGACCGCAACCCGGTGGGCCGGCTGGTGAACCGGGTGTCCAACGACATCGAAACCCTGAACGAGATGTTCAGCACCGTGGCGGTCGCGCTCTTCCAGGACACGCTCATCATGGCCGGCATCGTGGCGGTGATGTTTTTCACCAACGTGAAGCTTGCGCTCGCGGTCGCCGCAGCCTTCCCCTTTCTCGCCGTCATCACGATCGCCTTCCGCTCGCAGTCGCGCGCCGCCTACCGGCTCATCCGCACCAGGGTCGCGCACCTCAACGCCTTTCTCAACGAAAACATCACCGGCATGCGGATCATCCAGATCTTCGGGCGCGAGCATTCGCAGCATGCGAAGTTCGCGGCAATCAACAGGGGCGTGTACGATGCAAATGTCAAACAGCTCACCGTCTTCGCGGTGTTCCGCCCGCTCATCGATTTTTTCCGCTGGGCCGTGGTGGCGGCGGTCATCTTTTTCGGCAGCCAGGCGCTCGTCCACGCGTCGCTCTCCTACGGCATCATCGTCATGTTCCTCGCCTACATCGCGAGCCTCTTCGAGCCGCTCGGCGACCTGGCTGAAAAATTCGACGTCATGCAGAGCGCCAACGCGGCCGGGGAGAAGATCCTGACCGTGCTGAAGGCCGATGCCGTGCGGGAGATCGATGGGCCACCCCCATCCGGAAGTGCCGTCCCCTCCCTGCCGCGCCTGCGGGGCGAAATCGTGTTCGAGGACGTCTGGGCCGCCTACACGCCCGGCGAGTGGGTGCTGCAGGGAGTGTCTTTTTCCGTGCCGCCGCGCTCCACGCTCGCCATCGTGGGAGAGACCGGATCGGGCAAGACGACCATCATCAACCTGCTCGGCCGGTTTTACCCCTGGCAAAAGGGGCACATCACGGTCGACGGAATCGACCTGCAGACAATCCCCTATGCCGAGCTGCGCAGCAGGATGGCGGTCGTCATGCAGGAGATGTTCCTCTTCTCCCGCACCATCGAGGAGAACCTGACGCTCG
>CAZYYB010000117.1:0-9093 GCA_964651515.1 uncultured Fibrobacteraceae bacterium
TCCGGTCGTGACCGCACCGCCCGCCCCCCGCCCGGTGCCTCCGGACCCGGACCGGCCGCCTCCGCCTCCTTCGCCGAAGGATGTCCCGCCTCCGCCGCCGGTGTTCGGTCTTGCCGAAGACGCGACGAGTAAGGCCGGGGACATGGCCGTCGCGACGGGTAACACCCTCATGAAGCCCGCCGATTCCATCGTGCAGAAAGCGCCGCCCCCCCTGCAGGCCGCTCCGGTCCAGTTAAACCGGCAGCCCGCGATAGTGAACCAGGTCATACCCGAGTATCCGTCCTGGGCGGAGGAGCAGGGCGTCACCGCAACCGTGAAATTGCAGGTCACCATCGACGGGGCAGGGAAGGTGCGGGAGGTGGTCATTGTCGGCTCGGGAGGGAATGACTTCGCCCGGAATGCCGTCAAGGCCGTGAAAGCCACAAGATTCCAACCTCTGGTAAGGCAAGGCATTGCCTTTCCCGCCCAATTCTTGTTTACTTACCAGTTTGTTCTTTAGCATCCCCGGCGATTTCTGGAAGCATCGCCGGCATTTTCCGGCCGGGAGGGTGAGCCCCCCCGGCATTAAACTGTCGTTTCGGCAGTGCCGACCATCCCGTAAGGCGATGGCGTGCATAACGCCCTGAACAGGCATAGCGGGCGCACTCCTCGCCGCTTGCTGCGGGGAGCTTCAATTTGATGTTTGCCGGACCTCTCTACTATTTTATTATCGAAGTTGCCCGTTCCATTGTGTTTCAAATTCTGCCGCAATCCACGCATTAATGTATTTATACTGGCTATGACAGGCTCTATGCACTTTCCACGACGCGGAACAGCGAAGAAGACGGTTTATCTGTTTTCATCCCTGTGCGCGCTCTTTTTTTGCGTCTATCTGGGCGGCATCCTTCCCCTCCATCACCACGATGACGGGCAGGAACATGACAATTGCGTTCTCTGCATCGCCCAGGCGGCGCCTCTTGTCGTTACCGGCATATTCTTCATCGCGGTCTTCGTCGCTGCCTGGACGGAGCTGCTTGTTGTATCCTTCAGCGCGACCTGCTTCAGACACCACCCCTGCTATCGCGGCCGTGCGCCCCCGACACTCTCGGCATGATCTGCTTCGCCTGACTTTTCCTGTTTGCAAAACGTTGTCCTGGATTTCGATCCATTGATGGTTTTCGTCGAATCGTCATGCCCGGTAAGGAAACCATTCCGCGGGCAAAAGACCACCTATAGAAACGAGGCAACAATGAAAAACTTCAAGGCATTCTTACTGGTATGGTGGTGTCTGGCCATGATGGCCGCACCCGGAATATATGCCAAAAAGACGGTGCTGCCGCTGGATTCGCTCAGGCATCAGATCATGCTTCTGCAGCAGCAGGTCCAGGAGTTGAAGGACAGCTCGTTCGCTGCCGATACGATGATGACCTCGGTGCAGAAGGCTTTCCAGGATCTGCTTCAGACCCAGATCCAGGATCTGAGCGACAAGGTCAACTCGGTATCCGAAGCGCAGAAGAAGGTTCTGCCGGGGGAGTTCAACCCGGCGATCGGCCTGGTCGGCGAGGAGATCACCTCGTACAATACCAAGGGGCTGAGTGAAAATGGCACCGGCCGCCCCGGCGGGATCGATTTCAATGTGCGAACCGTGGAACTCAACGTCGCCTCGTCGATCGATCCCTTTGCCAAAGGGTATGCGGTGGTCAATGCCTCCGCGGACCCGGTGACCGGGCAGGCCACCTGGGGTATCGAGGAGGCGGCGCTCCAGACCACCTCGCTTCCCGGAAACCTCGAACTCAAGGCCGGACGGTTCTTCGGCGAATTCGGCCGGCTGGCCTACATCCACGACCATGAGCTGCCCATGGTCGACAGGCCGCTCGCGCTCGATCAGTACATCGGCGGGGAGTCCCAGAGCGATGGTCTCCAGGCCAACTGGCTGGTACCGATTCCGCAGTACCTGAGCCTGACGGCGGGCGCGGGCGACCGCTTCGGCGCCGATGTCAACCCGAATACGGTCGGCGGTTTCCGGACCTTCGGCAAGCTGAACTACTGGGGCCGTCTGTCGTCCTATCTCGACCTGACGCCCGACTGGGAGGCCGAAATGGGCGTATCGGGGCTCTTGAATCCCGCGGACTCCCTGAGCGGCTCGGCATCGTCGTCGGATACCACGTTGATAGAGAAGGAACGGCGCCTGGTCGGGGCCGATTTTTCACTCAAATGGGCGCCCCTGCGGAACAACCAGTTCCAGAGCCTGACATGGGGCAACGAGGTGCTCTTCAGCGATAATCGCTATGTCGGAACCATTTCCGCCGCCAGTGCCGCCCCGGTCGACACGACGATCGAGGCGTGGGGCCTCTATTCCTACTTAACATTGAAGCTCAGCCGGGTATGGTCGGTGTCGTTCCTGGTCAACTGGGTCGAGAATGCCCAGAATTCGACCTACCATACCACCCAATACTCTCCCTACATCACCTGGGCGCTCAGCCACTGGAATGAACTGCGGCTGGAGTACACCCATACCGAGAATACCGATAACCAGGCTCGCGGTCTGGCGAATAACGATGCTCTCTCGCTGCAGTGGGAGTGGATCATCGGCGCGCACTCTCACGGCTGGCAACAGCGTTAACTCCAAAAGGAAGGCTCTCTATGAAAATGAAATTACATCGGCTCACTTTCGTCGCCCTGGCGTTTGCCGCCCTGGCGGCGTGGACGGTGCCCGCCCAGGCATCGAAGATTCGCATTGTGACAACGCTTACCGACCTGGCGGACTTTGCGCGTGAGGTCGGCAAGGACCATGTCGAGGTGCACAGTCTCGCCACCGGCATCGAAGATACGCACGGCGTGCCCATGAAGCCGAGTTTCGTCCCGATGCTTAACCGGGCGGACCTGCTGGTATGCATAGGGTTCGATTGCGAGCACGCTTTCCTGCCCGCCCTCCTCGAAGCGAGCAAAAACTCCCATATTCAGCCCGGACGTCCGGGATATGTCGACTGTTCACGGGATATTACCCCCAGGGATGTTCCCCGGAGCACCGACCACTCCGCGGGCGATGTGCATCCGTACGGCAATCCCCATTACACCCTCGATCCGGTTCTGGCTAAAACGGCGGTCTCGGAAATCTGCGAGGCTCTCAGTACCTTCGATCCAAAGGATGCCGACGATTTCACCCGCAACCGCGATGATTACCTTGCCCGGCTCGATGCCAAGATCGCCGGGTGGCAGGCGATGATGAAGCCGCTTAAAGGTCTGCGGTTCGTATCGTACCACGAGCACTGGCCGTATTTCGCCGATCGATTCGGTTTGCGGTACGTCGGTACCATCGAGCTGCGGCCGGGTATCGATCCGACACCCCGCCATATCGAGGAGCTGATCAAGATGATGAAGGCCGACCATGTGCCGCTCGTCGTCCGTGAACCGCAATTCCCGGAAAAAGTTCCCCGGCTGATTGCGGAGAAAACCGGCGCAGCGCTCGTTACCCTGCCGATCATGCCGGGAGGGGTTCCTCATACCGATACGTACATCGGTATGATGGATTACATCATCGGATCCATACAATCCGCCGTCTCGGGAAAGTAGGCCTCCACTACCCTGCGGAGCCGGCCCGTCATCGGGTCGGGGGCCGGCTCCATCCATCCCCAAGGATGTCGTGAAATGATGAACAGCCCCATAATTACTTTTGAGAATCTGAGTATCGGCTACCATGGCGAACCTCTGCTGAGCGGCATCTCCCTGACCGTTACCCGGGGGAGCTTCATCGCCGTGCTCGGGTCCAACGGTTCCGGTAAGTCGACGTTGCTCAAGACCCTCCTCGGCCTCATTCCGCCCGTCGCCGGGCGCATCGCCCTTGCCCGGGAGCCCGGCGCCTCCTTCATATTCGGGTACGTACCGCAGACGACCAATCTCGATCCGCTCTATCCCTTTACCGGATTCGATGTCGCGCTCATGGGCGCTTACGGTCGTGTCAAGCCGGGCCGGTTTGTGCCCGGCGGCGAACGGACCTTTACGCGTGAATGCCTCGAAGCCGCCGGGGCGCAGGGATTCGCGCAAACGCGGTTTGCCGAACTCTCGGGCGGGCAGAAGCAGCGCGTTCTTATCGCCCGTGCCCTCGTGACGAGGCCCGACATCCTGGTGCTCGACGAGCCGACCTCGGGCGTGGATGCGGCGGCGACGCACGCGGTGCTGGAATTCATATCGAGAATCCACCGGGAAAAAGAGATCACGGTGCTCCTGGTAACGCACGATCTCCCGATTGTCCGCAAGCACGCCCAGGAGGTCGTCTGGTTGCATCAAGGCAGGGCGCTGCATGGCCCGGTGGCGGAGATGCTCACGCCGGAACGGCTGATGTCGATTTTTGAAATGGAGGTAAGCTGAGCATGGAAACGCTGCTTCAGATTTTATCACCCGATTTTTTGCTGCGGAATTCGGTCTATACGAGTATCCTGGTCGGCTTTGCCTGCCCGCTCGTCGGCGTTTTTCTCGTGTTGCGGCGGCTGGTGTTCATGGGAGTCGCCCTGCCGCAGATTTCGTCGACCGGCGTGGCCGTCGCCCTGTCGGTTCCCCTCTGGCTCGGCGTAACCCAGGACGTCCACAGCTCGCAGGGCGAGCACATGGTGGCATTCATCGGATCGATCGGTTTTACGCTGACCGCTATCCTGGTCCTCGGTTTTCTCGAACGACGCGGCCGGGGTCAGCCCGAAGGCCGGCTCGGCACGGCCTATGTCGTTGCGGCCGCGCTCAGCATACTGATCCTCTCAAAGAACCGTTTTGCGGAGCTTGGCTGGCTGGACATGCTGAAGGGCGAGGTCATCACCATTTCCAATGTCGATCTTTTACTGACGGCAATCATGCTTGCGCTGGTCCTTATAACGCTCGCGCTGTTCCATAAAGAGCTGTTTCTCGTCTCGTTCGATCGGACAATGGCGGTTACCCTGGGCAAAAACGTAGCATTCTGGGATATCCTGCTCTACCTCCTGCTCGGGCTTACCGTGTCCCTGGCGGTTCTGAGCGTCGGGCCGCTCATCTCCTTCGGCTTCCTGCTCATTCCGGCGCTCATCGCGCACCTCTTCGCGCGCACCATGCGACAATTTCTCCTGCTCGCCTCGCTTCTGGGCGGCGTTTCCTCGCTCGTCGGCTTCTGGATCGCCTATACCTGGGATTTTCCCGTCGGTCCGGCGGATGTCGTTCTCCTGGGCGTTCTCTACGGCATCGCCTGGCTTGTCGCCGGCATCGCCGGATTGACTCCCGAAAAGCGGCGGGGCAGGTATGCGGTCAAGAACGGTGCAAACGGGTGACCAACGATCTTTTCCAGCGTTTTTGCTACCGCACTCCCACGAGCTTCCGCACCTTTTCAAGCGTCTGCATCGCCACGGCGCGCGCCTTTGCAGCCCCCATGGCGCGGACCCGGGACACGCAGCCGGGGTCTTTTGCGAGTTCCGCCCTCTTCTCCCTGAACGGCCTGAAGTATTCCCACAGGGTTTCGAAAAGCTCTTTCTTCGCCTCACCGTAGCCATAGCCTCCGGCGCGAAATTTATCCGCCATGAGCCCTGCCCGGTCCGGTTCGGCAAAAAGACGGTATAAAGAGTAAATGGTGCTGGTTTCGGGGTTCTTCGGCGCTTCGACCGGCGTGGGATCGGTGACGATGCTCATGATTTTTTTCCGGAGCGACTTCTCCGTACCGAAAATTTCAATGGTGTTCCCGTATGATTTCGACATTTTCTGCCCATCGATACCGGGAATAACCGCGAGCGATTCGGTAATCTCCGGCTCGGGGATCGCAAAGACCTCGCCGTAGGTGCCGTTAAACCGGAGCGCGATATCGCGGGTTACCTCGACATGCTGCTTCTGGTCACGGCCGACGGGAACGAGATTGCTCTGAAAGAGCAGGATATCCGCCGCCATGAGAACCGGATAGGAGAACAGGCCGTGGTTCGGCGGGATCTCCTTTGCCACGGCATCTTTGAAGGCATGGCAGCGTTCAAGCAGGCCCATTGCCGTCACATTGCTCAGGTACCAGCTGAGCTCGGTTACCTCCGGAACATCGGACTGTACCCAGAACACCGATCGATCGGGATCGATGCCGAGTGCAAGAAGATCGAGAATCGCCTCCCGCGTGTACTCCGCCATTTTTTTGCCGTCGAACATGGTGGTGAGGCTGTGCATATTCGCGACGAAGCAGAAGAGCTCGCCCCTCGCTTGCGATGCCGCCATAGGCTTGATCATGCCGAGATAATTGCCGATGTGAATGGTGCCCGAGGGCTTGATACCGGAAAGAATACGCATGGGGTCGGTTCATCCTTTCTTTCACAATGCCATGATTTTAATGGTGATACGCCAAAGGAGCGGAAAGCGTGCCTGGATTGAAAAAATATATGAGCGGCATCGTGTTACAAGATTGCCCTCCGGCCGGACCATGTGGTATTTGCCTCGCCGCTTCGCGTGACATAATTTATTGCTGAGGGTATCCATATCCGGCTGGAGAAATTTGTTTCCCTCCGGATTCAAAAACCGTATAATATTCAAAATAATTTAATTAAGTCGGGGATCCCCGGGTTTCCGGGATTCCACAATCTTAACAACGGAGGGGTATTGTGGTCTTTCAAGGATTCGGTATCATGTTCAAAAACATGGCATTATGCGGTCTTGCGGCGGGCTTATATTTTTTCAGCATCCAGGCGGCGACATTTTCTCCCCAGACCTCCCAGCGGCAGACGATTAATTTCGACCGGGGCTGGCTCTACGACAGCACGAATAATGCGGCCTTTTCAGGGACTACCTACGCTGATGGCGGCTGGAGCAAGGTCGATGTTCCCCATGCGAACGTGTATGTACCCCATATGTACGAAAATGTGGGGGCTACCAGCGGCGCCTACGGGACCGGTTCCGCATGGGCGTTTATTTCATGGTACCGCAAACACTACACGCCGCCTGCCGCCTACAACGGCCTTCGCTTCCTCCTCCAGTTCGAGGGCGTGGCAACGGTTGCTACGGTCTATGTAAATGGAACCGTGGCGGGTACCCACTCGGGCGCCTATACTCCCTTTACCGTCGATATTACGAAATATATCACCTTCGGCTCGGATAACGTCATCGCCGTCGAGGTCAATTCGCAGGTCCAGTCGGAAGTGCCGCCCGAGGGCGGCATCATCGATTACGGCGTGTTCGGCGGCATCGTGCGGAATGTAAGCCTTGTCGTCGCTCCTCCGCTCTATACCGAGTACAATTTTGTTTACATGCCGAACTGCTCGACGGCTAATTGTACGCAGAGCGGCATCGTGACCTCCGTAGCAAAAATCCAGAATACCTCGACGGTTGCAAAAAAGTACACGGTCCTCACCTCGATTGTCGACCATTCGAATACGGTCGTGGCGACCGGCAGTGTAACCGGGACCATTCCCGCCCAGGACAGCATTATTCTCCCCCCGACAACGCTGAGCACCATAACCAACCTCCATCTCTGGTCGCCCGATACCCCGTACCTCTATTCGGTATACACCCAGGTGATGGACAGTTCCGCCTATGTGGACCAGTTCAACGACACCACCGGCTTCAGGTCGATTTTCTTCGGCCTTCATAACGTTGCGTCGAATTGCGCCTTCTACCTCAATGGAAAACTTACCAAGCTGGTCGGCCTCGACCGCCACGAAACCTATCCGTTTTTCGGCAGGGCGGCGGCACCCAGGCTTCAGCGCAGAGATGCGGAAATCCTGAAAAGTCTCGGCTGCAACTGCGTTCGCTGCTCGCACTACCCGCAGGCGCCCGATTTCATCAAACGCTGCGATCAGCTCGGTATCATGGTGATTGAAGAGATGGCCGGCTGGCAATATTTCCCCACCGGCGATGCGACCTGGATCGGCAACATGTTCCAGGGCCTGAAAGAGATGATTACCCGCGACCGGAACCGTCCGTCGCTCATCAGCTGGGGAGTCCGGGTCAATGAGTCCGGCGACAATAATACCATCTATCAGGGCACCAACGATACCGCCCGGGCCATGGATCCCTCACGGCCGACCTACGGGGGCAGGATGAGCACCGCCAGTACGGCCGATTTTCTGGAGGACATCTGGGGTCGTACCTCGGGTACCGGATCCGCTACCGGTAACCTCCCCTATTTCCTGATCGAGAGCGCCGATGGCTTTACCGCTGCGGGAGATCCCTGGAGCTGGCAGACCGACGCTACCATGATAAGTGTGGGTGTTAACCAGAACGTCAGCGCGCAGGCGGGCGGCATGACCAATGCCTATCAGTGCGGAACCCTTGGATGGTGCACGGTGGACTATGAATCGCCCCACGCCCATGCCTGGGACAGCACCTCTGCCGGAGGAGTCGGGTTGGGCAAGCGCGGAGAGCACGGTTATGTGGCGCCCTTCGGATGCCTGGATCAGTTCCGCATCCCGAAGCTTACCTCGTATGTCTACGAGTCGCAGCGTAACCCTGCCATAAAAGGTAACACGGAGAACCCGGCAGACCCTTCCCTCTATGGTCCGATGGTATTCATCATCAGCGACTGGACTGCCACATCTCCCACCACGGTCACGGTTTTCAGCAACTGCGACTCGGTCCAGCTTTACCTGAACGGTACTTACGAAGGCACCAAAAAAGGAAGCACCAGTACCGATGGTACCGGTTTGCCGCATCCGGGATTGCAGTGGACTTTAACCTATGCACCCGGCACGCTCAAGGCGGTAGGGTATTACGGCGGCGTCATTGCGGCAACGCACCAGGTCACCACCCCATCCGCTCCGGTGAAGCTGGTTCTGACACCCGACACCAGCACTATCTTTGACGGCGGCGACATGACGAGAGTCGTCGTCTCCCTCGTCGACTCTTCGGGCAGATTCGTCCGGTCGAGGGCCGACTCCATCAGCATGTCGGCGACCGGCGCGGGACTCTTCATCGGCGAACTCCGGTCGGCCCTCGAAGGCGGCCAGTTCGCCTTTTACGTCAAATCGCAGGACGGCGTGGCCGGTGCCATCAACTGTCAGGCAAGCGTCATCGGCAGCACCACCATCGCATCGGGAAGTACGACGGTCAATGTGGTGCTCGATTCGACCTACACCGGGGTACGGGGGGTGCGATCCAACTCCATAATCCCGCAAACGCAGACGATGTTCCGGACCT
>CAZYYB010000118.1:0-9060 GCA_964651515.1 uncultured Fibrobacteraceae bacterium
AACCGAATGGAAAAAGACCTACGGGAAACAGCAGGATCGTTCCTATTCGCTCAAGGAGTTCGTCATGAAAACCGACGACGCCTTTCTCGACCGCATCGCCGTATCGCTTGCCAAGGAACCGCCGGAACGCCTCAACTACCTGCGGGTATTCATGCGGACTTTTGCCGGCCGTCCGCTCCTGCTTCTCAAGGCCATGAAGCTTTTCGGCTGAACACCGGCGGCCGGGAGTGTACCCTCTTGCCAATGGATCGGCGCTTCCCCATGATGCCCTCTTCGTCGCTCTTCCGTTCCCTTGACCTTCACTTCGCGCGGTTCGTGGAAGAAGCCGCCGGCACAGCCGATCGGCCGCTCTATGCCGCCGCCGCGCTTGCGAGCCGCGCTATCCGGGAGGGCCACGTCTGCCTCGACCTTGCGGACTACGCGGGAAGGCCGCTCTCCCTCGATCCCGGCGAAGCGGCGCCCGAGACGATGCCCGCGCTTTCGGCATGGACAGACCGTCTTGCCGCTTCCCCGGTCGTGGCGACAGGCGGCGAGGAGCGACCGCTCGTCCTCTCGGGCACGCTCCTGTATCTCTTCCGGTACTGGGACTACGAGAACCGGCTCGTTTCGCAGCTCCTTCGCCGCAGCGAAGGCATCGTCTCGGATTTCGATGTCGCATTGGCAAAGGCGACCATCGAACGGCTCTTTGCCGAAAGTCCCGAAAGCGTCGACCGGCGGAAAACGGCGGCCGCGATCGCCCTCCTGAAAAAATTCTGCCTCATCTCCGGGGGACCCGGGACCGGCAAAACCTCCACCGTCATCCGCATCGCCGCACTCCTGGCGACGCTCTATACGGGGGAAAACTACCCCATCGCGCTGGCGGCACCTACCGGTAAAGCCGCAACCCGCCTCGAAGAGTCCATCGCCGCCCTGCTGCCGGGCCTCGATTGCCCGCCCGAAGTCCTTTCCGCCATTCCCCGGACGGCGTCGACGGTCCATGCGCTCCTCAAGCCGGTTCCCGACTCTCCCCGGTTCCGCCACGATGCCGACCATCCTCTTGCCTGCAAAGCGGTGATCGTCGACGAAGCCTCGATGCTCGATCTCGCCCTCATGACCAGGCTCTTCGAGGCCGTGCCGATCGACTCGCGAATCATCCTCATCGGCGACCGTGACCAGCTTGCCTCGGTCGAGGCCGGGGCGCTGCTGGGCGACCTGTTCGGCGGCGATTCGCCCGGCTACAGCGCGGCCATGGCGGCGGCGATCGGGAGCGTCATGCCCGAATTCCCGCCCGCAGGCGACGGGGCGCCGTCGCCCGCCGACGCCACCGTCACCCTGCGCACCAATTTCCGGTTCGGCAACCGCTCGGGCATCGGCCTCTTGAGCGCGGCGGTCAACGGCGGCGATGTCGGCGCGGTTACCTCGATTCTCGCCGACCACGCCATTCCCGACTGCGGGTGGTGGGTGCCCCGGTCCTATGCCGACCTGCTCGACCGCCTTCGTCCGCTGGTCGTCGACCGCGCCGAAGCCTGCTTTGCAAGCGACGATCCCGGTGAAGTGCTCTCGCTCCTGCGGGGCTTCGGGATCCTGTGCGCGGTGCGCAACGGTCCCTTCGGCGTGGAGGGAATCAACGCCCGCGTGGAAGGGATGCTTGCCGCCGGGGGACTCGTGCCCACGGCCGGGCCTCTCTATCGCGGGAAACCCATCATGGTAACCCGCAACGATTATACGAGCGGCCTGTTCAACGGGGATGTGGGGGTGATCATGCCCGACCCGGAAGAAGGAGGGGACCTCACGGCATTTTTCCCGGACCGGGAAAATCGCGTCAAGGCGATAGCGCCGGTCAGGCTGCCGCCCTTCGAAACCGCCTACGCCATGACCGTGCACAAGGCGCAGGGATCGGAATTCGCCGCGACGCTTCTTATCCTCCCGCAAAATCCCTCGCCGCTGGTGACCCGCGAGTTGCTGTACACGGGTATCACCCGGGCCCGCGAGCGCTGCGATCTGTGGTGCAGCGAAGAAACGCTCAAAAGCGCGGTGACCACGCGGGTGCGGCGGTCCTCGGGACTGCGCGCAAAGCTTGACGGTGCAAATCCCTATTCGTAAACCGAAACGATGTTGTACGCCTTCATCTTCAGGTAGAGCGTTTTGGGGCTGATTTCGAGCAGTTGCGCCGCCTTCCCCTTCCTCCCGTTGACCATTGCAAGCACTTGCAGGATATGCCCGCGTTCTATTTCTTTAAGGGAAAGCGGGGCGGCGGGCTCTCGTTTTTTTCCGGGAGCCGTCTCTTCGGGGGTGCCGCCGCGGGGCGTAAGCGCGCCGGGGGAATACTGAAGGAATGAAAGATCCGTCGCGGTTATAGTCTTTCCGGAAGAGAGAATGCAGGTGCGTTCGACGACATTCCGCAGCTCGCGCACGTTGCCCCGCCAGGTATACCCCTTGAGAAAGTCAAGCGCTCCGGCGTCGAACTCCTTCTGGAACCCCTGGGTGGCGATGAAATGCCGGACGAGGAGCGGGATATCCTCGACGCGATCCTTGAGGGGCGGAACGACGACCGAAAGGACGTTGAGCCGGTAAAAAAGGTCTTCGCGGAAAAGCTTCCGTTCGACGAGCGCCTCGATCGGCTGGTTGGTGGCGCAGATAATGCGCACCGACAAGGAGATATCCCGGGTTCCCCCCACGCGCCGGATTTCGCCGCGTTCGAGAAACCGCAGCAGCTTGGCCTGGAAGTGGATCGGAATCTCGCCCACCTCATCGAGAAACAGGGTGCCGTTGTTGGCGATTTCCGCGAGGCCGAGCTTCTGGAATTTAGCATCGGTAAATGCCCCCTTCTCGTGTCCGAACAGCTCGCTTTCGAGAAGCGCTTCGGCGAACGTGGCGCAGTTGACGGTAACGAACGGCTGGTTGCATCGGGGCGATTGTTCGTGGATGGAGCGCGCGACCAGCTCCTTGCCCGTGCCGCTCTCGCCGAGAACGAGTACCGTGGAGCTTGTCGTCGCGATACGGGTGATGATCGAGCGCAGGTCATCCATAGAGCGGCTCCTGCCGAGGATCTCGCCGGACCGTCCCGTCTTCCGGAGCTCTTCCTGGAGGATGCGGACATCGAGCAGCGACCGCTGATGGTCGATCGCGCGTTCGATCTGGAGGCAGAGCTCACTCAGTTCGTAGGGCTTGCGGATATATTCGAAGGCGCCGATTTTTATGCACTCGATGCAGTTTTCTATCGTGGCATTCCCGGTCAGGATGATGACCTCGGAGGAGATGTTCTCCTTTTTGATTTCGCGCAGGACATCGATGCCGCTCATGCCCGGCAGGAGGATGTCAAGAAGCACCACGTGATAAAAATCGTGCCGCACCGCCCGGAGCGCCTCTTCCCCGCCGCCGATGGTTTCCACCGAAAAACCGGCGCGGGCGAGCTCATGGCCCAGCAGCATCCGCAACGTCCCCTCATCGTCGACGACGAGGACCTTTCCCTTGCTCATCGGTTATCGTCCGATCCGGCGCCGTTGTGCTGCAGTCTGCCGAAACGCTGGAGATGGTCGATGATATCGCGGCAGCGGAATGCCTCGTCGTGGATGACCTGGAGATAGGAGGTAAGCTCGGCCGGATCGATGGCTTCTCCCCCCTTCAACCGGGCGAGGAGGGCGCTTGAAAAACCGGCAACGGCACAGAGCGGGTTATTCAGCGCATGGGCCAGACCCGATGCCAGGGTGCCGATGGAGAGCGGCGGGGTCGATGGGGAACCCTGCCCGCCGGGAGCGGAAACGTCCTCGTCGGCGGACTCGCCGGCGCAGAGCTCGCCGATGATGGCCCGCATTTTCCGCAGGGCGATGCCGCGATGGCTCAGGGGGTGCTTCTCCGCCGAGGTCATTTCACCGAAGGTCCGGTCGAAACCGGCGGGGATAAACAGAGGGTCGTAGCCGAATCCCTCGCTGCCGCGCGGCGCATCGGCTATCGTCCCTTCGCAGGCGCCCTCCGCCGAGTACCATTGCGCGGCGGAAACGACCAGCACCGCCGTGCATTTGAATCGTGCCGTCCGCCGCGGTTCGCCGACTCCCGCCAGAAGCTCCAGAAGGAGGCGGCTATTCGCTTCGCTGTCCGCGTGCACGCCGGCAAACCGGGCGCTCAGGACCCCCGGCCTGCCGCCGAGGGCATCGACCTCAAGCCCCGAGTCGTCCGCAAGCACCCATCGGTCCGCCATGCGCTGCCGGACCCAGGCGGCCTTCTGCAATGCATTGTCAAGAAACGTCGCCCCGGTTTCCGGAATTTCCGGAAGGGGCGAAAAGTGATCGGCGAGCGACGTTACGGCAAGGGGCATCCCGGCGAGCAGCTCCCGCAGTTCCCGGAGTTTCCCCCCGTTTGCCGTCGCGATGATGAGCGGTCGCATCTATCCCACCACGATGTTGACCAGTTTTTTTGGCACCACGATGACTTTCCGCACGGTTTTTCCCTCGATATGCGGCTTGACCTTCTCCACCAGGAACGCCGCGGTCCGCAGCTCCTCCTCGCCGGCATCGGGCGACGACTGGAAATCGCCCCTGAGCTTACCGTTGACCTGCACGACGATCGTTACCCGGTCGAACCCGGTCAGCGCCTCGTCCCAGGACGGCCAGGGCTCGCTAAGCACGAAACCGCTCTTTCCCATCCGTTCCCACAGTTCATCGGCGAGGTGCGGCGCGAAGGGAGCGATGAGCTTGACGAGGGTTTCGAGATCGGCGGCGGCGGCGCCGCGCGCGGACAGCTCATTTACATACTCCATCAGCCGGGCGATCGCGGTATTGAACTGCATGCGGTCGAGGTCGGCGTGCACCTGCTTGATGGTACGATGCCGTAACCGGCAGTGCGGGTCGCCCGCCGCCGCCGCGGCGGGCTCGTCGACCAGGCGCCAGATCCGGCGGAGGAACCGGAAGCACCCCTCGATGGCGCGCGGGTCCCAGGGCTTGGGCAGGTCGAAATCGCCCATGAACATCTCGTAAAGCCGCAGGGTGTCGGCGCCGTAGGAGGCGATGACGTCGTCGGGATTCACCCCGTTCAACTTGCTCTTTGCCATCTTCTCGGTCTCGGCACGGAGCTTTTCGCCGCTCGCCCGGAGGAAGGCATCATCGCCCCTGAACTCGACTTCGGCGAAGTCGTGATACCTGCCGAAGGCATCGGCATAGGTCCGGCTGAGAACGATTCCCTGGTGCCGGAGCTTGCGAAAGGGTTCACTCGTCGACACATACCCGAGATCGAAAAGCACCTTGTGCCAGAACCGGGCATAGAGCAGGTGGAGCACGGCATGCTCCGCGCCGCCGACGTACAGGTCGACGTTCATCCACGTCGCTTCGGCCTCCTTCGACCAGGGCAGCGAGCCGTTGTGCGGGTCGAGGTAGCGCAGGTAGTACCAGCACGATCCCGCCCATTGCGGCATGGTGTTGGTCTCGCGCGTGCCGGGGCCCCCGCACTGCGGACAGGTCGTGGCGAGCCAGTCGGTCATGGTTGCCAGGGGTGATTCGCCGGTGCCCGACGGTTCGTAGCGCTCGACCTCGGGGAGCTTCACCGGAAGCTGCTCCTCCCCGACCGCCACCGCGCCGCATCGCGGGCAGTGTACGATGGGGATCGGCTCACCCCAGTAACGCTGCCGCGAGAACAGCCAGTCGCGCAGGCGGTAGGTCACCGCCCGTTTCCCGAGCCCTTCCGCTTCGAGCCGCTCGATGATGCAGTTTTTGGCCTCCGCCGTCGGCAGGCCGTCGAGCTCGGCGGAATTGACCGACACGCCGTCATCGGTAAATGCCGAGTCCGGCAGCGTGGTGCGGGTCGCGACCGGTCGCACCACCTCGACGATCGGCAGGCCGAATTTCGTCGCAAAGGCGAAATCCCGCTCGTCGTGGGCCGGAACCGCCATGATGGCGCCGGTCCCGTATCCCGCCAGGACGTAGTCGGCGATCCAGATCGGAATTTTCCGGCGGTTAATCGGATTCACCGCATACCCGCCGGTAAATACGCCGCTCTTTTCTTTCGATAAATCGGTACGGTCGAGGTCGCTCTTGCGCCGCGCCTGCTCCCGGTAGGCCCGTACGTCGTCGCCGCGGTCCGGGGAGGTGATCGTCTCCACCAGGGCATGTTCCGGCGACAGCACCAGGTAGGTCGCGCCGTAGAGCGTATCCGGCCGCGTGGTGAACACCCGCAGCTCTTCGCCGCCCGCCCCGGCGGTACGGAAGGTGACTTCGGCGCCTTCGGATCGGCCGATCCAGTTCCGCTGCATGGCGAGCGTCGACTCCGGCCAGTCGAGGTCGGCCAGGTCTTCGAGGAGCCGGTCGGCATACCGCGTGATGCGGAGAAGCCATTGCCGGAGCGCCCGGCGCTCGACCGCCGTACCGCAACGGTCGCAGAGGCCGCCCTTGACCTCCTCGTTGGCAAGGCCCGTTTTGCAGGAGGGACACCAGTTGATGGGCATGTGCCCCTCGTAGGCGAGCCCCTTTTTGAAAAGCTGGAGAAAAATCCACTGTGTCCATTTGTAGTAGGCGGGATCGGTGGTATTGACCTCACGGTCCCAGTCGTAGCAGAAGCCGACCGAGTCGATCTGCCGGCGGAAATTGGCGATCGCCTTTTCCGTGGTGATGCGCGGATGGATGCCGGTCTTGATCGCGTAGTTTTCGGCGGGCAGGCCGAATGCGTCCCACCCCATCGGATGGAGGACATTGAAGCCCTGCATCCTTTTCCACCGGGTGACGATATCCGTCGCGGTATACCCCTCGCAGTGGCCCACGTGGAGGCCGGAGCCGGAGGGATAGGGAAACATGTCGAGCGCGTAAAATTTGGGCTTCGACGCGTCGAACACGGTTTTATGGAGGCCGGCTTCACGCCAGCGCTCCTGCCATTTTGCTTCTATTGCCGAAGGTTCGTATCTGGTCACTTTTCGCTCCGTTCATCGATCCAAAGGGTAGCGTCCGCCGCCAAGCGGCGGTTACTCTTTATTGTCCATGAAATACGCTATCGTCCTTCGCAGCCCTTCATCGAGTTCAATGGTCGGCCGCCACCCCAGGCGCGCCCCGGCAAGCCGGATATCCGGCTGCCGCTGCTTCGGATCGTCCTGCGGCAGCGGTTTGTAAATAATCGCCGCCGTGCTCCCGGTCAGGGAAAGCACCTTCTCCGCAAGTTCGCGAATGGTGAATTCGTGCGGGTTGCCGAGGTTGACCGGCCCGGTCAACCCCTCGGTGTTCATCATGCGGACAAAGCCTTCGATGAGGTCGTCGACATAGCAGAAGGAACGGGTTTGCGAGCCGTCCCCGTAGAGGGTAATGGACGTGCCCGAGAGCGCCTGGACGATGAAGTTGGAAACCACCCGGCCGTCGTTCGGGTGCATCCGCGGTCCGTAGGTATTGAAGATGCGCACGACCCGGATATCGACCTGGTTCTGCCGGTGATAATCGAAAAAGAGCGTTTCCGCCACCCGCTTTCCCTCGTCGTAACACGACCGGAGGCCGATGGGATTCACGTGCCCCCAGTAGGCTTCGGTTTGCGGATGCTCGCTCGGGTCGCCGTACACTTCGGAGGTGGAGGCCTGAAACACCCGCGCCTTGACGCGCTTGGCGAGGCCGAGGACGTTGATGGCGCCCATGACGCTCGTCTTGATGGTTTTCACCGGGTTATACTGGTAGTGCACCGGCGAAGCGGGGCAGGCGAGGTTGTAAATTTGATCCACCTCGAGAAAAACGGGGAAGGCGATATCGTGCCGCATGAGCTCGAAGTTGCTCCTGCCGAGGAGATGTTCGATATTACGCTTCCGTCCGGTAAAGTAGTTGTCCAGGCAGATGACATCGTGGCCCTCGTTCACGAGCCGCTCGCAGAGGTGCGAACCGAGAAATCCGGCCCCGCCGGTAACCAGTATGCGCAGATGTTTCATGCGGTGTATCCTTTTTGTTAAACTGCGGTGATTTTCACATCTTCCATGAGCTGCCACACCTCGTCCCGCGTGACGCCGTGCGGGCCCGCGTGCATCGCCTTGGACGTGCCGCAGGCGACGGCGAGACGGCAGGTTTCCGAAAACGAGAAGCGTCGCTTCCACGCCACCAGGACGCCGGCGAGGAGCGCATCGCCGCATCCCACCGCGTCGACGCTTTTCACCTGCGGCGGAACGCACAGGAGGCAATCGTTGTCGTGCAGCGCGATCACGCCGTCCGACCCGAGGGTAATGAATACATGCGATACGCCCCGGTCCAGAAGCTTTTTTCCCTTGAGCGCAAGGTGATGCACGCCCTGGATCTGTTCGCCGAAAATCTCCTCCAGCTCGGTGCTGTTCGGCTTGAGCACGAGCGGCCCGGCGCCAAGGCCCAGCATGAGCGCCTTTCCCCGTGTATCGAGAAAGGTGTCGGCACCCGCCGCCTTGCACATGGCAATGAGCCGCGCGTAGAGGTCGTCGCCGAGCCTGTCGGCGATGCTGCCGGATAGACACCACTCGTCGCCCTCGCTCAGGTGGCTCACCGCGAATTTCAGGAACGCCGCCCCGGTCTCCCGATTCACGGCCGGCCCCCGGCTCCCGATGTGCGACGCCGGCGAGCCGTCGGCGTCCAGGATCGTCACGTTCATCCGGGCGTCACCCTTCACCGGCAGAAAGCGGTGCCGGACATTTTTCCCATCGAGCCAGGAGGCAAACCGGCTCCCGCTCTCCTCGGGCATGATGCCGATAACGGTAACGTCCTCGCCCAGCGCACTCACGGTGCAGGCGACATTCAGCCCTTTGCCGGCAGGCACGACCCGGAGCGGAACATCCCACAGGGTGCTGCCCGCATTGAATTTTTCCGTGGAGTAGACCAGGTCGAGGGCGGGATTTAAAAGCGTGCAATAGATCATGTTACATTAAAATACAATTCTTCATTGGTCCTCGGCGGAGAAGCTGGTGGGGGAACCAATCCTGCCACCTCTGGTGGGGGAACCTCGCTTCGCGGGTTGCCCATTTTGCCCAACAAAATGGACGGATTATTATAGCTTTCAATTGCACCAGCCCCTGGTCAAAGCCTCCGCGCCCGCCGGAGCGCGGGCTGCGGGGCCTTTGACGCACCCCTTCCAGCGGAAGGGGGCGGCGATGCTTGCGTTCCGCAAGCG
>CAZYYB010000119.1:0-8906 GCA_964651515.1 uncultured Fibrobacteraceae bacterium
GGCGGCATGATCGTGATGACCGAAAACGACTGCATGGTCGATATCGCGAAGTTCTACCTCGGCTTCTGCGTCGATGAGTCGTGCGGCAAGTGTTCACCCTGCCGGATCGGCGGCTTCCAGATGCTCCTCCTCCTCGAAAAGATCGCGGACGGCAAGGGAGTGAAGGAGGACATCGATGCAATCAGGCGACTCGCGGTCGCGATGCAGAAGGCATCGCTCTGCGGCCTGGGGCAGGGCGCGCCCAACCCGGTCCTCTCCACGCTCCAGTACTTCCTGAAGGAGATCGAGGAGCATGTGATCGATAAAAAATGCCGTGCGGGCAAGTGTACGAGCCTCCTGCAGTATGTCATCAAACCCGAGGCGTGCAAGCGCTGCCGGCTCTGCGTGGTAAACTGCCCGGTCAACGCGATAAGCGGCGACCGGCAGGCGGGATATACTATCGGCCAGGACGTCTGCACCAAGTGCGGCAAATGTTTTGAGGTTTGCAAATTCGAAGCGGTGGCAAGGAGATAGCAATGGTTCGTGCAACGATCAATGGTATAACGGTAACCGTGCCCGAGGGCACCTCGATCCTGGACGCGGCACGCAAGGTGCAGATCCGGATCCCGACCCTGTGCAAGCATCCCGACCTTCCGGCCACGGCCGCCTGCGGCATCTGCATCGTCAAGATTGCGGGATCGAACAAGATGCTGCGCTCCTGCTGCACGCCGCTCGAACAGGACATGGCCGTGACGACCCACGATCCCGAGATCGTGGATGTCCGGCGCTCGGTGATCGAGCTCATCCTCTCCCGTCACCCCAACGAGTGCCTGACCTGCGGCCGCAACCAGAACTGTGAACTGCAGCGGCTCGCCGCCGATTTCGGCATCCGCACCGAGGGGTTCTCCTCGTGCGTGCCCGACCTGCCGACCGACAGCTCCACGGGTGCCATCGTGCTCGAACCGCGCAAGTGCATCTCGTGCGGCCGGTGTACCGACGTGTGCCAGCGGATGCAGAATGTCTGGGCGCTCTCCATGCTCGAACGGGGTATCGATACCCGCATGTCGCCCGCAGGCGATATCCAGCTCGCCGAATCGCCGTGCGTGCACTGCGGTCAGTGCTCGGCCCACTGCCCGGTCGGCGCCATCATCGAGCACGACGAAACCGGCATCGTGTGGGAGCAGTTGCGCGACAAGAGCCGCTACTGCATCGTGCAGATCGCGCCGGCGGTCCGCGTCGCCATCGGCGAGGCCTTCGGATTCAAGTCCGGCACGCTGGTCACCGGCAAGCTCTACGCCGCGCTGCGCCGCATGGGATTCAAGGCGGTATTCGATACGAACTTCGGCGCCGACGTGACCATCGTCGAGGAAGCGACCGAATTCGTCAAGCGCTTCACCACCGCCCCCGAGACGCTGCCGCTCATCACGAGCTGCTGCCCGGCGTGGGTCGATTTCATGGAAAAATTCTATCCGGACATGGTGGGCCACTTCTCGTCGTGCAAGTCGCCCCACCAGATCGTCGGGGTGCTCGCCAAGACCTACTTCGCAAGGAAGCGGCGGATCGACCAGGGCTCCATGTTCATGGTCTCGATCATGCCCTGCACCGCGAAGAAGCACGAGGTACGCCGCTCTAAGGAGATGTTCGCCTCCGGAGTCCAGGATATCGACGTCTCCATCACGACCCGCGAGCTCGCCCGCATGATCAAGCAGGCGGGCATCGACTTTAAAAATCTTCCGGACGAAGAACCGGACCACATGCTGGGCGAGTACAGCGGTGCGGCCACGATCTTCGGCGTTACGGGAGGCGTCATGGAAGCGGCGCTGCGCACCGCCTACGACTACATCACCGGCGGTAAACTCAAGAATGTCGACTTCGAGAACGTCCGGGGGCTCTCCGGAGTAAAGGAAGGAACCGTCCAGGTCAACGAACACTCGGTGAAGGTGGCCGTGGCGCACGGCCTGAGCAACGTCGAGACCGTGCTCGAAAAAGTGCGGCAGGCAAAGGCGGAAGGCCGGGAGACCCCGTTCCATTTCATCGAGGTCATGGCGTGTCCGGGAGGCTGCGTGGGCGGCGGCGGCCAGCCCTACGGCATCACCGACGAAATGCGACAGGATCGCGGCGACGGGCTCTATCTCGACGACTCCGAGAAGCCGATCCGATATTCGCATGAAAACCCGAGCGTCAAGGCGCTCTATGCCGAGTTCCTCAAGGAGGCCGGCGGCAAGCAGTCGCACAAGCTGCTCCATACCACCTACAAGCCGAGGCCGGAGTACAAGCGATAGTCCGGGGCGTCCGGCACGTTGTAATTTTAAAAGAAATAGTTCCTGCGGCCAAGGGGTGATCCGGCAGCCAAGGGAACGGGAGACAAGAACAGCAATCCCGTTCCCGGCGTTCAGGCAGGGGGCGGGATTTTTTATTGGTTTCATTGCGGGGCGAACTGCCCGCACACTCAAAAGGAGGGGACTGTGGAAAAAAGAATAGGATTCGTCGGCATCATCATCGAGAACCGGACCGAACATGCGGAAGCGGTCAACCGTGCGCTTTCGGAATTCGGGAAAAATATCGTCGTGAGGACCGGAGTTCCGAATGTCCGGGGAACGTACTCGGTCATTACCGTGGTGGTCGATGCGACCAACGAGGAGATCGGCGCACTGACGGGGAAGCTGGGCCAGATACCGGGGGTGTCGGTGAAGTCGGCGCTGGCGAAAGAAGGATAAAAATAACCGCAAATTCGAAACCTTTTTTTGATGGCTGAGCCGGAATCCAAAAGCAAATTAAAAATCTTTTTTTGGATGGCCGAGCCGGGTCACCCGCGCGCGGTAGGAGTGCTTAATAAGGGGCCTCGGTTGGCGGGGACCCACGGGTCCTCTGCGAAAAGAAAATGAGTGCTTAGAGTTGCATTTCGCGTTCGATCCGGAAGAAGACCTTGCTAAAGGGGATCCAGCAAAGCGGGGTCCCCATTGAGCAGCAACAAAATGGAAAGAAAAATAAGATTATGAACACAATGCCCGTCATCGACGAACAACTCATCGAGAAAACACTTGCCGAAAGCCGGAACCCCTCAAAATCCCGGATCGACGAGGTCCTCGCCAAGGCCGCCGGGGCGAAGGGGCTCCTGCCGGGCGAGATCGCCACCCTCATCGCCACCGAGGATCCCGAACAACTCGAAAAGATCTTTACCACGGCGAAGGCGGTCAAGGAACATATCTACGGCCGGCGGCTCGTCCTCTTCGCCCCGCTCTACATCTCCAACTACTGCGGCAACGAATGCGCCTACTGCGCCTTCCGGGCGAAGAACAGACTCATTACCCGCAAGGCGCTCTCGCAGGAGGAGATTCGCCGCGAGGTCGAGTTTCTCGTCGATCAGGGGCACAAGCGGCTCCTCCTCCTTACCGGCGAATCGCCGGCGAAATCCGATTTCACCTACCTCCTCGAATCGATCGAGACCGTGTACTCGGTGCGGAGCGGCCGCGGGGAGATCCGGCGGGTAAATGTGGAGGTCGCCCCGGCATCGGTGGAAGAGTTCCGGCAGCTTAAGGAGGCGAAGATTGGCACCTATATCTGCTTCCAGGAAACGTACCATCGTGCGACCTATGCCGCGGTGCACCGCGGCGGGAAAAAGCGGGACTACGACTGGCGCGTCGGTGTATTCGACCGGGCCATGGAGGGTGGAGTCAACGATGTCGGCATCGGCGCACTGCTCGGCCTCTACGACTGGAAGTTCGAGCTCCTCGCCATGTTCCAGCACATCAACCACCTCGAAGCGAGGTTCGGTGTCGGACCGCACACCATCAGCGTGCCGCGCATGGAACCCGCGACCGGCTCCGAGCTTGCCGGCAAGCCGGAGCATGCGGTCTCGGACCTCGACTTCCGCAAGCTCGTGGCGATCATCCGCCTTGCGGTGCCCTATACCGGCATCATCATGTCGACCCGCGAAAGCGCCGCCATGCGCAACGAGACCTTTGCACTCGGCGTGTCGCAGATCTCGGCAGGCTCGCGCACCAACCCCGGCGGCTACTCCTCCTCCGGCGGGCTCACCGAGGCGGACGGGCAGTTTTCACTCGGCGATCATCGTCCGCTCGACGAGGTGATCCGCGACGTCTCCTCCATGGGGTACATCCCGTCCTTCTGCACCGGCTGCTACCGGCTCGGCCGCACCGGCGCCGACTTCATGGACCTCGCGAAGCCGGGGGAGATCAAGGAGCACTGCGACCCGAATGCGGTATCGACCTTCCTCGAATACCTGATCGACTACGGCAGCGACGAGGCGAAGCGGCTTGGGGAAGTTCAGATTCAAAGGACCTTGGCGGAGATGACGCCGACAGCGCGGGAGAGGACCGAGAAGATAATAGCTCAGGTGAAAAAGGGAAAAAGGGATGTTTATTGCTGATTAAATCGTAAGAATTAAGAAAAAGTCTCTGGATAGACCCGAGGCCACTCCCAGATAAAAACATGAAAAATTATCTGGATGGGCCCGAGGCCCTCTAGTGGTTCCATTGACCATGTCATTATCTCTCTAGCAATGCGAGCATTTGTGGTTTCTATAACAAAGGCGGGGAAATGAATCTATTGATTCGCATCTTAAAGGAGGGGCGCCGAGAGGTCGCACAGCGACCTCTCGGGACGCCCAAATAAGGCACCTTATGAAAAACCAAGACTATCGGTTAGAGCACGACCTCCTCGGCGACCGGCAGCTTCCCGCAGACTCCCTGACCGGGATCCATACCGCCCGCGCGAGGGAGAACTTCTCCATCGCGCGGAGGCCGGTACACGGCGACCTGATCAAGGCCTACGGCATGGTCAAGCTCGCCTGCTGCCGGACCAACCGGTCGCTCGGCGTCTGGCCGGATGCCGCCAGGGCGGATGCCATCGAAGCCGCATGCCTCGAAATGGCGGAGGGAAAGCTATCGGGGCATATCACGGTGGATGCCCTTCAGGGGGGAGCCGGTACCTCGACCAACATGAATGTGAACGAGGTGATCGCCAACCGTGCGCTCCTGCTTCTCGGCCGACCGGCCGGCGACTATGCGACCGTCTCTCCGATCGACGATGTGAACCGGCACCAGTCGACTAACGACACCTTCCCGACCGCCCTCCGCCTTGCCTGCATCGCTCGACTGCACGAGCTCGAAAAGGCACTCATCGCCCTGCAGGAGGCGTGCCAGCGTAAGGAGAAGGAGTTTGCCGGGGTCGTGAAGATCGGCCGCACCGAGCTCCAGGATGCGGTGCTCCTGACCCTCGGCCGCGAGATCGGCGCCTGGGCCGAGGCATTCGGCCGCGACCGCTGGAGGATCTACAAATGCGAGGAGCGGCTGCGGGTCATCAATCTCGGCGGCACCGCAATCGGCACCGGGCTCGGCGCTCCGCGGGAGTTCATCTTCCGGGTGACCGAGGAGCTGCGATCCATTTCCGGAGTCGGATGCGCCCGGGCCGAAAACCTCATCGATGGAACCCAGAACGCCGACGTCTTCGCCGAGGTCTCGGGAATTCTCAAGGCCTCGGCGGTTTCGCTCTTCAAAATTGCCAACGATATCCGGCTGCTCGCGAGCGGGCCCGATTGCGGGATAGGCGAGCTCGTGCTCGTACCGCTTCAGGCGGGATCTTCGATCATGCCCGGCAAGGTCAACCCGGTTATCCCCGAGGCGACGGCGCAGGCGGCGCTCCTGGTCTTCGGGAACGATGCGACGATTACCATGGCGGCGGCATCGGGCAACCTGGAGCTCAACCACCTCCTCCCGCTCATCGCGGACCGCCTCCTGGAGAGCATCGATGTCCTGGCCGCCGGGTGCGAGCATCTCGCGACCCGCTGCATCGACGGCATGAAAGCCGATGCCGGACGCTGCGCACTCGGGGTGCGGAATGCGACCGCCTCGGCCACCGCGCTCATCCCGCTCCTCGGCTATGAGAAGGTGATGGCGATCGGGGAGCTGGCGCGCACGCGAGGCATCACCATCCGGGAAATGGCGGTGGAACTCGGAGTCGTCACCACGGAGCAGTTCGATGCGGCCATCGCGGCCGAGGCGGTCTGCCGGCTCGGGTCGCCGGGACCATCGAGGTAGGGGCTCAATATTGCAGGGCAGGGGCTCAATATTTTGAGCCCCTGCATAAAAAATTGAAAATTGAATACGATATTTCAATAATAATGGAGAAATAATGCAAACGGCACCTAAGAACCTTCGCCTCCATGTCGGCATATTCGGGCGTCGGAATGTTGGAAAATCGAGCATTCTCAACGCGATTACCCGGCAGGAGGTCTCCATCGTCTCCGCGGTGGCGGGCACCACGACCGATCCGGTGGAAAAGCCGATGGAGCTTCTCCCGCTCGGTGCGGTGCTCTTCATCGACACGGCCGGTCTCGACGACGAGGGAATGCTCGGCGAGCTGCGCATCCAGCGGACCCGGCAGGTTCTGGACCGCGTCGATGTCGCGGTCATCGTGACCGCGGCCGGTGCGTGGGGAACCTTCGAACGCGAGCTCGCGCGTGAATTGCGGTCGCGGGATGTGCCGGTGATCGCCGTGTTCAACAAGTCCGACCTCGCCGCGCCCGGAGAGCCGGTGCTTGCCGAGCTCCGGGAGTTCGGCATCCATGCGGAGTCGACCTGCGCGCTCTCAGGCGCCGGGGTGGGGCCGCTGCGCCAGGCGCTCATCAGGGCCGCCCCCGAAGATTTCGTGACCCTGCCCTCGCTCGCGGCGGACCTCGTCCCTCCCGGCGAGTGCGCGGTGCTGGTCGTCCCGATCGATAAGGAGGCGCCCCGCGGCCGACTGATACTGCCGCAGGTGCAGACCATCCGCGACCTGCTCGACAACGACAGCTTCTGCATGGTCGTCAAGGAGCGCGAGCTGCGTGAGGCGCTCAACCGACTCAACCGCCCGCCGGCGCTCGTGATCACGGATTCGCAGGCGTTCCTCAAGGTCGCGGCCGATACGCCCTTCGACGTCCCGATGACCTCATTTTCAATTCTGTTCGCGCGCTACACGGGCGACCTCACCGAAATGGTGCGTGGCGCCATGTCGATCGACCGGCTTGCGGGCGGCGACCGGGTGCTCATCCTCGAATCGTGCTCCCACCACCCGATCGCCGAGGACATCGGCACGGTGAAGATTCCGCGCTGGCTCACCCAGTATGTCGGCGGGAAGATCGAATTTTCCCACCTGCGCGGCCACGATTTTCCCGAAACCGATCTGGCCGGATTCAAGCTCGTTATCCATTGCGGCGGTTGCATGACCAACCGGCGCGAGGTGCTCACCCGCATCGCCCGCTGCCGGGACGCGGGGGTGCCGATAACGAACTACGGCCTGACCATCGCCTTTTCGCTCGGGATCTTCGAGCGTGCGCTCGGTCCCTTCCCGGCCGCGCTCGATCTCTTTAAAAGCAACCATATGGGGGCCCGGAACAACTATTATGAACAGGAACGATCTGATCCATATCCTCTCAACCACCGATGAAACCGAACTCGAACGGATCCGTGAATCCGCCGAGGATACGCTCCTGCGCCATTGCGGGAAAAAGGTTTACTTCAGGGGGCTCATCGAGTTTTCCAATATCTGCGGGAACGACTGCCTCTACTGCGGCATCAGGAAGAGCAACCGCCGCATCGAGCGCTACCTTCTGGAGCGGGAACGGATCGTCGAAGCCGCGCTCTGGTGCGGCGAGCAGGGGTACGGATCGGTGGTGCTGCAGTCCGGCGAGCGGCGCGACGCCGAATACATCGACTTTGTGGAAAAGACCGTTGCCGCAATCAAGGAAAAAAGCCGCTCCGCCGCCATGCCCGAAGGTCTCGGCATCACCCTGAGCGTCGGCGAGCAGAGCGAGGAGAGCTACCGGCGGCTTTTCGCGGCGGGCGCCCATCGCTACCTGCTGCGCGTCGAAACGACGAACCCTGAATTGTATCGGCGCCTCCATCCGGTCGGCATGGATCTCCCGGACCGGATCGCGGCACTCGACGCCCTCAGGCGGGCGGGATTCCAGGTCGGCACCGGGGTCATGATCGGGCTTCCCGGGCAGACCGTTGAGCACCTCGCCGACGATCTCCTCTTTTTCCGGGAGATGGACATCGACATGATCGGCATGGGTCCCTACATCATCCACCACGATACCCCCATGGCGTCATGGCGTGACGCTCGGGAGCGGACGCCGCGGGAGCGATTCGACCTCGGCCTGCGCATGATCGCGGCGGCGCGGCTGCTGCTCATGGATATCAACATTGCGGCAGCGACCGCGCTCCAGGCCATCGATCCCGAAGGCCGCGAGAAGGCGCTCGCCTGGGGGGCGAACGTGATCATGCCCCTGGTCACCCCCGGCGAGGTCAGGCGCGATTACCAGCTCTACGACGGCAAGCCCTGCCTCGATGAATCGGCAGACCAGTGCAGGAGCTGCCTGGCGATAAGGGTCGCGGGGGCGGGAAGGGAGATCGGGTATAATGCGTGGGGGGATTCGAAGCACGCTACAGACAAAAAATCTTTATAACTGACAATTTCAACCGACGGCAGCCTCATTTTTCTGAAAGTTTTTCAACGTCGGCTTTATCCTGAAGCCGCTCCGTCGAGGATTTGTTTTTTATCAGATCGATCTTTCCGATAAAATTCGCCTCGGTTTTGCCATATCTTCCCCTGACTTTATTCTTCCAGGCACCTTCAAACTCGATGCCCTCGATTTCGTTAATGAAATCGACGCGAACCGGTTCAATGCCAAAGGCGATAATGTTTCCTTTGGTCAACAGCAACTCTTCCGGAAGATCGCCTGGGGAGAAACCGAATTTTATTAACGCTTTTTGCAACTTATGGACATTGGCTTCAATAATATCGTAATATATATCAATATCTTTTGTAAACCTGGGATACCCATGGAAGGCAACCGCATAGCCGCCGACAATTAAATAGTTTCTGTTCGGGATAGCCCTTTTACGGCACTTGCCGGACGTCTTGAC
>CAZYYB010000120.1:0-8828 GCA_964651515.1 uncultured Fibrobacteraceae bacterium
CTGGCGCTTGGCTGTTTGATCAGCTGCATGTCGGGCTGCCTGACATCCTCCAGTCTTGTCAATAAATGGCACGATCAAGCCTTTCAGGCGCCTCCTCTGGGGAAGATGCTGGTCATTGCCGTGAGAAAGGATGCTGCAAAGCGGCGCATCTGGGAGGATGCCTTTGCAGGCCAGCTTGTGCGGCATGGCGTGGCCGCTACGCCATCGTATGTATTGTTTCCCGATCTTCCCCCGGATTCCAATGAGGTGATTTCGATCGTGCAGGCGAACGGATTCGACGGCATTATGGTTATTCTCAGGCAACCCGCCGAAACCGATACCCGCTATATTCCGGAACATAACACCATCGTCGGACATAATGATTACAGCTATTTCTGGCCGACCTACTGGACCTACTATACGGTCGTGCAACACCCGGGATACATCGACTCGCAAACGGTCGCCATTCGCACCATCGATGTCGCCACGACCGGACCGAACGGCCATATGATCTGGAGCGCAACGAGCAGGACCCCTGATCCCGGCTCCGTGACCGACCTGCAGAGCGGCATTGCCGCGCTGGTGACCAACGAGCTGGCAAGGGAACGGATTATCAGACGCGGACGGTAAGCAGCATCCGGTGAGGGCCTGTCCGGGCAATTTGGCCCTTGTATCAGGAAATACCTATAATAGTGCTATCGATCTCTTTTGCAGGCAAATGGAAAGCCGTCGCCGCTTCAACGGTGGCGGCGGACAGTTACCGGGTAGTTTTCTGAAATTATTGCAATAACAATGAAACGGAGGTTGATGTATGGGAGAATTCAATCGCGCAACAATGGTCATGACGGCCCGGTTGGGGATTCTACTGCTGCTGGCAACCGCTGCTCCCCGTTATGCCCAGGAGCAGCACCAGGAGGAGGCCAGACCCCAGTCGGAAAAGCCGCAGGGGCAACACGAGCAGGCCAGGCCTCAGTCAAAGGCGCAGGCGGCTCCAGGACAACAGCACCAGGCCAAGGCTCCCCAAAGCCGGCCTCAGCAATCGGCACAACCTAAGGGCGGCCAGGGGCAGCATCAGCCCGCACAACAGGCGGCCAAGGGTCAGCCGGGACAGCATCGGCAGTCGCCTCAGGCAGCGGGTCCGGCAGGACAGCACCGGCAGTCGCCGCAAAAAGCGGGACAACCGGGACAGCATCCCGCATCACCGCAGACCCATCGGCCCCAGCAGGCACAGGCCAACCGGTCTGCACCACACGGGCAGCCGGTGCCGCAGGAACAGCGTCAGGCGGTCTGGCAGCAGCATCGCGCCCATAACTGGCAGGCCGAGCATCGCACCTGGCAGCAGCGCGGAGGATACAACGGCTACCGTATCCCCCAGGCCCGTTTCGACGGTTATTTCGGTCCGAGGCATGATTTCCGGATGTCCCGCTTCTCGCTGGTAATATATGGCGGCCACCCCCGATTTTACTGCAATGGATTCTGGTTCAGTATGCTTGACCCGTGGCCCGAAACCTGGTCGAGCGACTGGTACAATAACGACAACGTGTACATTAACTATACCGACGGCGGCTACTACATGTACAACCAGAACTATCCCGGCATTGGGATTGCAGTGAACGTCTCCTTGAACTGAGAGGTAATCGAAGGCGGCAGAATCAAAATAAGGAAGGAGACGTGCATGGGCTTAAAAACAGGGGTGAATAATGACGGATGATTCGGGAATAAATATAATAACCCGTGAAGCGACGGGAGGCACGATCAAACGCGTCGCCTTTGTCGGCGACTACCTGCCGCGCCAGTGCGGCATTGCCACCTTTACCACAGACCTGTGCGAAGCGATCGCTGCCGGCCACCCCGAAGCCTCGTGCATTGCACTGCCGGTCAATGATATCGAGGGCGGGTACGCCTATCCGCCCCGGGTCCGGTTTGAGCTGACGGAAAAGGACATCCGCTCCTACAGCCGCGCCGCGGACTTCCTGAACATCAACAATGTCGACCTCGTCTGCCTGCAGCACGAGTTCGGCATTTACGGTGGCCGGGCGGGCAGCCACCTCCTCGCGCTGCTGCAGGAACTGCGCATGCCGATCGTCACGACCCTGCATACCATCCTTGACAATCCGAATCCCGATCAGCTGCTGGTGCTCAAGGAAATAGCGGCTATTTCGGATCGTCTGGTGGTTATGAGCGATCTCGGGGCAAAATTCCTGCAGGACATTTACAATATATCCATCGACAAGATCGACGTCATCCCGCATGGGATTCCCGATGTTCCGTTTGTCGACCCGAGCTTCCATAAGGACCTGTTCGGCGTGGAAGGAAAAATAGTCCTGCTCAGCTTCGGGTTGCTGTCGGCCAATAAGGGAATCGAAAACGTCATCAATGCCCTGCCCGCAATTCTTGCGGAACACCCGAACGTGGTCTATATCATTCTCGGGGCGACCCATCCGCACGTGCTTTCAAACGAGGGCGAAACCTACCGGCTGTCGCTCCAGTGGCTTGCCCAGGAGAAGGGCGTGGAAGGCCAGGTCATCTTCTACAACCGTTTTGTCAGTCTGGATGAGCTTATCGAGTTCATCAGCGCCGCGGACATTTACATCACTCCCTATCTGAACGCGGCGCAGATTACCTCGGGTACGCTTGCCTATAGCCTTGGCGCCGGCAAGGCCGTGGTTTCGACGCCCTACTGGTATGCCGAAGAGCTCCTGGCCGATGATCGGGGCGTACTGGTACCGTTTCACGATCCGGACGCACTGGCTGCACAGGTCAACGACCTGCTCGGCAACGATGCAAGGCGCCACGCCATGCGGAAAAGAGCATACCTGTACGGCCGCTCCATGATCTGGCCGCGGGTTGCGGAGCGGTATTGGGAAAGTTTCGAACGAGCCCGGTCCGAGCGACGCAACTTTTCCGCTCCCGGTTTTACGGCCAAGGCGCTTGATAAAAGCTTCGGCGACCTGCCGCCCCTCAAACTCGACCACCTGCGCCACATGACCGATGAGACCGGCATGCTGCAGCATGCCGTTTTTACCGTGCCCAATTACCGCGAAGGCTATACGACCGACGACAATGCCCGGGCTCTCATGGTAAGCGCCCTCCTGGAGGAGGCGGGCAGCGGCGTGGCATTCGATCTCGCATCGCGCTACCTTGCCTTTGTCTGGTATGCCTTCGATACCAATACCGGAGGATTCCACAATGTCATGGATTACCAGCGCCGCTGGCTCAAGGAGGGCATATCGGACGACAGCCATGGCCGGACTCTCTGGTCGCTGGGCATGGTGCTGGGCCGCTCAACCTCGATTGCCCTGCACAACATGGCCGGGTGGATGTTCGAACAGGCATTGCCGGCGATTTTGAAAACGACCAGCCCGCGGGCATGGGCCTTTGCGCTCATCGGTATTCACGAGTATCTCCGGCGTTTTGCCGGCGCCCGGGAGGCCAACCAGGTACGCGAGGAGCTGGGACACCGGCTGTTGTCAATGTACGAAAGCAACCGCGCCGACGATTGGCGCTGGTTCGAGGACTCGCTGACCTATTGCAATGCCGCACTTTCGCATGCTCTCATCATGTCCGGCCGGTGGATACCCAATCCCGCGATGATGGAGGTAGGATTTGAATCGCTCAGCTGGCTGGCCGATTTGCAGCGCGCCGACAAGGAAGGGGGACATTTTGTCCCCATCGGCTCCAACGGATTTTATAAGCGGGGAGGAGAACGGGTGCGCTTCGACCAGCAGCCGGTGGAAGCGCAGGCAATGGTTTCCGCCTGCCTGGAGGCATATAAAATATCAGGGGACAAGCGATGGCACCGGGAAGCGCGGCGGGCCTTCGAGTGGTTCCTCGGTCGCAACGATTTGAATATTCCCATTTACGACCCGACGACAGGCGGGTGCCGCGACGGCCTGCACCCCGACCGTCCCAATGAAAACCAGGGTGCCGAATCGACCCTCGCCTTCCTGCAGGCGCTCATGGAGCTGCGGCTGGCGGAAAATACCCTCCCCTCAACGGAAGCATGATCGCCATGGACAATCACCATCCCGAGCTCTTTCACCGCCATAAGCTCAACCCTATTCTGACGGCTGCGGAGTGGCCCTATCCGGTCAACAGCGTCTTCAACCCGGGTGCAGCCCTGCTGCCGGATGGAACGACGCTGCTTCTCTGCAGGGTCGAGGACCGTCGCGGCCATTCCCACCTGTGCGCCGCCCGGTCGCAGAACGGGGTGGATGGGTGGAAAATCGATGCCGAACCGACGCTGCGACCCGATCCCGAGCACTTCCCCGAAGAACTGTGGGGAGTTGAAGATCCGCGCATAACCTGGATCCCGGAACTCAGGAAGTTCGCGGTCGTCTTTACCGCTTTCAGCCACGAAGGCCCGGGCGTTGCGCTTGCGCTCACCGAAGATTTTCACTCCTTTGAACGATTCGGCGAGGTCATGGCACCGGATGACAAGGATGCCGCGCTCATGCCCTGTCGATTCGGCGATTACTGGGCGCTCATTCATCGCCCGGTAAACGGCCCCGAGGCGAACATATGGATCTCCTACTCATCCGACCTGCGCCATTGGGGCAGTCATAAGATCATGCTCGAGGCGCGGCGCGGCTCATGGTGGGACGCCAATAAAATCGGCCTTTCAACACCGCCCATCGAAACATCGCGGGGATGGCTGGTAATTTATCATGGGGTAAAGATAACCGGCGCGGGGTGCATCTACCGGCTCGGGCTGGCGCTCTTTGATCTCCACACGCCGGAGAAGTGCCTGAAGCGGGGCGATGAGTGGATTTTCGGTCCCGATGAGCCCTACGAGCGGCAGGGCGATGTGAACAATGTCGTCTTTCCGTGCGGGTATACCGTGGGTCCGGACGGCGATACCCTGAATATTTATTATGGCGCGGCGGACTCGAACATAGCCCTGGCCACGGGCAGCATCCGTACCCTGCTGGAATGGCTTGACCAGAGAGCTTAGTTCCGTACACACACCTGCACCGGTCACCTTATAGATGATGATGAAGCAACCCCTCCTTCCCGGCGGGAAATTATCGGGAATCTCAAGCGCCCTCACCCGGGTATTTTGCGAAATCGCCGATGTTTTATTATTCCTGTCGGGCGTCATCAAAGAAACCTTCTCCCGTGATTTTGAGTTCAGGGAATTTTTACGGCAATGTTTCCAGATCGGCTATAAATCCCTGCCGCTCATTTCAATCACCGGGATCATCATGGGTCTCGTCCTTACAATCCAGTCGCGTCCTGCGCTGGTCAGTTTCGGGGCGGTTGCCATGCTTCCCGGCATGGTGGCAATATCGCTCATCAGGGAAATTGCCCCGGTTATAACCGCCCTGCTCTGCGCCGGGAAGATAGGCTCGGGCATGGGGGCCGAGCTCGGGTCGATGAAGGTGACCGAGCAGATAGATGCCATGGAGGTATCGGCAACCAATCCCCTGAAATTTCTGGTGGTTCCCCGGGTTCTGGCAGCCACGCTCATGATTCCACTCCTGATACTGTATGCCGACGCACTCGGCATCGTCGGAAGCTGGGTGGGTGCCAATATCAAAGGGGATATAACTTTTGTCCTGTTTTTTTCACAGGCGTTTGCCCAGATTACGTTTATGGACTTTATTCCGGCAGTGGTAAAATCGTTTTTTTTCGGCGCCGTGATCGGGCTGGTGGGATGTTACAAGGGATATACCGCCGGGCGAGGAACCGAAAGCGTCGGCATTGCGGCGAATTCGGCGGTGGTGATATCCTCGGCGCTCGTGATCATTGTCGATATGATTGCCGTGCAGATTACCGATTTACTGTGAGGCTACGCACTATGCATCAATGGCCGCCATGGGCAAACTTCTCCAGGATGGCTTTAAGGGACTTCGGCAAATGATGGCACTAGGTACCCAACCGGCACAGGGCGACCCGGGCCCGGCATCGGGCCGAAAAACGGCAATTGCAATAAGCGGCCTTAGAAAGAGGTTCGGCAACCAGGAAGTATTGACGGATGTTTCGTTCAATCTTTATGAGGGTGAAAACCTTGCGATACTTGGCAAATCCGGGTCGGGAAAATCGGTCCTGATTCAATGCATCGTGCGCCTGCTGGATCCCGATGCCGGAACCATCACAGTGCTCGGAGAAAATGTGGGAGCCCTGCGCCGTAATGCCCTGGGAGAGTTGCGAAAGAAAATCGGGTTTCTGTTTCAGAGCGGCGCACTCTACGACTCCATGACCGTGCGTGAGAATCTGGAATTTCCCCTGCGGAGAATCAAGAGAAATCTTACGCAGGAGCAAAGGGATGAAAAAATCAGGGAGGTTCTGGATCATGTCGGCCTCTACGAGGCCCTTGATAAGATGCCCTCCCAGCTTTCCGGCGGCATGCGCAAGCGGATCAGCCTGGCACGGACCATAGTCGTCGATCCCGTTATCATGCTGTACGACGAGCCGACAACCGGTCTGGACCCGGTGACTTCGGATGAAATAAGCATGCTCATCAATAATGTTCGTGAAAAATACAAAACCTCGTCCATCATCATCACGCACGATATCGCCTGCGCCCGCGCAACGGCGGACCGCCTGATAATGCTGCTGGACGGCGCGGTTTACAGGGAAGGAAACCTTGAAATGTTTGAAAACTCAACCGATGCCGCGATAAAATCGTTTTTCAAATAGCCATGAAGCAACCCATGAACCGGGATATTACACTATGAATTCGAAGACCTCACACTACAAAATAAGGCTGGGACTGTTTATTGCAGTCGGCCTTGCGCTGTTTGTCGCCGGCATTTTTATCATAGGAAAACAGAAGAATCTGTTTAATCCCGTGTTTAAGCTCACCTCGACTTTCTATAATGTCAGTGGACTGCAGGTCGGCAGCAATGTCCGCTTTTCGGGAATAAACGTCGGCACGGTCGATAACATAACTATAATCAACGATTCGACCGTGCGGGTCGAAATGCTGATTAAAAAAAGCGTCCGGCAGTTCATTAAAACCGATTGTCAGGTGGGGATAGGGTCCGCCGGAATAATCGGCGACCGGCTGCTTAATATAACGCAGGGCAGCAGCGGCGCAGCAATGGTGCAGGACGGCCAGGAGATTGCTTCGACGGAGCCGGTTGAAACCGATGCCATCATCGCAAAACTGAAAGTTACCGCGGATAATGCCGCCATTATTTCGGGACAGCTGGCGGATATGATGACCAAAGTCAATAACGGACACGGTACGTTCTGGAAATTAATCGAGGATTCGGCGATGGCGAATAATATCGGTCAGACCATCGTAAGTTTCAAAAAGGGCAGCAAGGGATTAAACGAGGATATCCATGCCGCGCAAAGCAACTTTTTGTTGCGGGGCTATTTTAAGAAGAAGGAAAAAGCGGAACAGAAGGCAAAAGACAGCCTTGAAAAAAAGAAGGCGGTCGAGCTGAAAAAGTGAGGAGCTCCTTAATAGCGCGCCTGTTTAAGATCGGCAAAATTGACATTATAACAACGATTCCAAGAGCAGCGCTTGTAAAACCTATAAAACGGAGGAAGCACCATGCAACATCGTATCAGTACCATGATCGGCAATGTGATCCGGGCCACCGACGGCGACTTGGGCAAGGTAAACGAGTTTTATTTTGACGATGCCGTCTGGACGATCCGCTATATGGTCGCGGAGACGGGCAGCTGGCTGCTCGGACGCAAGGTACTTATTTCCCTTGTTGCTTTGAAAAAACTCGATCAGCAGGCCCATGCGTTATTGGTAAATCTCAGCTGCGCCCAGGTCCGCAACAGCCCGGATATCGATACCGAGAAGCCGGTATACCGGCAGCATGAGGAGGAGATCCATAAATATTACGAGTGGCCGATGTACTGGCAGGGCGGCTACGGCGGTACGCTCGGCATAACCCCGTACCCCCTCTTTGAGAGTTCGCCGCCGGTGGAATCTCCCGACTCGAAGAGAAGCGACGATCCTCATCTGCGCAGCACCCGCCACGTGACGGGCTACCATATTCACGCTACCGACGGCGAAATCGGGCATGTGGAAGATTTTATCGTTGACGATGAAACCTGGGCTATTCGTTTCCTGATTGTGGATACCGGCAACTGGCTGCCGGGGAAAAAAGTATTTATCGTGCCTTCATGGATAAAGAAGGTGAATTGGGCCGATTCCAGCATATATCTGGATCACCCGCGCGATAAGGTAAAGAATAGTCCCGAGTTCGACTCTTCGGACCCCATTTTCCGGAATCCTGAGAGCCACCAGTAGCGATTTCGGCTTTGCCGGACCGTGACCGCTCGACGGCTATCGGAATGCCCAATTCCTGGCCCGCTTGTTTGTAGGCCAGGACATCCTGCTGACTTTGCTCCTCATCGAAATCGGCGGCCAGAAAGATACAGGTATCATCTTCGCGAATGGCGTATGTGCCTATAGTTATCCTTCCTTCAAGATGGGCACGGATGATTGATTCGTCCAATGGAATGAATACCCGATTGGGGCAGAAGGAGCATTTGATTTTAGGCTTGGAGCATAGAGTCCTTACCCATTCATTCTTACAAGTTGGAGAGTATCCTTTAATGCCTTTTGCGGTATTCTCCCATAATTTTGGAAAAACATCGGCACGACAGCGGAATAATCTGCTGAATAAACTGATTCGTTCTTCTGATGAGGTTGGCGGAAAATTACTTGCTGGGGTCCCGTATTCAGTTTTGGCCGAAGAATCGGCCTGAATGCATTTAAGCTCTTGCAGCAAAGATTCCCTATCGTTTTCGAGCTGCTTCAAGCGAACTTGAATTTCACTTATTCGCTTTTCACGATCATGCGGCATGTCGAGTGAAGTCATAAATAGTTTCTGTTCGGGATAGCCCTTTTACGGCACTTGCCGGACGTCTTGACA
>CAZYYB010000121.1:0-8629 GCA_964651515.1 uncultured Fibrobacteraceae bacterium
CCTCAAACGACAGCGGATACCGCCGAAATAAGTGCTCATGCGTGGTGGTGCTATAATTCTCCGAACGGTACGCAGCCGGTGGCAATAAAACCGGCAAATGCATGGGGGCTGCACGATATGAGCGGGAACGTTTGGGAGTGGTGCAACGACTGGTATGGGAATTACAGTAGCGGAAGCCAGACCGACCCCACCGGACCAACTGCCGGCAGTTACCGCGTGCTGCGTGGGGGCTCGTGGTACGACGGCGGCGACGTCCTGTGCGCCGCGTACCGGGGCAGCTACCTCCCGGGCGGCTGGAACCTCTACCTCGGGTTTCGTTGTGTTCGGCGGTAAGTTTTTTTGCCCTTATAACTCTTGCCCTTTTACCCTTCACCATTGCCTGCCGCGCTATGCGCGGCAGGCCGCGATAAAAAGGGATTTTGCATTGCAGGGGGACCAAATAAAAAAACCCTCAAAAATGCCGTTTTTAAGCGAAATTCGGCAATTTTGAGGGTTTTTTTTGTGGTAGCGCTATGGGGAATCGAACCCCAGTTTGATGGCTGAGAACCACCCGTCCTGACCCCTAGACGATAGCGCCTTCATTGATGGAAAATTGGCTGGGGTGTGAGGACTTGAACCTCAAACGCCCAGATTCAGAGTCTGGTGTTCTGCCAATTGAACTACACCCCAATAACAGCCCTCAAAAATAAATGGTAGCCTCGCGACGAGGCAAGGGTTCTGAAAAAGCCCGCCGCGGTACGATAAAATAGCGACCGAATCTTCGATTCCGGGCGCTTACTGAGGCGTCCGCAGGGTATTTTTTAACGAATGTCCCCTTCAAAAATCCCTCCGGCCTGTCCTCACTATCCCCAATGCGGCGGATGTACGCTCATCGGGATGAGCTATGAGGAGCAGCTCCGTGAAAAGTACCGGGCGCTTCAGGAACTCTTCGCTCCGCTCGGCATGAGCTCGCTGCCGCCGATTATCCCGAGCCCGATGTCGCGCAACTATCGCCACAAAGTACAGCTCCCCTTCGGCACGAAGAAGATGGGGAAGCAGACCCGCGTCGTCGTCGGCTGCTATGCCCGCGACTCCCACGCGATCGTGGATCAGCATCTCTGCGCGGTTCAGGACGGTGACCTGACCGCAATCGCGCATGCGGCGCGCGACTGGGCGAACGCGCAGGGCGTTTCCGCCTACAGCGAGGCGAAGCGCCTCGGGTTCCTTCGCCACATCCTGTTGCGCAAGGGTGCGGGAACCGGCGAAATTCTCATCGGCCTGGTGACCAACGGGCAGCGCCCCATCGGTTCGCGGCGGCTGGCCGCGACGCTTCTCGAAGCCGCCCACCGGTCGGTGCCGGCCGCGAAGATCGTGGGGATCGTGCAGAATGTCAATATGCGTCAAACGAATGTGGTGCTCGGCGACCGGGAGCTCACCTGGTGGGGGAGACCGTTTCTCGTCGAAAAACTCGGTCCCTATACGTTCAAGGTCGGTATCTCGACGTTTTTCCAGGTCAACCCGTATCAGATGCCGTCGCTCTACAACGAGGTGTTGCGCTGGATCGAAAACGGCCCGGCGGTGCTCGACTGTTACTGCGGCATCGGCTCCATCTCGCTCTGGGTCTCGAAGAAATCGCGGTATGTCACGGGTATCGAGGAGAGTGCCGCCTCGATCGGCGCGGCGAAGGGAGCCGCCGCCGCAAACGGCGTTCGGAACGTGCGCTTCATATGCGGAGCGGTGGAAGCGGTGCTGCCCGAGGTTCCGCCCGGCGAATTCGAAACGGTCGTCCTCGACCCGCCGCGCCGGGGTCTGGCCGACGGCGTGATCGAGGCGCTGCTCCGGGGGCAGTTCAGGCGAATCATCTATGTCTCCTGCAACCCCGCTTCCCTGGCGCGGGACATCGCGAAGCTGCAACCCGCCTGGCGGCCGGTCTCGCTCCAGGGGGTCGACATGTTCCCGAATACGGAACATATCGAGGCGGTCGCGGTGCTTGATAGAAGACAACCCCCTCCTTAACGACCATGACGGAAGCTCGCCGTGTTTATCCCGCCTTGAATTAATGACACCTGTGTTTTGAAATGCATTGATTTTTAGAGACATCCCCCGAAATAGGCCGGAAATCGGCATTGAGTACTGGCATGCCGGTTGCATTCTAAATGGCTATACCAAAAGAGACAAACACGGTCCCTGACGCAGGGAGGTCATATGAGCAGGAACATTGCAACCATCGGGAAGTACGGGATGTTCGCGGCGGCGGGAAGCGCCGTATGGACGGGAAACGGCCGTCCCGGGAGTCTGGGTGCAACTTTGAAGCTCGCGGGCGGCATCACCTTCCATGACGTTTCCGGGATGATCTTCGACTACCGGATTGTCGACGGCGCGACGTTCTTCCGGCGGATAGTCCGCAACGGCACCGGGAGAGTGAACGGACCGTTTACCGTAACGGTCACGACATCGCCGGATAATGAGGGGTTGGCGAGGAGAATCGGACCGTCGGAGTCGCCGTTGGTTCTGCGTGGCCGCATCTTCGTACCCATGGATCGGGCGAAGGCCGGATCGGCCGGCGGGGCGCTGGAGCTGCCTGCCGGGAAGAGACGGGGGACGATTGTATTGAAAGGCCTCACGGCCAATTAGCGGGAGTGCGGGCGGCAGGCTTTCCGGCGGGGACACCTCGGTTCGGGGGGGTTGCTCCTGCGGAAAGAAAACGTCAACCCCCGGTTTTCCCGAAAGTTTCCTGCGAAGGCCTTTCCCACAAAAGAATTTCGGCAACAAGGAGGAGGCAGAGGACGATCCAGGGCAGAGACGAGGGCAACCGGCCATGGTCATGCGCGACGCGCAGGAGCTCCTCATCGGTCAATACCGACATCTTTGTCCGGCCCGCCCCGGGGATTGACGGCAACGCGTAATCGAGCCTGCCTTCGGCGGGATCGGAATTGACGGCGAGACGGAAGGCCGGCTCGCCGTCCGGCGTGATGGTATAGAGGCCGGGTTCGGGAAAGAGCACCATCGGCTGCGACTGCCAGCGCGGCAGGGGGGTGCCGTCGCCCTTCGAGACGGCGGCGCCTTTGCCGGTGCCGTAGTACGGGTTGCGGCGGGGCGTGCCGGCGATCCAGGGCTCGGCGGCCGGTACCCGGTCGGTCGCGGCATAGCGCAGGATCCGGTCGAGGCAGGGGACGAAGAAACCGGTTTCGCAGAGGTTATTCGCGTCGGTAATGCCGATCGGCGTTGCGACGAGGATCCAGGTGCGGCCGTCGCGGTCGACGAACCGGCTGACGAGCGGTGCACCGGTGGTCAGCCGCAGCAGCACGGTCCCGGGCAGGCCTTCCACGTAGCGGTACACGGCGGCTTCCGAAGTCCTGATTCTTGGAAATCCGCGCCAGAGCTCGGAAATGGTGTCGGGCAGCAGCACCGATACGGGCGCGGTATCCGCCCGGATCGTGAGCCGGGTTGTCGGCGGGAGCATTCGCGAAAGAAACGATGCCGATTGCGCAAACTCCCTGTCGCCGCCGCCAAGGGCCAGGAGAACGATTTTATTCGCGAAGGCGCGTCCCTGCCGGAGCGCTTCGAGCGGACTCGACGGCTCATCGAGCCCGTTGAGGACGATGACGTCGGCGGAATCGAGGTCGTCGTAGGTCGCGGTCTCGCCCGTTGCCGCGGTTACCGGATTCCAGTGGTTTTGCGAGGCGGCGGAAAGGGCCGCCGCAACGGGGTAGTTTTTCTCCGAGTCGCCGACCACGATGACGCGCGAGGCATGCGACTGCGAGGTGAACCAGCGGGTGTTATCGAAAGACAGGGGATCGTCCGCCGCAATCGTTACGCACCCGCCCTCGCGACCGGCGGCGGGAAGTTCGAGGTCGACCGGGGCCGAATCACCCGCCGCCAGGGAGATCCGCCCCGTTCCGCAGCGGACCCCGGCCACGGTAACGGTCAGCTCCGCCGAATCCATCGTCCGCCCCCGGGCGGCGATGACGGCATGAACCTCCGGGGTACCCGACCGGTCGCGCAGCTCGGCCGAGAGCACCGCGTAATTCCACGGCGAGCGCGGGGTGACCGCGGCGCAGAGCAGGGGAGGGAAGGTTGCTCCGGAGCGCATCCGGAGCAGCGAATCGAGGTTTGCCGTCGTTGATTGGTGAAAGTCACCGCAGAGCAGGAGCAGGGGCAGCGAATAATCGGCCCGGTCGCGGTCGAAGGCGCGCAGCACGGCGTCGAGGTGCGCACCGCCGTGGCGCACGACGGAAGGGGGCGGCGATGCCGGATTGTACGGCATGAAATCCCCGCGGCCCTCGTCGTAGTCGAGGCGCCGCACCGTCGAGGCGCAGGCTTTCGTGAGCGAGTCGAGGAGGGCGGACGATCGGTCGAGGAGCGTCGACCCGTTTTCGGTATAGGACATGCCGGGAGTCCGGTCGATCCAGGTGAAAATGGTCAGGTGCGGATCGCGGAGCATGCTGAACCGGTCGCGCCGGTTGAACGGCGCCGCAAACAGGGCGATGATCGCCGCCGCCGCCGCGAGGCGGGTGAGCAGTTGCAGCCATTTCCGGAGGCTGCGCATGCGGGAGGCATGCACGACGCTCGTCTGGAAGAAGCGGAGGGTGGCGACATCGAGGTTCCTGGTGCGCGGGCGCCGGAGCAGGTGGAGGGCGAGAATTGCGCCGAGAAAGAGGAGGGCCCACAGAAATTCGGGACGGTAGAAGGCAAGTACCCTCAAAGCAACCGCCTCCGCTTTTCAAGAATGCGGAATAGTGCCTTCTGGAAAGGGTCGTCGGTCGAGAGGACCGCATAGTCGATCCCCAGTTCCCGCGCGGCGTGCTCGATGATGCTCCGGTGGTGCTCCATCCCTTCGCGGAAAAAGCGGGCCGCGATCTCGCCGTCGAGCGCAAGGTGACCGTGCGTTTCGAGATCGTGGAGGCGCAACCGGCCGGGCGCACGGAAGGAGAGTTCGCCGGGATCGAGGATCTGGAGCAGCATGACGTCCTGCCGCTTGAAACGCAGGTGCCGCAGTCCGTAAACGATCCGTTCCGGATCGTCGAAGAGGTCGGAGAAGATGATGCAGAGCCCCCGTTTCGCCATACGGGCGGCGATCGCGTCGATGGCGGTCCCGCACCGGGTTGCGGCCCCTCCGGCAAGCGGGTCGAGCGCGGCGAGGATCGCCTGCAACTGGACGTTCGTCGAGCGCGGCGGCAGCATGGTCGAGAGCGATTCGTCGAATGCCGCGAGGCCGACGGCGTCCCGCTGGCGGATGAGGATCCAGGCAAGCGCCGCGGCAAGGGTTTTCGCATAGTCGAGCTTCGAAAACCCGCTTTTTAAGGAGGAATAAAGCATCGAAGCGCTCTTATCGATGAGCAGCTGCGCGCGCAGGTTGGTTTCATCCTCGAAGAGCTTTACCACGGCCTTGTCGGTCCGGGCGAATTTCCGCCAGTCGATGGCGCGGGTGGATTCGCCGGGGAGGTAGGGGCGGTATTCGAGAAACTCCACCGAGAAACCGTGAAACGGGCTCTTATGGAGCCCGGCCATGATCCCCTCGACGATGAGCCGTGCCCTGAGCGACAGATTGCGGATGCCGGCGAGGTGCTCGGGCTTTATGAGCGTCGCGGTCTTCATGCGGGGCCGGAAGCGTCCCCCTGCCCGGAATAGTCGCCGGAGAAACCGGAATACGGCGTTTCTCGATCGGCAATGAGTTTTCTCGTCTTCCCGGCGATGATTTCCGCCATCTGTTTCTCGCGCCGGGCGCCCTGCACCGCCTCACCGATGCGCTCCTTCACCAGGCGGAGGTCGTCCCTGCTGAAAGCGGAGACGAGCAGCGCCTCGGGCCAGGCGAGGGTGAGCTGCTTGCGGACGAAGGGATCGGTCACGAGGTCGGCTTTGTTAAGGACGAAGAGGCGCGGAATGGCGTCGGCGCCGAGCGTGGCGAGCACGCTCTTGACCGTTTCGTACTGCTCGCCGGTCCATTTACTCGATGCATCCATGACCACCAGGAGAACGCTCGCTTCGGAAACGACGGACATAGTGCTGCGGAACGAGGCGACGAGGTGGTGCGGCAGTTTGCGCAGGAATCCGACGGTATCGGAGATCACGACAGGCCCGACGCCCGGTATGAACGACCGGCGGGTCGAGGTATCGAGCGTGGCGAAAAGCTTGTCCTCAACGCCGGCATTGCTGCGGCAGAGCCCGTTGAGGAGCGACGATTTGCCGACATTCGTATAGCCGACGAGCGCGGCCTTGAAGATATCCTGCCGGCTCTTGCGCTGCACCGTGCGCGCGGTTTCGATTTTTTCCAGGCGTTTTTCGAGGTCGGCTATTTTTTTCTGGACGAGCCGCCGGTCGACTTCGAGCTGTTTTTCCCCCGGACCCACCGTGCCGATGCCGCCGACCTGCTGGGAGAAGTGAGTCCACGCATGAGTCAATCTCGGGTAGAGGGTGCGCATCTGCGCGAGTTCCACCTGGACCCTCGCCTCGTTGGTCCGGGCGTGTTTGGCAAAAATATCGAGGATGAGCTGGCCGCGGTCGATGACCTTCCCCTCCACGATCTCCTCGATGTTCCGCATCTGGCCCGGCGAGAGCGATGCGTCGATGATGAGCGTCGATGCCCCCGACTCCTGCATCGTCGCTTTTATCTCTTCGAGCTTGCCCGGTCCCATGAAGGTCGATGCGAGGGGACGGTCGCGTTTCTGGACGACCTCGGCGATGACGGTCGCGCCCGCGGTGGTCGCCAGGAGGCGCATTTCATGCATGTCTTCGGCGAAGAGGCGCTCCTCATTGTCCGACGTCAATAATCCGGTCAGGATGATTTTTTCGCTGTTTGATCCCTGCGGCATGGATGGTCGGACCTCTCAGATGAAGGTGGTACCGTCGACCACAAGCCGCGCCCCGGCGGTTTTCTGCGAGGGCGTGCGGGTCAGCGTTTCCGCGCCGTCGGCCGTGACGAGCAGGGTGTGCTCGAATTGCGACGACAGCGACCCATCGCTCGTCCGTACGGTCCAGCCGTCGTTGTCGTCAAGGGTCACCTGCCAGCCGCCGAGGTTGATCATGGGTTCGATGGTGAGGGTCATGCCGGGTCGCAGCTCGACAGTATCGCCATCCCGGTCGATATGGTGGTAGACGGCAAAATCCGATTCGTGGAACTTCCTGCCGATGCCGTGTCCGGTGTACTGATGCACCACCGAGCACCCCTGCGACTGCACGAACGGCTCGATCGCCTCGGCGATGACCCCCAGCGACCGTCCGGGTTTGATCGCGTCGATGCCGCGGATGAGGGCTTCCGCGCTCACCATGACCAGATGGCGCGCTTCGGGGGAAACCGTCCCGATCAGGAAGGTCTCGGATGAGTCGGCGAAGTAGCCGTTGACAATGGTCGTGCAGTCGATATTCACGATGTCGCCGTCGCGCAGCACCGCCTCCTTCGAGGGAATGCCGTGACAGACCACGTTATTGATGGAGGTGCAGACCGATTTCGGGTAACCGCGGTAACCCAGGCAGGCGGGAATATGGCCGTGGCCGATCGTGTAGCGGTGGATAAGCGTGTCGATCTCTTCGGTAGAAATACCTGCTTTGACAAAGGGACGAATGTAATCGATCAGCTCCCCGTTAAAGGCCCCCGCCGTCTGCATTCCGGCAATTTCCTTCATCGTTTTGGAGGGAAACGATTTCCTGCGGGGAGTTTCGTCCGGCCCCTTCCCCGTCAATGCATCGTCGAAGAGGTGACACCGCTTATATTTTTTTCCGCTTCCGCACCAGCATGGATCGTTACGATTGATCATTCTGAAACAATGATCCTTTCTTTCCATCAGTTTGTGATACTGCGTCGTCAGCCTGGCTATAAGGCTTTGTTAGGTATAAAAATAACCCCTTGCGGCCAGGGGGGTGCAAGAATTTTTCCCCTACAGGTGCCGGAGTGCTCTCTTCCTGACCGCAGGGGAGGTATGGACGCGGCCGGGGAGAAACAGCTAAATTTATTGGCTTACGGTTTCATCGGATAGGCTTATTCGTTGTTGAGCGGGTCCTGTCGCGAAGAGATACACGCTGTGGAACCGGGCGGGATCATCCGGAGGGGGGCATACGGCGCACAATGACCGTATTTAAGGTTCAACTAGCATCGATGACCAAAATTCTGCGCTTTTTCGGGAAGTGCCTGACCGGGCGTTCGCCCGAAAACGAAGACCTTGCCGCAGATTCTTTCCGATCGGCATTTATCCGGGGATTCATCACCCTGTCCGTTTCTATCGCCGCCTATTGCGCCGCCGCGATGGTAATTACCGGATGGTATCATCCGGACCTCTCGGCGAGCCTGCGGATAGCCCGGGAATTGCTTGTCGACGCGAATTCCGCCGCACCGAAGCCCGTCGAGCGGCTGCTGTATTCAATCGCCGTGTTGTTTTTTCCCCTCTGTTTTTTTCTATGTTCGGCGCTCCTTGGCCGATGGCCGGCGAATATTCCGCCGAAAACACTCCGCAGGCTCTATGCCGGTTCGATGACTCTTGCGATCGGGGCGGTCCTGCTTATCGTGTACGCCGGATTTGCGGCACCCAATCCCTGTGCCGCAGCACCCCAGAATAACCACGATTTCGTCGCAAAATCGAACCTTGAATTTTATTTCATTTCTCACAGCCATCCCATAGGATGATCGGTTAGGGGTTGAAAAAGTGAGTCGGCATGC
>CAZYYB010000122.1:0-8602 GCA_964651515.1 uncultured Fibrobacteraceae bacterium
ATGCAGGAGATTTTCGAATGCAGAAACATCTTCGGGCAGGAATAAACGATATCGGCAGGCTCGCCGGAAAGCGGGCCGTGCATGCGGAAGCGCTCAACCCGCACTTCGGGTATTTCTATACTGTAAAGAAAATATCGGCGCGCCGGCGCACGAAGTATCAGTCGATACAGCTCCTCGAAACCGATCAGTTCGGCAAAGTCCTGCTGCTCGACGACATTACGCAGCTGGGTGACAAGTGTGACGGCCACTACCATGAACCCATGGTCCATCCCGCCTTCTGTTCGCATCCGAAGCCCGAAACGGTGCTGGTCATCGGCGGCGGGGACGGCGGCATCCTGCGCGAAGTGCTCCGGTACCCCTGCGTGAAGCGCGTGGAGGTGGCCGAGCTTGACGAGGGGGTCATCGCCTTTTCCCGCAAATACCTGCCGCGGGTTCACGGCGGCGCCTTCGACGATCGCCGGGTGCATATCAACGTTACCGACGGCCGCCCCTTCGTGGAGAACCACCGGGGCGAATTCGACGTGGTCATCATGGACATGACCGATCCCGGAGGCCCCTCGGCGCTCCTGTATACACGGGAGTTCTTCCGGGCCGTGATCCGGTCTTTCCGGAATTCAAAGGGCGTCTTTACCATGCACACCGAATCCCCGGTATCGCGGCCCGGTGCCTTTTCCTGCATTCAGCGGACCCTCCGCGCGTCCTTTGCCGCGGTGACGCCGTTCTACCTGTATATTCCCATGTATGCCACGCTCTGGTCGATCACCCTGTGTTCGCAGACGATCGACGCTTCACGATCGACCGCTCCGGCAATCGATCGCCGGCTCTCCCGCTACGGCATCCGGGACCTTGAAGTATATTCCGGGGCCACGCATGTCGCAATGCAGACGGCATTTCCCTATATCACCCGGGTTTTGACACAGGGCGGACGGGTCATCACCGACGCCCGGCCCGGCTTCCCGGATGATTGTCCGGCTTCCTGACCCTTATCGAAAGCGAGTCGTTCCGAAAATGGATTTTGCCTATGTTCAGAAACTGGCCGCCGTGCACGGCACCCCGACGCTCTTTCTTTCCGAAAGCCGCCTGCGTGATTCGTACCGCGAACTCCATGCCGCGCTGCCGGGGGTGGCCCTCTATTATGCGGTCAAATCGAATGCGGGGAGCGAAATCGTCGGCATCCTGAAGAGCGAAGGGAGCCGGTTCGACGTCTGCACGAACGGCGAGATCGATATCGTCGGGAGCGCGGGCATCGGCGCATCGGCGTGCCTCCATACGCACCCGATAAAACGGGACGGCGACCTGCGCTATGCCCTTGACTTCGGAATCACGACGTTCGTTGCCGATAACGAGTACGAGTTGAAAAAATTCATTCCGTACAAGGACCGGGCGGAGGTGCTCATACGGATGAGCATCCAGAATCCGAACTGCCTTGTCAACCTGTCGCACAAATTCGGCATGGCCCCGGAATTGACCTTCGACCTGATCCGCAAGGGAGCGGACATGGGTCTGCGGATCAAGGGGATCTGTTTCCACTGCGGTTCGCAGAACCAGAATTCGCTCAAATACATCGAGGCGCTCGACTACTGCCGGGATATCTGCCGGAAGGCGGCACTGCGCGGGATACGGATCGAGGTCATCGACATCGGCGGCGGATTCCCCATCGACTATCTGACGCCGGTGCCGCCTCTCGCGGAGTTCTGCGCGCCGATCAACGAGTATCTCGAACGGTACTTTTCAAATTACCGGATCATCGCCGAACCCGGGCGGGTGCTCTCCGGGCCGTCGATGACGCTCGCGACCCGGATCATCGGCAAGGCGCTGCGTAACGGGATCTGGTGGTATTATTGCGACGAGGGAGTTTACGGATCGTTCTCCGGAAAGATCTACGATCACGCCGATTACCCGATGTCCATAGCACGGTCGAGCGAGCGCTTCAACTCCGTCCTCGCCGGGCCGACCTGCGATTCGGTCGATATTCCCTACGAAAACATTGCGCTGCCGATTCTCGAGATCGGCGACCTGCTGGTATTTGAAGCAATGGGCGCCTACACCACGGCGAGCGCATCGAACTTCAACGGCTTTGAAAAAGCCAAAATCGTGGTGGTGGATTAGGAGGGCACTATGAATAAAATGGTCGGCTACTCATCGGAAGTCGGTACGTCGCTCTGGATCAACAACCTGGTGCATGGTCTTGCGGGGATCACCATCAAGGTGAAGCATACGGTATATTGCGCCTCCAGCCCCTTCCAGAAGATCGAAGTCTTCGACACCTATCACTACGGCCAGGTGCTGTGCCTCGGCGGGTCGGTGGTGCTCACCGAGCGGGACGGCGATGTGTATCACGAGATGATCGTTCAGCCCGCCATGCTCTCGCATGCCGATCCGCGGAAAATATGCGTCATCGGCGGCGGCGACGGAGGGTGCCTCAAGGAGGTGCTCAAGCACGGCACGGTGGAGTCGGTCACGATCGTCGATATCGACGCCATGGTCAAGGATACCATCGAGAAGCATTTTCCCCGGCTCGCGTGCGGATTCAGCGACAAGCGGGTCGAGGTCGTCATCGATGACGGCTATCATTTCCTGAAAACCACCGAGGCTCTTTTCGATGTCATCATCATCGACTCCTACGATCCGGGAGGGCCGGTGCAGTCGCTCGAAACGGCCGATTTCCATCGGGTCGTGGCGCAGCGGCTGGAGAAGGACGGGCTGGCCGTTTTCCAGACCGATTCCCCTATCGTGCGGCCGGAGTATCTCCGGCAGACGCTCTCGCTGCTCTCACCGCTCTTCGAAGCGGCGCGGCCGTATATCTGCATGCTGAGCTCTTTTCCCGAGGGTATCTGCAGCTTTGTCCTGGCCGGGAGGGAGAAAGGTTCTTCGGACCGGTTCGATGCGACCAGGTACGATGCGCTTGAAGAGGGGTTTGCCTACTATAGCCGCGATATCCATCAGGGGGCGTTTCTTCTGCCCCGCTATCTGAAAAAGAGGGTGGAGGCGGCACGGCACTCCTGAGGCGTCATTGCGGATAATCTTGATCGAAAGGTATATTAAAGGTATACTGTTCCCGGGATGCAGCCGCACAACCTCTTCCTCCGCTCTCTCCCATGGAAATAATCGACGCCGCGTGGATTGCCGTTTTTCTTCTTTTTTCGCTGGCGCTTATTTTCGCGTGGAGCAAGCTTTTTATCATTGCGGGCAGGGTGAAGCGTATGAAGGAGCTGTTTGATTCGATAGAAAACCTCGGCGTCCGGCATCCCGCCGATACCGCGAAATAGCGGTTCGTCGCGTTCTTTGACATTTGTTACCCAAGCACCTGTGGTCACCCGATGACCGTCGTATTTCAGGATTGTCAGGGCACGATACCGTGCCGAGGCCCGCGACCGGCAATTGCCCCCGCGGGCGCAGGAAAGGACGACCTCCCGAAGCCCGGCGCCGCCCCAAAGCACACGCTTTATGGGGGCAGCGCGAAGAGGCGGAAGTCGGTCCCGGAGAAGGATAAGCGATACCAGTAGTACAACGGAGAAGATGAATTCATGCAATCCCTGATTGAAGATTCCCCGCAGCAAGCTGCGAAGAACCTTTTCGAGGCAAGGAATTATTCGTAATGCGCCCGCTATGCCCGTTCATTCATATGAGCGGATGATGGCTGCCGCCGAACCGAGGTTGCCGCTTTCAGGCGAACCCCGGAGTCTGCAAGGATACCCGAAGGCCTCCCGCCAAACACATGCGGGCGGCTGAAGACGGCCCTGTCGGAGCGCCCCTTGCCCAAGCCGCAAGGACTACCGATTCAAGCCGCCGGTATTGTCGGACTGCCGGGCCTGTGCTTTGCTATATCTTCTCGGAGCACCCAGGGAGCGCCTCTGAGCTACCGAGGGGAAGGGTACGGATCCCTTCCGGAATCGGGAAGCTCTCCCACGCCGGCCCCGAATGCAACGCATTCAACGGTGCTCAGGATCGGAAGCGTGAAGCCCGAGGGCCTCTCGCGCGAGACCGAAATCAATTACATCTACCTGTATGGAGAAGTCACATTTATGGAATTAGCCTCATATTTTGCCATTGGTGCAACCATCGTCTCGGCAGTCGTTCTGCTGCTGCAGATCATCTCCCTGACGAAAATCGCCGGGTTGAAGAAAATCATTGCGGGCCTTTCCGAAGTTAAAACGCCCGTCCATATCCCCCATGAACGCCAGGAAAGAAAAGGCGGCGAATTCAGGCGGCCGGAGAAACGCAATTTTCCGGAGCCGAGGGTTCGCCAGGAGAGGGCGGCGATCGAGCCTGACGTAGCCCTCCCGGCAGCCGACCCGGTGGAAAAATCCCTCCGGGATATCAACATGAAGCTCAAGCACGCCGAACGGGACCAGGAGTCGGCGCGTAAGAGGATCCAGGACCCGATGTCGCGCGGCGAACATCACCGCGGCGGAGGCGGCAGGAACGACCGTGATCGCCGGGGGCATCGCGGCGACCGTGACCGCGACCAGGATCGCGATCGTGACAATTCGCGCGGTAATCGACGGGACAACTGGCAGGATCGAAACCGCGAAGGCGGATCGCAGCGGCAATCCGGAAACGAAGCGGGCGAAACCGCAGCGCCCCGGGAACCCATCGTTTCTTCGCTACCGCCGCGGGAACCCATCGCTCCTTCGATGCCGCCACGGGAAACCTTTACGCCATCCCCGGAGGCCGGTGTGCCCGACATGGCCATCGGTTCGGATATCGCCTCGGAAGAGAATCTTCAGCACGGTCGTAAAATCATCGTGAGACGCCGGCAGCTGAAAGAGGATGGCTCTCAGGCGGCAGAGGGAACGGCGCAGGGGAGCCTGCCCGAAGTCGGGCGAGTTCCGGGGGCGGCGGAGCAGGCCGCACCCGAGGCACAGCCCATGGATGAGGGCGCCGCGCACGAGGAGATTCACTTCGGACGTAAGCGCCATTAGGATCTTCGGAAGAGTTTTGAAAAGGGGGCCGGAGGCAACTTCGGTCCCTTTTTTTTTGTGGAGAAATCTCCCGAACGGGCAGAGTGCCCGCTATGCTGTTCAAATTCTCGTCGCGGCATAACCGATATTTCCCCCTTGGTGCGGGATCGGGGAGCGGAGTCGGTTTCAGCGAGGCCGGGGTGGATGCCTGTTAATCTTAAGGCTATATATATCAGCGTAGTAGTAGTGCATTCCTTTGCCATGCCGGCAGTTCCGGATACCTTCGCACCGCCGGGCATCCTCGCCGAATGGCGCGATAATGCCTCCTCGGCGGTGAAGATTACCCTCTGCGACAACTCGAATTGCGAGGCGGGGTACCGGGTGTACCGTGCGCCCGGGTTCTCCTCGGCCTTCGGCCTCATCGCGCAGATAAAAAGCGCGCATCCCGGGCAGAGGGATACCCTGACCCTGTCCGATTCGACGGTGGTGCCCAATGCATTTTACACCTACCGTGCCGCCGCCTGGCGGCGGCGAGGCGACAGCGCCCTTTCGAGAGTTTCCGCGGTTTATACCTTCCATCTTTCAGGGGGGCGACGCCCCGCACATTTTACCCGGCTCGCCGATTTTCCCCTTGCGCTCTCCGGAGGCTGGTCCGCCCTGGCGGGGGATTCGGTCATCCTGCAGGAAAACACTTCGCCCGCCGGGAAGTACACGGTGATCGATGTTCAAAATCCTTCGGCCCCCGCATCCGCCGGATTCATCGATTCATCCGCGCTGGCTTCCTACCCGCTCGCTTCGCTGATCCCGATATATCTGTCGTCAAAGGTGGTCAACGGCTATGGGTTCGTCGGCGGGAAGGGTGTCTTCTGCATGAAGAAAAAATATGCGGTTGTCGTCAACGCACCCGATATCACCCTGTTTAAATTCGGCAATAAGGCCTTCACGCGGATCGGCAGTTACCGGGACGAGAATATCGCCGCGGTGCTGCCCCTGAACGACTCCCTGCTCTGCGTCGTGAGCGGCAATATCAGCGCCGCCGATGGGTCGTACAGCTATCTGTACCCCGTGCTGATATCGCCCACGGCCGGGATAGTCATCGGCAATCTCGTCGAAATCGGCTCCTTTCGGAATGGGGCCGCCTCCACGTCGCTTTCTCCCCAGGTGCGGGGGGTGTACAATCGAACCTTGCTCATAGGCGAGACGTTCACCTATTACCCCTTCAACTCCTGGCACTATATGGTCGCCTACGACCTGGACTCCATGCAATCCCTTGCCTCACCGAGCGTCGGCGAGGCGTCCTGGAGAAACTATTCGGGCTACCCGCTCTCCGCCGGTCAGTTTCTCAGCCTGGATGCCGACCATGTCTATGCCGAGGATCCGCGAGACCTGAACGCGTACCGGACCGCCCTGGACGATGGGGCCGTGTTGCCGGATTCGTTGCACGACCGTCAGAATGTCCTGGTGGACACGGTAAAGAAACGGCTCTTCATACTCCATTCCACCGGCATGTCGATCTTCAAATACGACTTTCCGCCGGCGGCGGGGGGGGGGAAGAGTCTCGAAAACGGGGAAAAATACGCCGGCGAACTCCAGGTCAGCCCCGGCGAGTCGGGTGTTACCATCGCCTTTCCCGGAAGCGCGCGCCACGCCGATCTGATCTTCTATGACCTCTGGGGCCGCATCGTCGACAGGGTGACCGTCACCGGCAGGAGTTCCGTCGTCTGGCGGCCGAAAGATGCCGAGTCGGGGTGCTTTACCGTTTCGGCGAAGCTCGACGGGGTGGATTATGAGGCGAGGTTTATTGCACGGTGAGGAGATAAAAAAAGTCAAAAATTTAAGATTATTTGCAATTCGCTGATGGGGAAAAAATCTTGTCTCATGATCTTTTTCCGTGTTTTTTCTACCTAATGGAGAGCGTTGCGGGAGGGGGCAGGCGCTTGCCGCAGGCAAGCATCGCCGCCCCCTTCTTCCGCTGGAAAGGGTGCGTCGGAGACGCATTTTGCGGCTCCGACCAGGGGAAACCACCGTAAGGTGGTTTCCCCACCTGAGTAACTGATTTTTTCCCTCATCCCTCATCCCTCACCCTCTCAAACATCGCCACCATCCTCGGCGCCTCCCGCTCAAAATCCTCCAGCCTTAAACTGTTCGGCCCGTCGCAGAGCGCATGGTCCGGGTCGGGATGAACCTCGAAGAAGAGACCGTCTGCGCCCATGGCGATCGCGGCGCGGGCGAGCGGGAGTGCCAGGTCGCGGTTGCCTCCCGAGACGCCGCCGCCGCCGCCGGGGAGCTGGACGCTGTGGGTGGCGTCGAAGATCACCGGTGCGCCGAAGCGCCTCATGATCGGGATGCCCGCGAAGTCCACCACGAGCCGCTTGTAGCCGAAGAAGGTACCGCGTTCGGTGAGCCAGACCTTCTCGCCCGCCTTCTTCATGGCGAACTCCATGTCCTCGGGCGCCATGAACTGACCCTTCTTTATGTTGACCCATCTGCCGGTTTTCCCGGCGGCGACCAGGAGATCGGTCTGGCGGCTGAGGAGCGCCGGTATCTGGATGACGTCGACGACGTCGGCGACCTCGGCCGCCTGTGCGGTCTCGTGGATGTCGGTCAGGACCGGGAGTCCGAACTCCTTCCGGATCTTCTCGAGGATCTTGAGCCCGCCTTCGCGACCCGGCCCGCGAAACGAGGAGGCCGAGAGGCGGTTCGCCTTGTCGTAGGAGGCTTTGAAGACGAGGTCGAGATCGTACCTGGTCCTGAGGGCGGCCAGCCGCTCCGCAACCTTGCAGCAGAGCTCCTCCGATTCGATGACGCACGGTCCGGCGATGAAGAATAGCCGTTCCCGCTGTTCGCCCGGCTTCTGATTTTTTTTAAAGAAGGATGTTTGCATGATGGAGGTAAAATAAATTGAGGCGGGAGAGGTCGCTACCCTGGTGGGGGAAACTCGCTACGCGGTTTCCCCCTGGTCGGAGCCTCCGCGCCCGCCAAAGCGCGGGCTGCGGGGTAGTTCATTGTGTTTTCCACCTTCAAAGAAGGTGGTGCGCCCCCACCAGCATCTGGTGGTGGAAGCGAGGTTCCCCCACCAGAAAGTCTCATACGACGCATCATCTCCCCTCCTCTTGAAAATCACCCCTGAGTAATGGTATATTTTAATGTTTTCCCGGGCTTTTAAAGCCTTGCATCGAAGAATATTACCACCCGTTCCATAAACATTAAAATCAGGAGGATGTCATGGGAGTAAAAGTCGGAATCAATGGTTTTGGACGCATCGGCCGCCTCGTGTACCAGGCGATTTGCGATCAGGGGCTTCTGGGCAAGGAGATCGAAGTGGTTGCGGTCGTCGATATCTCCACCGATGCGGATTATTTCGCCTACCAGATGAAGTATGACTCGGTCCACGGCCATTTCAAGCACACCCTTACCACCGAAAAAAGCGATCCGTCCCTCGAAAGCAACGACGTCTTCGTCGTCAACGGTTCCAAGACCAAGTGCATCATGGCGACCAGGACTCCGGCCGAACTCCCGTGGAAGGCGCTCGGGGTCGAGTACGTGATCGAGTCCACCGGTCTCTTCACGAGTTCCGATAAGGCGATCGGTCATATTACCGCCGGTGCAAAGAAGGTCATCATCTCCGCGCCGGGCAAGGGCGACGTCAAGACCCTGCTCATGGGCGTGAACCATACCGAGTACGATCCGGCGAAGCA
>CAZYYB010000123.1:0-8414 GCA_964651515.1 uncultured Fibrobacteraceae bacterium
ATAAAATTATTTCTGCATGGCAGGCTGGCAATACACCGTTGGCAGGGGGCTTACCGTGAGAGCGGCCAGCAGGCCCAGAGCCAGGAACAGATTGGCCTTCTTGAAACCGGTCTCGGGCGGCATATTCAAATGAATGGCGCCGTCAGTCCGGGAGCCGGTGCGCGGCCGTGCGCGACGTGAGCGCAGAACGGTTCCCATTACGACGCGCTCCGCACTACCTTCAGGGCATACTTGACTACGCCGGATCCCCGCACGATATCGATAACACGGACCACCTCCCGGTATGCCAGGTCTTGATCCGCAGCAATGAGCACCTGGTGATCCGGGTCAACGGCGACCGCATTGTGCAGTTTCGTCACGACCCGCGCAGAATCCGAGGGTTCGCCGTCCAGAAACATGTTCTTATTCCTGTCCATCACGAGTCCGGAGGCTTTCGGCGCCTCGGATCCTGCATGTGCGGCCCTCGGCAGATTGATTTTTATCTCCTGCTGGTCGATGACGGAACTCGTGATCATGAAGATGATAAGCAAGACCAGGAAGATGTCCACCAGCGGCGTTATATTGATGCTTGAAATAATCTCTTCATCATCGTGGGAAGCGTGGGAACTCATGTCACGCCTCCGGTCGAACAAAGGTTTCGTGCAGGAAATGGGCCATGACGAGCGATTGAACTTCCCTTGCCTGTTCCAGTATCCCCTTGCTGCGATTCCGCAAAATGTTATAAAAAACGACGGCCGGGATGGCCACCATCAGTCCGAGAGCGGTGGCGACAAGCGCCTGCGAAATGGCAACCATGACTTCGGTGCTGCCCTTTCCGCCGGAAGCTGCAAAACGATCGAATGCCACAAGAATGCCGATAACGGTGCCGGTTAGACCAAGAAAAGGGGCATTTGCGCCGACGGTTCCAAGAAAGGAGAGCCCCCGTTCCAGGCCCCGTTTCTCCATTGACTCCTGTGCGTCAAAAACTTTTTCCATGGCTTCCGGAGCCAGGCCCCAATTTTCAAGCCCGGTCTTTACCATCCGGCCGGACACGGTAGCGGCATCCCTTCCTTCAATCGCTATTTCGGCGAGGTCGCTTTTTTTCAAGGTCTTCGTCAATCTGGTGATCCACCCGGAAGCGTCGCCTTTCATGCGGGAGTAACTGCGCAATCGCCCGATAAATATCGCCAGGATAGCCGCCAGCAGAAAAATCAGCAGGGCCAGGATTGCCTTTTCGATAAGGATGAGAATCGGCGAGAGATGCGAAATGAAATGAACCATATTTTTCTCCTTAACAGTTATAAGTTCAAATGGTCAGCAGATAGCCGAAATAAGCGGCGAATTGATTGATGCCGGCAATATCCCTCCCGAGCGAGGCCAGGATATGGTGATGCCGGGATGCGTTGACGGTAACGCCGAGGTTGAAGCCGAGCTCGGCCCCGGTAAACCCCGCCTGATGTGAAACGGTGAACAGCTCGGCCCCCGCCGTAACGGCGCCCCAGAGATCCCGCTGCCCCTCCCATCCCAGAAGCCAGAAATTTTCCGATGGCCGGGCCATGTCAGCCTGATACCCCCCGCCGCCGAAGGTCGTCCAGGGGCCAAAACTTTTCTGGAGCCACAGGGGGACAAAAAACTGCACCCCTTGTGCCCCGGGTTCCCCCGATGAATCCGTTGCCGGTACTTCGACGGACGGATAGATCGAAACCTGCGGCATTCCGGCGGTTTCCCGGATAAATCGGTATTTTATGCCGACTTCGAGGTCTCCCGGATGATAGTCGCGCCGACCATCCGCAGTGGCATTGTCGGATAACTGGGCCATTGCGGAAATTTGCACCTCCGGCAGCAGGCCGTAATTTGCTTCGAGCGTCGGCACCGTTCCGGAAACTTCCCGGTTTGCGCTCGACCATTGCGAAGCAAGATAGATCTCCCAGTGCCGGTACTCGACCGGATCGGGATCGTCGGTCACATACGGCGGGCCGGCTATCACAGAATTTGCCGCCGCACCGAGCAGTATCGCCAAACATGCATATAGCCATAGTCTTTTGCCGCGAGGTTCCCGGCGCCCTCCCGGGATCATGCGCCGGAAACGCGATTTACTTCTCAACCGGCGCGACCTCCAGGACCATGAAACTTCCCGGTTTGATCCTGGCACGTGGTTTCGGATTCTCCGCCGTTGGAGCCGGTGCCGCGTCGTAATCCGCCGTCGGCAGATACAGGCGGTGGCTCGTCCGGTTGAGCGCCATGGTCTTCGCTCCCTTCAGGGTGACGATATTCTCCACTACCGCATACGTATCTTTTCCCGATTTTTGGATGACGGCAACCGTTCCATTACCGCACGAGCAGTAGATCCGCTGCAGAGCGGGATCAAACGCCGCCGCGTCGACATGCTCGCCGATGGGCAGGGAGGCAATTACCCTCCCGCCCACGGCATCCATGACGACCAGGACCTTGCTGCGGCAGCCGATGAACAGGCGATGGTCTTCATTATCAATCGCCATGGCGGACGGCGATTTTCCGGGAGCCACGGCCCATCTTTTTTCAACCTTCATTGATTGCATATTTACTTCGGCGACTATATCCCTGTCTTCAAGGTTTACGAATACTTTTCCATTACCATTTGACGCCGGATATTCCGGCTTGCCGCCAAGCGGTATCGTTGCAATGACGGAGTCGCTTCTCGTGTCGATTACCGAGGCATTCCCGGTTTTGCCGTTACAGGTCAAAATGCAGTGCGAAAAGGGGTCGAAGATGATCGCGTCGGGGTCGAGGCCGGTAACATGAATTTTTTTGATAAAAGAAAGACTTTGGAGCTCGGCAACCGTCACCGAGGTGTCGTCGCCATTACTCGTATAGACTTTGCCCTGCTCGCGAACCAGCGCGATGCCATGGACACCCCTGGTGTCTTCCATGCTGCCGACCTGCTGCAGCGTCGCGAGGTCCACAACCTGCACCCGCATGGCATGCGACACGAACAGCCTCCCGGTCGAATCGTCGACCGTACAGTAGTCCCAGCCGCCGTCGCCTGAAAGGGGGACTTTATTGACGATACTATAGCCGGACGCCGGTGCAACCGGCTGGGCGGGGGCAACCGGGCACAGGAGAGCGGCGCATCCGAAAATGGTAACTATTTTGTTCATTGGTTCCTCTTCGCAGTCTCAGCTGCATCAGGGTTGACGATTCTCTGCAACAGGGAGTTCGGTATTGCAAAGGCAAAAGGTTATATCGATACTATCGCCTTCAGCCGCATTCGTTTATCAGGGTTATTTTGTCAGCGTTGCGGTATAGAGCACCACTCCCTTCGTGTTGATCGCGCTCACGGTCATGGCATCCTCGCCGACGTTAACCAGCATGAACCCCGCTTCCGAGGACATGAACCGGGTTCCCGGAGTCTTCTTAACCGGGCGGGGCTCACCGCCGCAGCCGGTGACGAAGAAATTTACCTTACTGTTTTTCGAGGTAATATGTTCGAGGTCGTGATCGTGCCCGCTGAAATAGGCGTCGACGTTGTACTTTGCAAAAATCGGCTCGAACCGGCCGGGCATCTCGGTCAATTCCGGGGCATGTTCGCCGCCGGTATAGAGGGAATGGTGCCCCACACAGATTTTCCAGCGGCTTTTCGATACGGCGAGGCTGCTGTCGAGCCAGCGGAGCTGCGCCGCGGTGTCCTGCCCCTTGACCGCATGGACATCGTTCTCATAGTACATCTTCTGGAACGGTGAAGTGTCGAGCATATAGAGGTCAAGCGACGCTGCGCCTTTGCAGCCTTCCTTGTGCACGACATAGTAACGCGCGGGCATATTCCACCTGCGGCTGATTTTCGAGTAGTCGATCTCGGCCTGCGGATTCCCCTTGTAATCGTGGTTGCCGAGTACCGGGTACCAGTCTACCTGCAACGAGATGTTTTTATAGACGTTTTCAAAATTTTCCTGCCAGAGCGGATCGGTGACGCTGCGCACGCCGTCGACCTGGAAATTATCGCCGCACGAAACGATAAAGCCCGCACCCGCGACATTGGCGACCTCCCCGAGGGCGTCGGCCACATGGGTCTGTTCGAACTGACCGTTCCATCCCCAGTCGCCGAATGCGATAAAGGTGATGCACGATTTTTTCGGCAGTGCGTTGATGACGCTGTCGGGAAGCGTACTGTACGATTTTTTCGGACCGCCGAAGCATAGCGTCGAACCGATAATGGAAATGGCAATAAAGACTTTTACCAACCGCATTTTCATTCGTTCTCCTTTAAATGTTGATAAATGACGATTAATAACTTTCGTTCACCGCATGCTTTTTATAGATTCAAATCCACCTTAACGCCCGCATGGATCGCCCACGAATAATATTCTATCTGTGTCGGGTAACTCGGGCTGTCAAGGTACAACTCGGCCGGCGTATTGGTCAGATTGTTCGCCTCAACCAGGACGGTCACATTCCCGGGCAGCTTCTGGCTCACGGCGCAATCGAGCTGGGCATGTGTTCCGGTATAGTTGGGCAACAGGAGTTTGGCGCCTTCAGGGTCGACATAGGTATCAAGCTCGTTTATATACGAACTCTGGACGTTGAGAGCCAGCCGGGCCGAAAAACCGTATTTCTCGTAGAACAGGGAGACGTTGCCCACGTGCTCCGACTGTCCCGGTAAGGTGGTATACTGTGCATAGCCGGGCACCAGCGCCTGGGACCAGGTGAAGCAGTAGTTCGCATTGACGCCGAATCCGCTCAAAAAACCGGGAAGGAAAAGAAACCGCTGAAGAAGATTGATTTCAAAACCGGACAGATCGGCGGTATTGCCGTTTGCCTTGCTGAACGCCGTAATTGACTCATGCGATCCGCTCGATACCGCGCCGGAGTTGGCAAAGGGGCTGAAGATGGCGTTTTCGTAGTATCCGCGCGTACTGAAAATATAATCATCCATTCTCTTGTAAAATGCGCCGATCGACGCCATATCCATGCTCGTCGGATAATATTCGATCGACCCGTCAAAATTATTCGACTGGGTGGGTTTCAAATCCGCATTTCCCATGTATACCAGTTCCTGTCCGTCATCGTTGGTGAACACCTTGGTCGGCACCAGGTCGAGCCAGTCGGGAGGCGAAAAGGTATGGGTATAGGAGAGGCGGGCATCGAGATTTTTTTCGATGGCATAGCGGCCGAGTACCATAGGCAAGGGGAAAAAGAAGCTCTTGTACATGTCCAGCGGTATCCGTTGAATGATGGAATTACTGAGTCCTTCCGCGGTATCCTGGTACCCGGAATAGTGCAGTGACATGAATTCGGCGCGCAGACCCCCGATCAGGGTCAATTTATCCAGTTTCATCTTTCCCTGGAAAAACGCGGCGGCGGTCCGGTCCACGGCCGTAAAGGTCTGGGGGTCCACCTCGAGCTGACTGTGGGTCGAATCCGCGTACAAAAAATTACCCGGGCTGCTGTAATGAGCGGAGCTCAACCAGTCGCGTATTATGGAGGGATCCGGCATGTTGTTCAGGGCATACTGGTTGTTTAAAAATGAGCTATTGGAATAACTGCCGACAAAAGAGTCGAGAGCGGGGGTTTGGAAAGTGCCGGAATCCTCGTAAGAGATTACCTTGAGCGATTGTGATTTTATATGCTCGGTCCCTTTAGCACCGGCTTTGAGTTCAAGCGATCCCTTGTCATCGAAGAGCGGAATCGGCGGTGCGGTCACGTTGAGCCGGGCAGACCATGAATTTTCCTCGATGTTCTTTGATCTGATCTCGATACTGCTCGGTTTGTAGTTGGCCGGATTATAAAACGACGAGTCAACCTGGAAAACCTCCTTATTATAAAGGAGCTCGTTCAGCTGGTAGGTTGAGATATTGATGGGCGTGAATTGGGGATCGTTAAGATTGGCAGGATTGAATAAAATGGTTGAATTCTGGTTCTGGAATTCGGCGGTGAGCTGGTTGGGCTGGTTGGTCTCTCCGTACGAATAGGACGTGGAGCCGTCGACCTTGGAGCCGAAAAAGGGCGTAGTACCGCCGAGCGTCACGGTCGACATCGTTTTCCCGGTATAGGCATCCTTGATCGACCGGGTAATCGGCAGATTTTCGACGAGGTTGGCTCCGGCGCCCGGAGTAGCGCCGATAGTCGCCGCATCCCCATTATGCGCATCGAACAGAAGCGACCGCCGATCCTCCTGCTCGCCGAAGAAGTTGGTCGAGGCCGCCAGGTAAATCCGAGCCTCGGGGGAGAACCGGTAATCGATCTTGGTGTTGCCGGCGGCGCGTTCGTCATCGTACTGATAATCGCGAAGCATGAGACTCCACAGATGCTGCCCGAAGGCGTGGCTCAGCGTCGTGTCGCCATCGTTCAGGACGATGTCGGTATCATAGGTCATGGCGATGCCCTGGGTCTCGCGCTGCTCGTGATCATAGCTTCCGCCGACGAAAACTCCCAGCGCGTTGTCAAAGAAACGACGTCCGCCGGACAGGGATCCCTGCAAGATCGGCTTTCCCGACATCTGCATATACCCTGGCGTGAAGTTGAGCTTTATTCGCGTCACCGAATCTTTTGCCGTATTCGTGATGAGGTTTACCGTACCGCCGATGGCGTTGGCATCCATTTCGGGCATGAGCACCTTGGCGACTTCAATTTCGGCGAGCTGGTCGGAGGGGATGACGTTGAGGCCGATCGCGCGGGTTGACGCATCGGTTCCCGCAATGCTCTGCCCGTCGACGGTCACGGTCGACAGCCGCGGTTCGGTTCCCCGGATCATGACATACGAGCCCTCGCCGTGATCGCGCTCCACCGAAACTCCCGGAACCCGCTGCAAGGCATCGGCGGTGGTCTGGTCGGGCAGTTTTGCGATGAGCTCGGCATCGATGACATTCTTGAGATTGTCGGCATTCTGCTGTTTGCTCTGCGCCAGGGCCTGGCCCGATTTCCCCTTGACGACGACCGCCTTTTCAATTTTGACTACCGAATCGCCGGCATGCGAAGACCCGGCAGGCAGGGCTCCCTTGCTCGTCGTCCGTTTTGCCGAGTCACCGGCGGGGCGCGCCGAATCGGCGACGACCCGGGAGCTGTCGGAAGACTTTCCCGACAATGCGGCCGTCGAAACTGCCGCAGCGTTCGAATCCGCCACCGCCGTCGCATGGCTGGAATCCGTCGGCACCGCCGGCGAGGATGAAACCGTCGAAATGTTTGAAAAAAGGAAAACGCATGCGGTAATCAGGTAAAATTTCATGGACCCCTTTATGGCATATGCTCGTTGTTGATGAATATTCAAGGTGTACTTTGCACGAACAAAAGGAATTTGCCGGCTACCCGGCAAATTCCTTTTTACCGCACACGATTTATTACCCGACTACTTTACTTCAAAAACTCCCGACCGATTGAGTCCCGTTCCCTTCAGCCTGATAAGGTAGATTCCCGCACCAAATCCGCGGGTCGAAAACGAAAGGGACTGCGTTCCGGCGCTCTTGTCGCCGTTCGCCAGAATCCCCACCTGCCGGCCGTCCAGCTTATGCAGCGAAACGGTAACATGACCGCTTCCCGGTTGCTCCCAGGTGAGCTGATGGAGATCGCCGGTGCCCGTGATGGTCAGGTTTCTGAATTCGGGTTTAATACCCTCCGGTCCGTCGCTCTTGACACCGGTGGCCGCAGTGGTTAAAAATCCGGTGGTCGCAATTTCGGTCCAGCCGGCGAGCCAGACCTGTCCGGTCGGGTTGAAGGCGCCGCGATAGGCGGTCTGGGTAAAAAAACCGTTATTCGGCACCGTTGCCACATGCTGAACGGCGACTCCCGTAGGGGATGGCCTCGGGTCAAGTTTCCCGTCACGTCCCCAATCGACGCCTCCGAGCACCGGGTTGATGGTGTCGTTCATATTGGAGTCCGCCGCCATGTAGGCCGCCAGCGGCAGGTTTCCTTCACATATGCTGTCCCAGACATTGCCGCCGCCGAAGCCGTAAAAAACATCGCTCTTGAGAACGATGCTGTCGTTCATGAAGCGGGCCCAGCAGTTGTATACCTGGACCGAATCGGCGGTGCCGAGGTTTTCGATATACAGTCCGTACTGGTAGCACTGGGTAAGGATGGAGTTGACCCATACTCCGGCACCGTTCTTTTTGTAATAGATGCCGTACTTGTATTTCCAGGTATCCTTATTGGCAACGCCGGTACCGATGTAGGTTGCGTTGTATACCTGGCCGTAGGTGAACGGCTGCCAGCCGGTATAATCGTTGGCCTCGATCTTCGAACAGCACCCCAGGCTCGTGCCTCCCGTTATGGTGTCCTGATATCCGAAAACAAACTGCATTTTACCGCGATACCCTATATCGTAATACACGGCATCGCCCGCCTGAAAGGATGACGACAGGTATTTAATATTGACCGTGCCGCCCAGAAAATCGAAGCCGTCGTCATTGCACTGTAAGCCCCCTGCCAACGGTGTATTGCCAGCCTGCCATGCAGAAATAATTTTA
>CAZYYB010000124.1:0-8286 GCA_964651515.1 uncultured Fibrobacteraceae bacterium
GGATTCTTGTCGTTGATGAGGAGCCGGATCGGCTTGTCGGTCGGAAGTACCATGGGCCGTTCGTTGAGCGAATGCGGGCAGATGGGCGTCAGGAGCAGCGCCTTGACATCGGGCTCGACGATCGGCCCGCCGCACGAGAGCGAGTAGGCGGTAGAGCCGCTCGGGGTCGCCACGATGATTCCGTCGGCCTGAAAATCGGCGATGAAGTCGTTGCCGTACCAGGCCGAGATCGAGGTCAGCTTCGGGACGTTCATCCGGTTGATGAAGATGTCGTTGAGCGCGTTGTAGGCGCATATCGAGTTTTTCCCGCGTCTGATGCACGCTTCGAGCACCATGCGGCTCAGGATGGCATATTTTCCCTCGCTGATTTTCCGGAAGCTCTCCTCGATATTCTCGCGGCCGATATCGGTCAGGAACCCGAGGCCGCCGAGGTTGATCCCGATCACCGGCTTCTGCGTGAAGCGGCAGAGATGCGCCACCGAGAGGAAGGTCCCGTCCCCGCCGACCGAAATGACCGCTTCGCTTTTCGCAAGAAGCTCCTTTTCATCGGCGGCGACCATGACGCCGGCCGGGACGATCCCCTTGAAAAAGGGGTGCAGGATGAGCGGGACGCTCGCCGAAGCCGACCAGGCGCAGAGTCGTTCGATGACCTCGTCGAGGTGATCGCATTGGCTGAAGGCAACGACGCCGAAAGAGGAGATGGGGTGCATTACCGGGGTATTTCCTTTTTTAAAGTCACGTTCAAAATCCGGTGGGGGAACCTCGCTTCACGGGTTCCCCCCGGTCGGAGCCGGGCAAAGCCGCGTTTGCCGACACACCCCTTCCGGCGAAAGTGCTGGGCTATTCCCGCGTTCCGCGGGGCCGCAGCACTTCCGCAACGCCATCATCAGGTGGAAAAAACAGGGGTGAAATCCATTGTCAACTCCTGAATTCGCTTATCTTCATGATCATCTCATAAAAATCCGGCCACCGCCCGACAATCAGCTCATCGTTCACCGTGGTCGAACCGACGCACCGCAACCCGGCAATGGTAAAGGCGCCGGCGAGCGGGGCGGGGAGCGGCTCGATCAGGTCGAAGCCGTCGTACTCCTTCTCTCCCTTGATCACGAAGCCGTCCGGGATGTCGCCGAATTTCACGTCCATGGCCTTGAGGCACGATTCGAGCTGACGGATGCCGTCCGGATCGCTTTTCCGCAGGTCGTCGAACCGGCGGAACAAAGATTGATTATCGGCAAAAGACGCGACTGCGGCCATTGCCGGGAGCTGCATGTCGCCGGGATGCTGCGGCGCGAAGTCGATCTTCTGGCCGTTGAGGTCGAATTTCGAAAGGGAGAGCATCCCGGCGGGGCCGAATGCGGTTTTGCGCAGCTCCTGCACCGAGGGCTTGCAGCCCATCTTGCGCAGGAAGGGGAGGATGGGCAGGGCCCACGGGTCGAGCGGTGCGTTGTCGATCACGAACGATCCCCGCTGGATGAGCGATTTCGCGGCGCATAACAGTGCCCCGAGGACCTCGTCGCCGGGCAGCTCGATATCGAGGACGGCTTCCTCTCCCCGGACGGCGGAAAAGTCCGTCGTGACCAGAAACGACTGCTCCTGGTCGGAGAATTTCTGCTTCGTCTGGAGCCGTATGCGGCGCAGGAGCGGATCCTTCTCCTTTTCCCCGGCGTCGCGCTTTACTTCGAGCGTCGCGCCGAACAGTCCGGCGAGATGACGGAAAGGATGCGACAGCGTGAAGCAGGTCCGGAAGGACCGCTTCGCGTGCAGGCCGAAGAAAAGGCCCAGGGCGGCGTTGATGTCGCGCTCTTCGATCGTCTGCGGCGGCGGCGTCGCGGAATCGACCGGCGCGCAGGAAAGACCCCGGCCTTTTCCCTCGCCGACCGTTTCCAGCACCACGCCGAGCCGTTTACCGGCGGCACGCCATCCGTCGAGTCGCCGGTCCGGGACGGCCTCGAAGAGAACGCTTTTCCCGGCGCCGAGCGCGAGGAAGACGGCGGTATCGCGGTAGGGGAGCCGGTCGTCGGCAAAGGTAATCGGGCGCGGGGGCGCGCCGTCGGCGCGTTCGATGAGGCAGGCGTCGCCTTCGAGGGTCACGGCGGCGTGACCATCGAGAAGCGCCGCCCAGTTCCGGATTTCGGCTCCCTTGCCGAGAGGATGGATCCGGCAGGAGCGGCCCGATGCAAGTGCGGCGAGCGCCGCGACCAGGAAGAGGTCGCCGCTCGGCGGCAGGTCGACTTTTCCCGCGACGGCCTTGGCACGATTGACGGTAAGCACTCTATTATATCCTTTCGCGGGCGGGAAAGCCGGCCTGCTGCAGAAGGGCGACCGCCTCCTGCGCCAGGAGGGGCGACTCGAAGGCAAGGCGGATGGTGCCGCCTTCGCCTTCGCGGACCTTGAGCACTTCGATGTCGTTGATGTTGATTTCCTTATCGGCAAGCACGGCGGCGATCCGCGCGATGATGCCGGGCTGGTCCTTTGCAATCACGAGCACTTCCGAAAGGCGGCGTATGAAGCCCTTCGCGTTGTCGGGAATCCGCGAGCGGGTTGTCCGCGCCCCCTCGAAGAGCTCACGCAGCGACCCGCTGTGAAGCCGCAGTTTCATGTCGCTCAGGCGGGCGATCAGCCGGTCGATCAGCGGATCGATCGACTGCCGGTTGGTCGTGAGGATGTCGTGCCAGAGATCGTAGGGTGCCCCGGCGATGCGCGTCATGTCGCGGAAGCCGCCGGCGGCGAGGCCGAGGGTGCCGGGAATCGTCGAGTCGACCTCCTGCGCAGAATTGACAAGAGCAACGGCGAGCAGGTGCGGCAGGTGGCTCACCGCCGCCACGATCCGGTCGTGCCGGACCGGGTCGAGAAAGAGCGCGCGGCTGCCGAGAAAGTGCTCGAAGAACCCGCCCACCTCCCGGTCCCGCTGCGACGGTTCGCCGGAGCGCGGGGTGAGGACGTGAATGGCATTCTGGAAGAGGTAGGGGTCGGCCGCTCCGGGACCGCTTTTTTCCGATCCCGCCATCGGGTGGCCGCCGATGAAATAGACATCAGGCAGGAGGTGCTTCGCGGCCGAGCAGATCTCCTCTTTCGTGCTGCCGACGTCGGTGACCACGATGCCGGAAGGCAGGTGCAGTCCCGAAAGCGCATGGATGGTTTTCAGGATGGCGCTGATCGGCGAGCAGAGGATGAGCAGGTCGGTCGATCCGATGACGTCCGGGAGCGCCTCGTAGCCGTAACCCTCGTCGATGCAGCCGAGTTTGATCGCGAGCGGGAGCTTGGCGGGCGAGGAGAGGCCGGTAATGCGGCCGTCGAAGCCGGCATTGCGGAGTGCGAGTCCGATCGAGCCGCCGAGGAGGCCGACGCTGTAAATGGTGATGTTTCGGGGAGAAAAGGGCATATGATCGATTTCAGATTAAAGTTTTGTCAATTTGTTTTAAAGGCCTGCGGTTCCCCCACCTGAGTAAGCTCCCTGCGTTCTTATCTCCGCCGGTTCATCAAATACATCGCCTCGCCCCGCTTCGTCATCGGTACAATGGTCTCCCGGTAAAATTCCGCCAGGACCTCCGGGTCGATCAGTTGCCGCACCCCCGGATTGACCGTCGCCTGCATGGTCGCCGCCTTCTCCCGGATCCTCTGCACGATCCGCTCCTCGACCTCGCGGCGGGTGAGCCGCGCGATGATCGCACTTTCGTCGCCCGCCGCGGCCAGGCCCGAAAAAACCTCCGGCGCATCGAGAAATTTACTTTCCGCGACGTAGAGCGAGCCGTAATGGATGCGCCGCGCGATCGCCTGCACCGCATACACGTCGTGCTCGGTGCTCGAACCGTAATGACCGTCGTCTCCCGCGCGGCAGACGCGCGGGAGAAGCGCGAGATAGGCGTCGACGATGGAGCCGGTCATATTGACACAGTCGAAATTGTCGACCGCAAGCCCGGTATCCGGGAGGATCACGGTGCGCTGCGGTTCGGGGAGATCCCTGAAAAAAGGGCGCTCTTCGGGAGCGCAGAACCGGCCGAAGCGGCCATCCATGCGCTCCTGGTACAGGAGGCGGACGTGAAAGAGCGAAAGCAGCTCCTCGCCGGTAAAGCCGCTCTCGCCGGGCCGGTAGACCCGCTCGTTCAGGTGGAATTGCGCCCGTTCGATGAGCCGGGAGATGATGGTCTCTTCGAGCCCTTCGAGGTGGGCCGCGATGGTTGCGACTTCGAGTTCCGGCGGTGTGGGTCCGCGATGGTTCATGGTCTCACGCCTTCCGGGTTGCAGCCTTGTAGGCGGCAACGTTTTCGGTAAGGACGGCGCGGAGCTTCTTCGGAATTTTCCCGAACTCCTCGATGACCGCGACGAGCGCGCTGCCGACGATCGCGGCATCGGCTCCGGCCGCGGCCATGGCGGCCACATGGGCGGGCGTCGAGATGCCGAACCCGACGGCGAGGGGCTTCTTGGTGACCCTCTTCAGGCGTTTGAGCGTGGTTTCCGCCGACGTGCTCGCCGCGGCGTCGACGCCGGTCGCGCCGAGGCGGCTCACCACGTAGACAAACGAGTCGACCTGCGCAACGATCATCTTCATTCGGTCGGGCGGCGTCAATTCGGAGACGATGTACACCCGGCCGAGGCCGTGGCGCTTCATCGCATCGGCGAGCTCGGCCGACTCCTCGGGCGGCAGGTCGGCGAAGAGCAGGCTGTCGATCCCGGCATCGGCCGCCTCCTTGCAGAAGTGTTCGCAGCCCAGATGGATGAGCGTGTTGGTATAGCCCAGAAGGCCGATCGGAATGTCGGACACTTTGCGGATCCGCTTGATAAGCTCGAAGAACCGCTCGTGGTTCAGCCCCGCCGCGATGGCGCGCTGGCTTGCCCGCTGGTTGACCGGCCCGTCGGCAACCGGATCGGAGAACGGGTACCCGATCTCCAGGATGTCGGCGCCGCCGTCGATGTAGGCCCTGAGGACGAGCTCGCTGGTGGAAAGGTCGGGGTCCCCGGCAACGGCAAACGGGATGAAGCCGATTTCGCCCCTCTCCCGCAGACCGGCAAATGTTTTTTCGTAACGGTTCATAGCGATTTCCCGAGGTGGTCCGCTACCGAGTAGATGTCCTTGTCGCCCCGGCCCGAGAGGTTCACGATCATGATCTCCTTTTTTGCCATGAGGGGCGCCCGCGTTATGGCATAGGCGACCGCATGCGACGATTCGAGCGCCGGGATGATCCCCTCGCATTGGCAAAGGACGGTGAAGGCGTCGACCGCCTCCTCGTCGGTTGCATAGGTATAGGTGACGCGCCCGAGTTCGCGGAGGAACGAGTGTTCCGGTCCCACGCCCGAGTAATCGAGCCCGGCCGAGACCGAGTGCGTGTTCGCGATCTGGCCGTTGTCGTCCTGCAGGACATACGAGTAGGAGCCGTGCAGCACGCCCGGTCGCGCCGCCTTGCATGGCGACAAGCGGACGGCATGCTGCGTTCCGTCGAGCCCCCGGCCCCCGGCCTCGACGCCGACGAGGGCAACGCGGCTATCCCTGAGAAAGGCGGAAAAAATCCCGATTGAGTTCGACCCGCCGCCGACGCAGGCGACCACCTCGTGGGGAAGGCGGCCTTCCGCCGCCACGATCTGCCGCCGCGCCTCGCGGCCGATGACCGACTGGAACTCCCGCACCATGGTGGGGAAGGGGTGGGGACCCAGGGCCGAGCCGAAAACATAGTGCGTGGTGCGCACGGTCTTCGACCAGTCGCGCATCGCCTCGTTGACCGCGTCCTTGAGCGTCTTCGATCCGCTCTCCACCGGGATCACCCGCGTGCCGAGGAGGTTCATGCGGAAGACGTTGGGCCGCTGCCGGGCCATATCGACCGTGCCCATGTAGATGTCGCATTCGAGCCCGAGGAGGGCGGCGGCGGTCGCGGTGGCGACCCCGTGCTGTCCGGCCCCGGTTTCGGCGATGAGCCGTTTCTTTCCCATGGAGACCGCGAGCAGGGCCTGGCCGAGCGCATTGGTTATCTTGTGCGCACCGGTGTGGTTGAGGTCCTCCCGCTTCAGGTAGATCCTGCTCCCGCCGAGCCTTTTCGTCAGGCTTTCGGCGAAGTAGAGGGGGGTCTCGCGGCCGCAATAATTCTTCAGGAGCGCAGTGTAGCGCTTTTTCATCTCCGGATTTTTTTTAAAGGCGGCGTATCCCTTTGCAACCGCTTCGAGCTCGGGCATGAGCGTTTCGGGCGCAAACCTGCCGCCGAAATGTCCGAAGTAACCGATTTGTTTTGTCATAGCCGCGCTTATCTGATAAATTTTAGAATACGACCGACGGTGATTGCATTTCGTTTTCCTTCGCGTCGCAGCGACCAGAGGACGCACAGCGGGCGCGCAAAGCAGGCGTTGACCGCAACCGGCCCGAAGTAGCGCGAATCGAAACCGTGCGCCCGGTTATCGGCGGCAAGAAACATATACCGCCTCTTTACCGGGTACCGGTTGAGCCGTGCGCCGTTTTTTTCGACGGCAAATGAAAGCCCCACCTCATGCCCGCCCTCGGATTGCGCAACGGAACCGAGCAGGCGCTTCCAGAAGAACCAGTCGTACCGGAGCTTGTCCGGTACCGAATCGATCGGCCCCCGGTAGAGCGCAAAATCAGAAATAAAATAATCGTTGGTGGTGCCGCCATCCATGACGATCGAAGGCTTGATCGCGATTACACGGGCGGGATTTTCCTGCCGTATCACGCCGAGCGCGCAGAAAAAGCCGTACAGGTCGAGCGAGTCGAGTGCAAGCACCTCGCCGGGAGCCGGAATGCGCAGCGTCGGCGTGAAGTCGCGCGGGGAAAAATCCGCCGGCAGGATCTCCTGCTCGCCGCTTCGCACCGGCAGCCACCCGGCTTTAAGCCGGGTGTTACCGAGCACGCCGTTTTCGACGGCCACGGTGTCGCCGGAAACGCCTGCAACCCTGAGGCAGCCGCGATAGCCCAGGGGGGATCTGAACAGCACGGGAGCCCCGCGGCCGGGGCACAAGAGCGCCCGGACGAGCGGCAGGCAGGGGAGGCGCATCACGAGGAGGCGGTCGCCGGCAACGATGGTCGGCGACATCGCATCGCTTTCCACATGGACGATATCCAGCAGCGTAAATTTGACAAGAAAGAGAACGGCGGCGATCGCCGCGGTCCGCAGGATCAAACGGTAAATGAGGATGCGGGTATCGGAGCGGTGCGGCCTGGCCATCGGGCTACTCCCGGCTCAGGACCGCCAGGAAAGCCTCCTGCGGAATCTCCACGTTGCCGACCTGCTTCATGCGCTTCTTCCCCTCCTTCTGTTTTTCGAGGAGCTTGCGCTTGCGGGTGATGTCGCCGCCGTAGCATTTGGAGGTCACATCCTTGCGGAAGGGCTTCACCGTGGTACGGGCGATGATCTTGTTCCCGATGGCCGCCTGGATCGCCACCTCGTACATCTGGCGGGGAATGAGCTCCTTGAGCTTGGAGGTGATCTCCTGGCCGAAGGCGAACGCCTTGTCGCGGTGCACGATGGAGGAGAAGGCGTCCACCGGCGTGCCGTTGATGAGGATGTCGAGCTTGGTCAGGTTGTCGCGGTCGTATCCGTCAAGTTCGTAGTCCATGGAGGCATAGCCGCGCGAACAGCTCTTCAGTTTGTCGAAGAAGTCGATGATCATCTCGGCGAGCGGCATCCGGTAGTGGAGGCAGACGCGGGTCGTTTCGAGGTACTCCATGGGGAGCATGGCGCCCCGCTTCTCCTCGCAGAGCTTCATGATCGAACCGACGTAATCGGTGGGGGAGATGACCTGGAGCTTGACCATGGGTTCACTGATGAACTCGATCTCCTGCGGGGTCGGCATCTTTGCCGGGCTCTCGACGAAGCACTCCACCCCGTTTTTCAGCGTTACCTTGTAGGCGACGTTCGGGACCGTGGTGATGATGTTGACATCGAATTCGCGCAGGAGCCGCTCCTGGACGATCTCCATGTGCAGGAGCCCGAGGAACCCGGCCCTGAACCCGAACCCGAGCGCCGAGGACGTTTCCGGCTCGTAGCTGAGCGACGAGTCGTTGAGCTTCAGCTTTTCGAGCGCGCCGCGCAGATTTTCGTAATCCGATTTATCAACAGGGTAGATGCCGCTGAACACCATTGGTTTGACATCGCGATAGCCGGGTACCGCTTCCGGGGTGCCGTTGAGACGCGTCGTCAGCGTATCGCCGATTTTGATATCGGTGAGGGTGCGGATATTCGCGACCATGTACCCGACCTCGCCGGCGGAAAGCACGTCGAGCGGTACGCGACCCATGCGGAAGAAGCCGATCTCGTCCACCTCATACTCGCGGCCGGTCGACATGAA
>CAZYYB010000125.1:0-8229 GCA_964651515.1 uncultured Fibrobacteraceae bacterium
AAGAAGCGCGGCGACAGCCTGCATGAGACCAATCCCATGCTCGGTCACCGCGGCGTCCGTCTCGGCATTACCTATCCCGAGGTTTCGGAGATGCAGATTCGCGCGATCCTCGAAGCCGCCGGCGAACTGATCAAAGAGGGTAAAAAGGCATTCCCGGAGATTATGGTTCCGGTCACCTGCGCAAAGAGCGAACTCGACAATCAGAAGGTTATTGTGGACCGGGTTTATGCCGAAGTCTGCAAGAAGCTCGGGCTGAAAAAGATCCCGTACATGTACGGGACCATGATCGAGATCCCGCGTGCGGCGCTTCTGGCCGACAAGATGGCCGAAACCGCGGAGTTCTTCTCGTTCGGTACCAACGACCTGACGCAGATGAGCTTCGGTTTCTCGCGCGACGATATCGGCAGCTTTCTGCCCGACTATCTGGCGAACAAGATCCTTCCCGTCGACCCGTTCCAGACCATCGATTTCGACGGTGTCGGCCAGCTGATCAAGATGGGCATCGAGCGCGGTCGCGCCACGAAGCCCGACCTCAAGATCGGTATCTGCGGCGAACACGGCGGCGATGCCGAATCGGTCAAGTTCTGCCATAAAATCGGCATGAACTACGTCTCCTGCTCGCCGTTCCGCGTTCCCATCGCGCGGCTTGCGGCGGCACAGGCGGCGGTCGAGGATAAGCTTGAGGCAGCGGCCAAGACGCCGGCGAAGAAGACGGTTGCCAGGGCACCGGCGAAGAAGGGAAAACGGTAGGTTTACTGCAGGGCGGGGTTCAACCCCGCCCGGTATTTTCAGATTGAATAGATCGGTTAATGATTGAAGAGGGGGCGGAGCCGTAAGGTACCGCCCTTTTTTCATAGGCGCGGTAGAAAAAATATTTTTTTCACCGGGGCTCTGCAGCAGTTCTCAACCGCATTTTTAAACCGGCTGTCTCCGTAACACGCCGATAGTCATCTTGTAGTGAATCATTTAAACTGCGCTAACACTCATAGTCCATTTTGCAGCGGTCGAATTGAACGGCACCGGCGCTCAGGAGGTACCCTTGCGCGCGGGTACTCGATCTGGGAAAACAGGCTTTCAACGGCGGTTCGCGGCAGATCGCCCTGCCGGGATCGCTGCGCCCGGGTGTCTACCCGCTCAAAATCGCGGGTTCCCGCAGCGCAAACGTACGGCTGGTCCGCCTTGATCGCATGATGCATTTCCGAGCTGTTATATTCCCGTTCATGGGGGATCTTCCCGCCATGAACGGGAGTCTTTCACGATTGCCGCACGCGCTCCGACGCCTGTGAGCGCCTAAAGGAAAAAATGACCGGTGCAGGGATAACGAAATTCGTCCGCGGTGAACGCGGGCATATTCTGGCGGGAACGGCGGCATTGGCGCTCTACCTGGGCTTTCTCTACCTTTTTTGCGGCCATACGCGTATTCACCATCTCTACAGCTCGGCTGCCGGATCCTATGTCCGCTATGAAAAGGCGGCGGTCATGGCGGTCGACGGTGAGGCATTGAGCATCGACCGTGCCAGCGGGATCGAGGCCGGGTATCAGACGGTGAGGCTCAGGATCCTTACCGGCGAGCACCGGGGAGAAATCCTGACCGTCAGGAACACCCTCAACTACACGACCAACGTCAGGGCCCGGGCCGGCGGCCGGGTCATCGTCTGTATCGACACCGCCAACAAAACCGCCTACGACGTATGGATTTACAGCTACGACCGCGGGCCCGGCCTCTACCTGTTCATACTGCTTTTTATCGCGGCGCTCTGCATCATCGGCGGCAGCCGGGGTATCAAGTCGGTGCTCGGCATTATTTTCACTTTTACCGGCATCATATTTCTCTTCATTCCCCTGCTGTACCGCGGCTATTCTCCCGCCATCGCGTCGCTTATCGTCGTGATGATCACCCTGTGTGTGACGCTGGTGCTTCTCGCAGGGTTCAGCGCCAAGGCGCTTTCCGCCATCCTCGGCACGATTGCGGGGGTGGTCATTTCGGCCGTGTTTCTGATGGCCGCCCTTGCAATCACCCACCTGTCGGGATTCAGCACGAACGAAGCCGATACCCTTATCCCGATTGCCGGAGCCACGCATATGAAGGTCGGCGAGCTGTTGTTCGCGGCGATCCTCATCTCCTCGCTCGGCGCCATCATGGACATCGCCATCTCCATCGCCAGCTCGGTCAACGAACTCTTTTCGAGCAACCATCGCCTGAAGGTGAAGGAGTTGTTCGGCTCCGGCATGAATGTGGGGCGCGACATGATGGGCACCATGGCCAATACGCTTATCATCGCCTTCACCGGCGCCTCCCTCAACCTGCTCGTCCTGCTCTATGCCTGGAACGTGACCTACTACCAGTTGATAAATACCAATATGATCGGCATTTATATTATCCAGACCGTATCCGGCAGCATTGCCGTCATTTTGACGGTGCCGCTGACCGCTTTTTTTTCCGCGCACCTGATCCCGGCGCTCTCGCGGTCCAGGCGCGACGCTCACGATGGGCCGCGGCGGGAACTACCGGTCGCTTAAAAGGAGCACTCCATGGCGGGTAATTTTGGAAAGCATGGTTTTTTTCCACCGGCGTTGTCGGTAGCCGTAGTCATTCTGGTCGTCGCGGCCGCGGTTGCCGACGTTCCCGACGCCGTCCAGGCTCCCAACTCCTGGCTCAACGTCGCGCCGGGCGGCGATGCGACGCAGCTTAACTTTTCGTGGGCCACCCGGCATGCCGACACGACCTTCCGGCGCGGCCCGGAGGTTCAAATGGTCAATACCGCCACCGGAGAGACGGCGACGTTCCACGGCGTGGCCGAGCGGGCCCTCCTGACCGCCTCCGGAGCGACCGTACCGGCAGGGTGGTATCAGAACCGGGTGACGGTGACCGGGCTTGCGCCCTCGACCGGCTATAGGTACCGTGTCGGCTACGACACCGTGTGGAGCGATTTTCATCCGATCCGTACCGGGGACAGGGGCGCCTCCTTCAATTTTATCGCGGTCGGCGATCCGCAGCTCGGCGCTAAAACGAGCCCCGCGCCGGCCGCGCAGAAAAACGACGTCCTCGGCTACGATAGTGCCGGCTGGCGGCATACCGTCGACGTCGCCACGCGCATGTTTCCGAAGGCGGGTTTTCTGCTGTCGGCCGGCGATCAGGTCGAGAGTACCTTCTCGCAGGCAGGTGCCGACTCGCAATATAACGCCTATTTCAGCCCCCTGCCGCTGCTGAGCCTCCCCGTTGCCGTGATCGACGGTAACCACGATTACGGTTTGGGCCAGTATTTCGGCTACCATTATTATCCACCCAACCGGTCGACCGAAGACGGCGCCACCGCTTACGGCAACGACGGCGACTACTGGTTTTCATACGGCAAAGCCCTGTTCATGGTGCTGAACAGCAATGCCGAAAGTGCCGCAACCCACGATGTTTTTATCGGAAAGGCGATCGCCGCCAACCCCGGGGCCCTATGGAAAATCGTGAGTTTCCACCACTCCCTGTACAGCGACGGTTCGCACATTTCGGATGCCGTGCTGTTCAAAAGAAACGCCTACCCGCCGATTCTCGACAAATACAAAATCGACGTCGTTTTGTCCGGCCACGACCACTCCTATACCCGGTCGTACCAGATGCTCGGGGGGATGCCCGTTTCGAGACCCGGAGACAGCGTCCTTGCGGTGAACCCCAGGGGTACCCTCTATATGACGCTCAATTCGGGAAGCGGCAGCAAGTACTATCAGCTGAACCCGGCGTTCACTGTGAACGGGGTGACCACCTACCCGGCATGGTCCGCGGTCTTCTGGCAGCAGAATCAGCCGACCTTCTCCGACATTACCATAAGCGCCGACTCGTTTTCCATCGTTACCTATGCGATAACGGACAACCGGACGACGCGCATCGACGGCTACACGATTGTTAAGAACGGCGCCGTGCCGGCCGCGGCGGGGTATTCAATTGTTAATCGGATACCCCTGTCGGGCGACGGCGGGTGGGACTACTGCACGGTCGATGATTCGACCGGGCGCCTGTTCGTGTCGCACGGTAACGAGGTCCAGGTCGTGGAGCTTGCGACGCGGACGCAGGTCGGCGCCATTCCCGATACGAGGGGGGTGCACGGCATCGCACTGGCGCACGAACGGAATGAGGCCTATATCAGCGACGGGAAGGATACCGCGGTGACGGTCGCGGATCTGACCACGCTCGCCGTTCAGAAAAAGATCCACGTCACCGGACTGAACCCCGATGCCATCATCGGCGATCCGTTTTCGCACTGCGTTTTTACCTGCAACGGCAAAACCGGGAACGCGACGGTCATCGACACGAAAACCGATTCCGTCACGGCCACGATCCCGCTCGGCGGCAAGCCGGAATTCCCGGCGTCAAGCGGCGACGGTAAAATATACGTCAACCTCGAAGACAAGGACGCGGTCGCGGTGGTCGATATGAAATCGATGAAGGTCGAAAAGCGATGGAGCGTGGCGCCCGGGACCGAACCCTCCGCAATGGCGATCGACAACCGGGGTCACCGGCTTTTTATCGGGTGCCATAATCGGATGATGGTGATCATGGACGCGAAGAGCGGAAAGGTGATCGCAACGCCGCCCATCGGCGATCGGGTCGACGCGGCGGTTTTCGATCCTGCAACCGGGCGCGCCTTCAGTTCGAACGGCGACGGGACGATCACCGTTATCGGGCCGCAGGCGTCGGGCAGCGGCTACGAGGTCGTAGAAACAATCGCGACGCAGACGGGCGCGAGAACCATGGCGATCAGCCTTAAAACGCACCATCTCTACCTGCCCGCGGCGGAGTACGACTCCCTGCCGCCGCCCACGCCCGAAAACCCCACACCCCGGCGCCCGATCAAACCGGGGAGCTTTGTGATCCTGGAGGTCGCGCCGGTCGGCAGGTAGGCTCCACCGTTCATCGATCAACCGTTCGTTCCCGAGCCTTTAAGGATGAAACCGCCGGTCGGCGTCTCCCCGCCGCCCGGCGGCCGGTACTCTCTCGTTACCGCAGAGAGAGATCCTTTTACCGCAATTCCCCCCCGCACTCAAGCCTTATTAAAAAGAATAGCAATTTCCGGCCCATTTATGAACAATACCGCCATTGCCCCCGTTCGGTCATCGGACCCCGAAATATCGGCTCCTGCCGGTGACGGCAGGTGTATTTCTGGACACTGCGCGATGTTCGGGCCGGATTGGAACCGGTCGCTCTCTTCTGCCCGCCGGCAATACATCGAAACATTTTATATTTCTTTGATGGGCTCTCCCTCCGTATTCCACCTCCTGGCCGATATTTTCGCCAAGGCAAAGGCACCGTGCGTCCTTATCGGAGGATTTGCCGTTAATTTTTACAGGATTTCACGGCAGACCGCGGACGTCGATTTCATCATAGCAAAAGAGGATTTTGAGAAGATAGCTCTCCTGCTTGACGATGCGGGGTATTCGGTGAGCCGATACGATCTGTTTGCACGATTTACCAATCGTGCGATGAATCTGATGGATATCGATTTCCTTTTCGTCGATAAAGCCACACTGCTGAAAATTCTCGAAGAGGGGAAGGTCGTGAAGATTGCTCATAAGGAGTTCACCGTCCCGTCGCTTCAGCATCTTATCGCCCTCAAATTGCACTCATTGAAAAACAACCCCGCCTCCGGGAATAAGGATCTTCTGGATGTCGTTCGCCTCATCACGGAAAATGGCATAAATTACGAGGTTGAGGAATTCAAAAACCTGTGCCTGAAGTTTGGAACCGGGAAGATTTATGAAAAAATCAAGATCCTTCTTGAACAAAATGCCTGACCGGAAAGCCGGGGATATTTGCCTGCCCAGCCTCAATGAGAGGCTTCCTCCGGCGCGGGCCCTGCCGATGGACGACTACCTGCAGTTCTGCCTGGACAACCTGCGCGACTGCTCCGATGCGGAATCGATAATGCGCCGGCGTAAACAATTTCCCGCTCCGGTGCAGTTCCGGTTGCGGGATGTCCTCTAAGTATATTTACGACTTCAACGGGAACATGATCTTCGACCGGTCCATAGCCATCTCGTCGCCCTTCAGTTCGGGGGTGGCGTACGTCGACAATAACTACATTTTTACCACGAGCTCGGGCCTCGCCCACTATATTACCGGCGGCAGTATTGTTGACGGGGATGAAGGGCGGGACGGTCAACTTTCATGACGCCTGTTGAATTCTGCCTTATAACCTTTGCGATCTCGATTTTTGCCGGCGGCCTGGGATCGCTGCTCGGGCTCGGCGGCGGCCTCATCGTGATTCCCGCGCTCACCCTGCTCCTGCATGTCGATATCCGTTACGCCATCGGCGCGTCCATCGTGTCGGTGATCGCCACGTCGAGCGGCGCCGCCGCAGCCTATGTCCGCGAGCGCATGACCAACCTGCGCGTGGCGATGGTGCTCGAAATCGCCACCACGCTCGGCGCGCTGACCGGGGCCTACCTTGCGGGACGCGTCGGAGTCCGGGCGCTCGAAATTCTCTTCGGCCTCATCATGGGGTATTCGGCGATCATGATGCTGCGTCGCCGGGAGTCGCGCGGGAGCGTCGGCCGCGCGCCGTGGGCCGACCGGCTCCGTCTTCACGGAAGCTACTTCGACAAGGCGCTCGGCAGGGAGGTTGCCTATCGGGTGCGCGGCACACGCGTCGGTCTGGCGCTCATGTATATCGCCGGGATCACGAGCGGGCTGCTCGGCATCGGGTCCGGTGCGCTCAAGGTACCGGCCATGGATCTTGCCATGCGGCTCCCCATCAAGGTCTCGACCGCGACGAGCAACTTCATGATCGGCGTGACCGCCGCCGCCGGGGCGGGAATCTATTTCATGCGCGGGGATATCGTGCCGCTTATCGCCGCCCCGGTCGCGGTCGGGGTCAGCATCGGCGCGATTCTCGGCTCCCGCATCCTCGGGCGGATAAAGAGCGAGCGTCTGCGGGCCGCCTTCGTGGCAATCCTGCTCCTGGTTTCGGCGCAGATGCTGCTCAAGGGGATCCTCAAATGACAAAAGAAAGTTTCCTCCCGCAGGCGGGTCCGCACACCGAAAAGAAGGTGCGCGGTGCGGAACTTGTCATCAGCGCCATTCTGCGCACGGGCGTCGTCGCCAGCATGGGCGTCATCGCGGTCGGCGCCGTCGTCACGCTCATTCGCCACCCCGCGTATAGCACGTCGGCACGCGAGCTTACCCGTCTCAAGGGCGCCATGACCGCCTGTCCGCACTCGTTGCGGGAGATCGGGGAGGGCCTTCGCCAGCTTCACGGCCAGGCCTTCGCGGCGCTCGGCCTGCTCCTGCTCATCCTGACGCCGGTCACGCGCGTCGGCGCCTCGATCCTGATCTTTCTTGCCCTGCGCGACCGGCTCTATGTGCTCATTACCTCGACGGTGTTCCTGCTGCTCCTGCTGTCGTTTTTCCTGGGGAGAGGGTAGGGGGTGCTGATAATAAAAAAAAGTTACTGCCCAGGTGGGGAAACCGCCTTGCGGTGGTTTCCCCTGGTCGGAGCCGCGCAAAGCCGCGTCTCCGACGCACCTCTTCCAGCGGGGGTGTGCGGCGATGTCCGCCTCCGGCGAACGCCCGCACACCCCCGCAACGCCCCCTTTTAAGGTAGAAAAAAACAGGAGAAAAGATCATGAGACAAGTTTTTTCTCACAGGCAGTGTGAAAGTCATGAACCAAAGATCTTATGTTTTGTTTTTCGCAGAGGACCCGTGGGTCCCCGCCAATTTGGCCGCTTATGAAGCACTCCTGCCACGCGCGGGTGACCCGGCTCGGCCATCCAAAAGTAATTGAATATTATAAATATTGTTTTGGTTTTCATAGGTGTCGGGCCGGATTCAGTTTTTTTTCGGGAACATCGGAAGAATTGCTATTTTGGAATAGTTTTGATTCCAAAATCCGAAACCGGAGCTTAAGTCAAAGGGACGAAGAACTCCGGCGAACATTTTTGAGGGAGAAGAGGATTCTGTGAGGGTGGAAATGATAATGGAGTCAGGATTTATTAACCAATAGGAATATTTTGAGATAGCTTCAAACAGGTGTTGTTCAACATTTACAGGAGTTCCATTAAATGTTTGAAGCATATAAATATATTCATTAGTTTCGCCATCATCAGAAAAATATGGGAGATAAACTAAATATGTTAATCCGTATTTGGAAAAATATTCAAGTTGAATTTCATAAGATTGGGGAAGCGAATAATTAGTTTCTGTTCGGGATAGCCCTTTTACGGCACTTGCCGGACGTCTTGAC
>CAZYYB010000126.1:0-8096 GCA_964651515.1 uncultured Fibrobacteraceae bacterium
CCATGGTACTTCCGACCGACAAGCCGATCCGGCTCCTCATCAACGACAAGAATCCCGATCTGCTCCTCTGCGCCGACGGTCTCGAATCGGTCAAATTGCAGAGCGGCGACGAGGTCACGATCTCCTACGGCGGCGCCAGTACGAACCTCATCCAGCTCGCCGAGCAGTCCTACTTTTCGCTGCTGCGGAACAAGCTGGCCTGGGGCAAGGGATCGAAACGGAGAAGCGGTTAGCCATGATCCGGGAGATCCGCGTTTCGAATTTCGCCCTCATCGAGGAGCTGTCGCTCGAATTCGGCGCGGGGTTTACGGTATTCACCGGCGAGACCGGTGCCGGGAAGTCCATCCTCATCGACGCCATCGGCCTGCTTCTCGGCGAGCGCGCATCGAGCGGACAGATCCGCAGCGGCACCGACGAGGCGGAGGTCTCGGGGGTTTTCGAGCTTCCCGCCGGCAGGGACGATCTCCATGCCCTGCTCGATGAAATGGCGCTGCAGCCGCGGGACGGCACGCTCATCATCCGCCGCAGGATAACCCACGGCGACCGCAACCGGATTCTCATCAATCAAACTCCCTTCCCCCTTGTCGCGCTGAAGAAGCTCGGCGACCGCCTCGTGGATCTTCACGGCCAGCACGACCACCAGTCGCTCCTCGACGAAGCGACCCATGCCGCGATCATCGACGATCTGCCGGATGTCCGCGGCAGAAGCGACGACTACCGGACCGCCTATGCCGCCTATGCGGCGGCGAAGTCCGCGTTCACCGCTTTTGAAGCCCGTGCGGACGCACTCGCGCAGCGCCGGGAGATGCTCGAATTCCAGAGCCGGGAGCTCTGCGACCTGGGCCTCAAGCACGATGAAGAGACGGCTCTCGAAGAGGAGCTGCGCCTTCTCTCCTCCTCGGTGCAGCGGAGCGAGGCGGTCGCGGAAATCGTTTCCCTCCTCGCGGAGTCGGACGATTCGATCGAAAAACGGGTCGGCGCGGTCAGGAAAAAGCTCGAAACGCTGGTCCGGTACGATGCCGGTGCAAAGCCGTGGCTCGACGAGATCGGCGGCGCGATGGCGGTATTTTCGGAACTGGAATCGTTCTGCGAAGCCTACCTCGGTAAAGCGGGCTCGCCCGATCCCGCACGGCTCGACTGGTGTAATGCGCGCCTCGCAAAGATCCAGCGCCTGAAGAAGAAATACGGCTGTTCCTTCGAAGCGCTTGCCGAAAAGGCCGACAACCTGGCCGCGGATCTTGCCGCAATTGACACTATCGAGGCCGATCGCGCCGATGTGGCCGGAAAACTGCGCGCGGCGCTTGCGGCATGCGTCGCCCGCGGCCGCGACCTGCACGCGGCGAGGCGGAAGGCGGCCCGCTCCTTCGACGCGCGGGTAAGCGCCGCGATGGAGCTGCTCGGGTTTTCGGGCGGCGCATGGAAAACCGATTTTACCCCGCGCGAAGAACCGCTCCCCGACGGATGCGACGATATCCGCTTCCTCGTGCAGACCAACCCCGGCGAGCCGACCCTGCCGCTCTCGGCGACGGCGTCGGGCGGCGAAGTCTCGCGCCTCATGCTCGCGATCAAGAGCGTCATGGCCGAACATGACCGCATCCCGATCCTCATATTCGATGAGATCGATACCGGTATCGGCGGCATCCTGGCGGGCAACGTGGCGCGCGCACTGTATACCCTCTCGCAAACGCACCAGGTGCTCTGCATCTCCCACCTGCACCAGATCGCCTCACGGGCGGACCACCACTTCCGGGTGTACAAGGAGCCGGCGGGAGGGAGGACGGTAACGCATATCACGCGGCTCGCCGAGCCGGAACGGGTCGATGAGATTGCGCGGATGCTCGGAGGGGATTCGGCGGCGGCGCGGGAGCATGCGCGGGAATTGCTGGGGAAAAAGAGGTAAGCCTCCCCGGTACCGTTTTTTCCAGACACGATAAGGCTATCGCCTTGTTTTTATCGGAAATGCCGTCGACCGAGTCATCCACCGCCGCGTTTGCTCCGTCGTGCGGATCGAGTGCGGCGGTATTCGCATCCAGGCCGAGGAGTGAGTCTGACTCGCCCTGACCCTTGCTCGGAGCCGGAGTGGTCATAACGACCGCTAACGCGGTCAAGACAAGGACACCGCTCTTGAACATAGATCCTCCTTGAGGTTGGCTTCGAGCTCCGACTTGGGGGTGCAATAATCCATCGCCTGTAAAACAAATTAAACCGTGCGCATGACCGGGTCAAGTATTTTATGCCAAAATATAAACAATCACCCACCATCGGTTCTCCCGACCGGTTGTTGGTGCAGGAGCGGCCAGCACCGGGACGGGGATACCGCCTCAGGGTAGCCCTGTCGAGCCGGGGAAAAATTGAAATGCACTCGCTATGCCTGCGGTTCGTTTTTAAGGAAATGATCTTCTTGCGGCGGCAAAACTATAATTGAATTAGCGAAAGGTTATGGGTATTAACGTCATCACCTTCAAAGGTGCTGTTTCCCACGGGAGGAGTCCACCATGTCCTATAAAAAGCTGATGTGGCCGATGCTTATTGCAGTTGCCGGAACAATGGTAGTGCCGGTACCGGGGTGGGCGGACTTCCCCGGCCAGGCCGTCTATATCGGAGCCTATGGCGGTTATCTGTTCAAATTTGATAAATGGATGCTGGGAACAAACCCGGCGGTGGGCGATACCCAGAATCCCCTGAATCCCCGATCCACCGCCGAGGTGGGATTACGGTTAGGGTACCATTTCCTGCCGCAGCTTTTCACCGAAGGCGCTCTGGCGTACCTTCCGATCACCTCAACGAACGACGTGAAGAATTCCGCATTAAAGGGAGACATCGGCCTGTATTTTCTTCTGTTTCGAGGGGATTTCAGTCCGTTTATCGGCGTGGGCGCGAGCGCGTTCCAGTGCCTGAACAACGGTGACCTCGGTACCGACTTCGATGGCTCGTTGCATGCCGCCGTCGGGTTGCGGGGCATGATCACCCCAACAATCGCGCTCCGCGCGGAGGCTCGCGACTATCTCCTCGAGGATTATACCTCATTCGGGTATACCGCCAAGGACCTCGAACTCTCGGGGGGAATTGATTTTTTCCTGTGCAGTGGGAAAAAGGAGGTTCAACCGACGCTGCTGTCGTACGCGATTAATCCGGCAACGTATACGGTTGGCAGTGCGATAATGCCCAATGTGCCGACGTTCAAGGCGGGGACTCCGGCGGGAACGTTCATGGTGTCGCCTATGCTTCCCGGCGGTTTGTCGATCGATGCGAAAACGGGGGTGATCTCGGGTACGCCGACGATCGCGGCCGACCAGGCGACCTACACGGTGACGCTGGGCAACGGTATCGGCACCGCTCCAACCTATGCGCTGACCATCACGGTGAACCCTGCGCCGGCGGCGCCGACGCTGACCGCGTACTCGGCCAATCCCGCGACGTATACGGTCGGCAGTGCGATACCGGGCAATGTGCCGACCTTTACGCCTGGGTATCCGATGACCGATACGTTCATGGTTTCGCCGAGGCTTCCCGGAGGACTGTCGATAAATGCGGGCACCGGTGAGATCTCCGGAACGCCGACCAGGGAGATGCCGGAGGCGTCCTATTCGGTAACCCTGAAGAACGGCGTTGGCATGGCGAACTATGCGGTGACGATCACGGTGAACCCCGCGCCGGCAGCCGCATTGGTGCCGACTCCCGCAGTGGTGGCACAGTTTACCGGGACCATCAGGGGAATCAATTTCAACACGGGCTCCGCGGAGATTCTGCCGAACTCGTACCCGATCCTCGATCGGGCGGTATCGACGCTTAACGAGTATGCGTCACTGCGCATACGCATCGATGGCAATACGGACAACGTGGGCTCCGCCGAATTTAACCAGAAGCTTTCCGAGGATCGTTCGGCGAGCGTTAAATCGTACCTCGTCGCCAAAGGCATCGATGGCAGCCGTATCGAAACCACCGGCTTCGGTGATACCCATCCCGTGGAGAGCAACAAAACGGCGAGAGGCCGGGCGGCGAATCGCCGGATCGAATTCTCGATACTGCATTAAGGCACCGATTACATGGGGAGCGGCTCGCAGGTTTTGCGCCAGGGGAAAGGGCCGCGGTACGTTTCCACGTACCGCGGCCCTTTGTCATATCGCCGGATATCCGGCGCACCCCCAATCCGATGTGGTCCGGCCATTGCGCGCCTTCGAATCGGGTAAAGTCTTCGCTCGATAGAAATCTGCTTCAAAGGAGCCATTTAAAGCTTCGATCATGGTCGTGCGTGGAGCCCGGCGCCGGCGAGGACTGCCCTGCTGTCGCGAAGGTGGCGGGGGGAGACGGATCACGATCAAGGCTTATCGGATTTTCTATTTATTTTTCCAGCTCAAGGCATTATCTCTTTTTCTTGCACATAGAACACCGGTGAGGTATATTAATAATTGTACGGTCTAACCGTACTTAAAGAGGAGCCGCACTAGGGATTTAACGAGGTTAAAAAAAAGGCGATCGAGTGCATAAAAAATGATCATGTCCGACACGTCCCGCGAAGCGTTGAGAAAAATCTTTTTGCATCGGGGGAACTTTCACCAACCGAAGCGATAACTATTATCGGCTCCTGTCGGGGTGATTGTTATGAAACCGATAAGCACCATTTTCTTGATATCGATGTTCACATTTTAAGACCACGGGGAAAGTATGATGGCTATTACATAAAATTCTTTTTTGTTGAGCCGGACATTCTTTTTATAAGCGTACATCTAAGCGGTGGGAGAGGATAATACCATGGTTATCTATAAGGAAGGCGATAAATCGAAAGGCCCCTGCGAAACGTGCCGGAAGCTGGTCACGACGACCTTTCGCTATGCTCCTTTGAAGTTCAATGAGCTGGTTATTCCCGAGGTGTTGCAGGATTTCTGCGATGATTGCGGAACTGCAGTCAGCATTCCGCATCAAAGTTCCTATAGAATCCGGGAATTCCGGGAGCAGTGCAATCACTCCCTGGAATTCAGGGTACCTCCGCACTACACGGATATTCTCGTTGCTATCGGAACGTTGCTCAAGGTCAGCCACAAGCCGAATTTTCTTTGCCGGGTAATTTCAGAGCTTTATCTTTCAAAAGCAGACAAGCCCGAGGGCCGGGATATTCATAAAAAGATAGTAGCGGCCCTGCATGATGAGCTGGCCAGGGGAAAATCGAAGGACCGGTTGTCGTGTTCGTTTCCGGATACAACCTTTTCCGCCTTAAGAACAATCGCCCACCAGGAAAGAAAGACTTCCACGACCATCGTTAAAGGCATCATCGTTGCCGCAAAATACGATATCCTCGATAACAGAGACGGAAAGCTCTCGAAGGAATTCGAGGAACTTGCAGCTTTAAGGGTCTGATGCTGCCGGAACGTATAAGAATTCGGGCAGGCTCGGTTATGTTCAGATTTAAATAAAAACTGTCGGGGTGGTTTACGGCTGTCGACATACGATACCTCAATGATCATGTTCACAGAAAAAGCCGATAGTCAACTTTGCATACCGCCGCCAATTTCTTTGCCGTCTCCTTGCCGATAGGCCGCTTTCCATTTTCCATTTCAGAGATATGGTGCTGAGGAATGCCGGTAAGCTCCGAAAGCTTTGTTTGGGTCAACGAGCCGGCGTCAGGCCCTTGACCGTCTTCCGGTACCAGACCGTTGAAAAGGGATTAACGGTTTCCCGGTCGTCGGCTCCGGTAATGGGTTCATCGATCCAGGGATCAACGTCATCGGGGATAAACCTGACCTGAATCCCGGCAAGCGTCTTTTTCAGCTCATGAACTACGCTTTTAAGCCCCTGTCCGGAAATGGTCGCCTTAATACGGGGCGCTTTCACGACTGCCTGCACTGAATATTATAGCTGGCTTTCGGCGGTTTTTGCCTTTTCTTGATCATCAAGAGCCGAGTTTGCAGTATTTTCATATGCAATCCTTATGTAGCCGCCTTTTGCCATTTCACAGGTGATTGATCCGTTACTAAGATTCCAAGCATAGGCAAAAACGCACTTTTCATTTTCCAAGGCCTGCATTTCATACCCATCCCCTTCTTTATATGGGTCCGAGAAAAATTCATAGGTGTCGTGAGGCTGGCCATATTTTGCAGTTAAATTTTTGCACCTTTCTTGAAACTCATCTTTAAGCCGGTACCAACTTGTCCGTTCGGGAAATGTCACAGAAACTTTCCAAACAAGTTTTGTGATTGGGGTACATACAACAAATATCCCACAATCTTGATCTAAAAAAACACCTTTCAGCGCCGTAACATTGCCTTTTGTTTCATTTTTTACAAATCCCTTATTAACCAATTTCGCGACTACATCATTGACATTTCCACCGACAGATATGCCAAGAAAAGCGACTTCCCTTTTGTTTTTTTCGGTTGATGATAACGGTGTTGAAGGGCTATTGGCTGTACTGGAATCGGCAGATGAGTCATTAGTTTGGCCAAACGCAATTCCTGCCAAGCACGCCCACAAAAAAACAGCTTGAGGAAAACGATTCATGCATAGCCTCCTTGTTGGGAATTATTGTGAGGAAAGAGGATATTTCTTTGAATATGATAAAATAAGTCTGGTGACGGCCCGGTGTAAAGTTTTTTCTTCTCGATCGGCATTCAAACCCGAAGCGACCCCTGAGCGGGGAAAAGTCGGCCGAAAAACTCCGCGTGGATGCATCGGCAAAAAACTATCCCGGCTGAATTTGACCTTTGTACCCGCTCCAGGGTCGGCACCAATGCGAAGGTAGCCGCTGCAAGCGGCGCAATAGCGGAAGCTTGCAGGTTAGCGCGTCAAATTGTCCGGTAATGTGTCAGGTTTTATGGCCAAATGCACCGGACCATTCCAGTTTTTTATGGATTTGGAGTATACCGAGGAGACCAAATATTGGCATGTACAAAAAAAAGACCCGTAAAATCCTTTATAATCAAGATCTTGCGGGTCTTCTGCTATGGTGAAGCTCGGCAACTTCGAACCGCCCCCCCATAGAAAGGGGCTCAAGTCCGGGCCCCTCCCCCGATTACCTCGGAATCGGCAACTGCATCAGCAGATTGCTTCCCCCCGCCGCCGTGGACAGGTACTCGGGCTGTTTCCCGTCCCATCGCTCCGCGAGCTTGTCCGCGATCTCCAGCCGTTTCCATTCGATGAGCGTGGGGGTTATGGAAGCCGACACTTTATTGTTCGCTATCGCCTCGCCCTCCTTCTGCGCGATCAACCGATTCGCGTCGGCCGTGGTCTTTGCGAGCAGGTTGACGGCAGTTTCCGCATCCTGCTTGGCCTGCTGTTTCCGGTTGATCGCCGCGATTATGGAGGTATCCATGCGGAGGGCACCGGTGAACCCGATCTGGGTGACTACCCCGTAGTCCTGGACGGTATAATTTATGACCGAGTCGACCTTGGTCATGAATTCCGATTTCTTCGCGCCGTTGAGCTCTTCAAGGGTCATGGTCGCCGCCGTGTTGGTCATGGCATTCCGTGCGACGTTGTGCAGGTACCCGTGGATAAAACCGGAGATATCATCGTTACGGAACTGCACATAAAAATTGGGAACCTTGTCCTGGAAAAGCTGGAAGGAGAGTGAAACATCGGCCGATACCCGGATCTGCTCGATGGTGCCGAAGGTAATGGACTCATCGATGGGTTTACCCTCGTTGGTATCGCGGGTCCATACCACGGTTTGGACCGAGGTGGGATAGACGAAGACCTGGGTCGAGATCGGATTGTACAAAAAGAACCCGGTCTTGGCGGTGTAGGACTGGACGCCCCGTTCCTTGCCCATATTATTCACCACGATGCCCACATGACCGGCCGGAACGGTGGTACATCCGCCGACCATCAAAACTGCGGCGACGGAAATCAAAAGAATCGCGAGAACCTTGAAATGGAGATGCATCGTGATCGGCCCTGCCTTTTCCATGATGAGGTGGTGGTGGGAATTTTTTTAGAATACGACCGTCGAGCAATAAAATAAGCTTTTTCGCATTGAATTACGTTAGGTTACTGTTTCAATACTCTAATCGAAATTCAAAACGCTCGAAAGCATTGCTACGCCGTAGTAAGCCCCCTGCCAACGGTGTATTGCCAGCCTGCTATGCAGAAATAATTTTATA
>CAZYYB010000127.1:0-8082 GCA_964651515.1 uncultured Fibrobacteraceae bacterium
AGCCGCTTTTTCAGAATAGCCACCAGGACATAAGTCGAAATGGCTATCCAAATTTTAGGAAGACAGGAATAAGGAACGGCTAACACCGTAGGTGGGGAGCAAGACCCAGGACAGGGCCCGGGTCGGGGCATAGTCCTATAACCTCCTGCAAGCCTCACAGAGGCTGTCTAAGACAGTCCCGGGGGGAAGGGTGGACAGGTGATCATCTACAGCCTACACCGCCTACAGGCGGTCTGGCGGGGCATCAGGCACCGGGCATCAGGAGTTATCTGGTATGGCGACCTCTAGAACTGCCCTTAACAATCTTAGCCGGATACTTTATTTTAAGGTATTCATTAAGCAAATCTTCAATTATTGGAAGTAATATTTGCGCCGACCTATCTTCTTCCTTAAATTTTGATTTTAATACATCCAATTGTTCTTGGCTTCTTATTTTTGTCATAGGCATAGCTTCAGGCGTTTTATCAATCTCTTCGGTCATGATATATCCTTTTTTTCTTAAGTGGGGAAGCACCAATTAAATGATAGTTGAAGTTCTTTGTATCATCTTTAGCGGATAAGCCAATATCTTTTCTTATCGCAAACAACAATTGTTTAAGTAGGAAATCGTGCTTTTCAAGCGTCTTGTTTTCATTTGAAGCTTTTACTTCATCGTGAAAATTCATTAACGCATCAATTACGCTTTGAGGCGCTACAAGGCAAATCGTATTTGATGCCAAGGCAAATTTATCACTAGCTGCTATTTGATCAGCCCCATCATTGGCTAAGTCAGAAATGGCAGATAACAAAACTTTGTAATGGTTCATTTTTTCATGTTGCCACTCCGTTCTTGTCTGCATTCTCTTGGTCAGAAAATATGCCGTAGAAGCGGCAATAATACTTCCTGACGTAGTGATAATGGTAACAAGTACGCTATTGTCCATACGGGTTATAACTTCCCCGATTGCTTGGCATTTTCATTTTCAATAATAATGTCCAAGATTTTGCCTGCTATCTCAGATTTTATGGTAGGATTGGTCTCCTTAATATAAAGCCTATACAGTTGAAGGTATTCTTCTTCTCTTATTCTAATGAGAACCATTTCGTGTTATCTCCTATCTCAGGTTAATAATCTATTAATACGTGAATTAATCAATATAAAACTTTTCAAGGAGGTAAGTCAATGGAAAAAGAAAGACCCTATTGGGATACGCGCGGAATCGCCGAAAACTGGCGGGATAGTACGGCAGAACAGGACATTATATCCTATGCCTGCACTCCACACAGAAAGGTGTATCGATACCGCTACAAAGTAAGCCCCCTGCCAACGGTGTCTTTCGCGGCCTCTTCGCGTGAACGATATTACATATCGTAGAACACGGGAGGCATAAGATGGAAGGACGCCGGACAGCTCTTCGAGCGAAGTACGCTTTATTACTCAAACAGCGGGAACAATCGCCGGAAGTGCCGCTGGAAAGATTTTGCCGCAAGCATGAGATTTCCCTCCGGACCTATTATCATTGGAAAAAACGACTCGGAGATATCGCGACGACACCGGTTTTGCGAACCGAGCCATTTGTTCCGGTAGTGATGGAGCGCCGGGAGCCGGAAAGCATTGCCTGGGCGGAGATACGCTACCCGAATGGCATTTCATTACGGTGCACCGGTAATTTCAGTACCGAAGCGCTTGCCCCAACTTCTACAGTTTGAAAAAATAGTTCTTTAAATATCAGCAAGTTACGCGGTAGGCAGAGGCGTAGTGCCACACTTTCAGGCCTCTCGCCGGACTGGTGGAAGCGCGATCCTCGCCGCCTGGAGCACCTTTCCCGCCACTCTCCAAGCTTCGATTCCGATGATGAAATTCTTGCCGTCGTGAATGACCGCGACTTCGCTTATGGTGTCAACGTCGTTTATTATATCCGCCCATTCCGGATTCCAGCCACGGGCAGCCCGTTGGTCATGAAGTCTCTTGCGTAGTACCACGGCCGGAAAAGAGCAGGATACGCCTCCCCGATGAGGGGCAGGCGTTGTAAGGCAGAAGGTCCGGCCATCGGACGGAACGATCGGTGTCGGCTAGGCCGCTTCCTCGGCGATCAGCAGGATGTGCGGATCGAGCTTGAGGTGCAGATCGGTGGGCGGCACGATTTCATGATCCTTCACCAGCCTGAGGTGGACATAGGTATCGCACGGTTTCAGCGCTATGAGCACCGAAATAGAGGGAAGGAACGAAAGGAGAATATCCGGAACATTGGAGTCCTTCGATTGCGGCGCATCCTTCCGGATGGAGGCGCTGAACCAGAGTTCGATTCCCGCCTCTTCCGCGAAAGTCTTGAATCCGGCAAGCTCCTCGGGAGTTGATTTTTCGAAGTCGTAACCGTCGACGATGACGACATCGGCGGTGAAATTCCCGTCCCTGATCATGGAGCGGATGCCCCGCTGAACCTGCGGGGCGGGAATACCGTCCTGCCGGAAATTCATGATCACCCGGTTCCGGATAATTTCGTCGTGGACCTCCATCGCGCCGTCGAGGCCGTACCGCCGCGAGATCTCCTCGAAGATATCCTCGTACCACGATATGATATGGGTAGTATCGCTTGCAAATGAGACGTGGATGACGCGTTTACCTTCAAGCAATTGGTCGGTCGCAATATGTACCAGGCAGGCGGTTTTTCCCACGCCCTGGCGGGCGGAGATAACGCCGATATTGCCCTTCCCGAGCCCGCCGTGCATCGATTGTTCGAGGATCCGCAGGGGGCTCCTCTTCACGAGTTCGTTTCGTATCATCGAAGGTCTATCCTTTTATAGTTCAAAATATTTTGCGAAGAGGCTCATTCCAACAAGAAAATCATGCATCGGCGAAAAATAACCCCAGGCCTATTTCTTCTTTTCCAGGAATTCTTTCCTGAGTTTTTCCGCGATGGAGAGGGGCACCTTGCCGTACTTCAGGAACTCCATGGTGAATTCCGCCTTGCCCTGCGTACAGGAGCGCAGCGAGGTGGAGTAGCCGAACATTTCGCTCAGGGGTACCTCGGCATCGACCCGGCAGAAGCTGGTCTCCTCGGTGGAACTCACAATGAGGCCGCGCCGCTGGTTGATGGTGGAGAGGATGTTCCCCTGGAATTCGGTCGGCCCCTCGACCGAAACCTTCATGATCGGTTCGAGGATCTCGGGCTTTGCCTTTTCATACGCCTGCCAGAAGCCGCCGATTGCCGCGAGCTGGAACGCGATGTCCGAGGAATCGACCGGATGGGAGTTCCCGTCGTTGATCGTGCATTTAACCCCGACGATGGGAAAACCGATGACCTTGCCCTTGGCGAGGCAGGCCTTGAAACCCTTATCGCAGGCCGGGATGTATTCGATGGGAATAACGCCACCCTTGATCATATCGACGAATTCGTAGTTGCTTTCGGCGTTGGGTTCGAGGATGCCCCCGACGCGCGCGTACTGTCCGGAGCCGCCGGTCTGTTTCTTGTGCGTGTAGTCGAAATTCACGGCCTGGGTGATGGTTTCCCGGTAGGCCACCTGCGGCATGCCGGTATCGAGCTCCACGCCGTATTCACGGCGCATGCGTTCGATATAAATCTCGAGGTGGAGTTCACCCATGCCCCGGATGACCGTTTCGTTCGACTCCTGGTCCACGAAGGTCCGGAAGGTCGGGTCTTCCTTGGTAAAACGGTTGAGCGCCTTGCCCAGCGAGTCGGCGGATTTGCGGTCGCGCGGCTTGATTGCCAGCGAAATGACCGGTTCCGGCACGTGCATCGAGGTCATCGCGATGTTCATGTCGTTCTCGGTGAAGGTGTCGCCCGAGGCGCAGTCGACGCCGAAGAGCGCGACGATGTCGCCGCAGGTCGCTTCGGTGATATCTTCCATGGAGTTTGCATGCATGCGGATGAGGCGCCCGACCTTGAATCGCCGGTTGCTGCGTGTGTTGAAGAGCTCCATCCCCTTGCGGACCGATCCCTGATAGATACGGATGTAGGTGAGCTGCCCGTACTGGCCGTCTTCGAGCTTGAAGGCGAGGCTGACATGCGGAAGAGCCGGGTCGGCCTTGAGCATGATCGGCGCTTCGTTGTTATCGAGGTCCACGGCCTGGTTCTCGCGGTCGATCGGGGCGGCAAGATACTTTACCACGCCGTCGAGAAGCGGCTGGATTCCCTTGTTTTTATAGGCGGAGCCGATGAATACCGGGGTCATCTTGAGTGAAATGGTGCCCGTGCGAATGGCGGCCCATACCTGTTCCACGGTCTCCTTCCCTTCGAGGAAGGCTTCGGCCAGTTCATCGGAATAGAGCGTTGCCGAATCCATAAGCTGCTCCCGCCTGGCGCGCGCTTCGGTAATGAACTCTTCGGGAATCTCGGCTTCGCGGACCGTTTCGCCGCTCTTACCGTCGAAGTAGAGTGCCTTCATGGTGACCAGATCGATGACGCCGGCAAATTTTTCGGCGACGCCCATCGGTATCTGCACGAGCACCGCATGGTGGCCGAGCTTTTCGCACAGCTGCTGCTGAACGCGGTAGGGGTCGGCGCCCGAACGGTCGGTCTTATTGATGAATGCGACGCGGGGAACGTTGTAGCGCTTGAGCTGGCGATCGACGGTGATCGATTGCGACTGCACCCCGCCCACCGCGCAGAGCACCAGAATGGCGCCGTCGAGCACCCGCAGGGCGCGCTCGACCTCGATGGTGAAATCCACGTGTCCCGGAGTGTCGATGATATTGAATGAGTGTTCAAGCCATTCAACGTTCGTTGCCGCGGACTGGATGGTAATGCCGCGCTCCCTTTCGAGATCCATGGAGTCCATGGTTGCGCCGACGCCGTCCTTGCCCTTCACCTCGTGGATGGCGTGAATTTTATTGCTGTAAAAAAGGATTCGCTCGGTTAACGTGGTTTTGCCCGAATCGATGTGCGCGCTGATCCCGATGTTCCGCATGCGGCTGAGTAAGTCGACTGCATTCATGAAATCTCACTACTCCTCTTCTTAAGTATTATCGGCAATCGGCTTGTCCCGATTGCCGTCGCCGGGCAGGTGGCTTCCCGCATCCCGGATGGACAATAATAGCTCGCCGGGATTTTTGAACACTCCCAAAACCGCTGAGCACTCCGAAGGGACTGCAAACCGGGATCGTTCCCAAAAACAGCGGAAAGACCATCTTGGATAGGTAAAAGTGCGGTGGTTGCCCGGCCTTAAAATAGTATAAGTCAAAGATCCGGGGCAAGGGTTATGAAAAGAGGCGGCGGAGGCGGCCGGAATTCTCTCTACCTGGCAAGCCAGGCCCGGGTCCTGTCGAGGGAGGCCGTGTCCGATTGCAGCCGGAAGTCCGGCTCGCCGCTCTTGTGGGCGTTGAAGTAGAGACATGCCTCGATGCAGGGGTTTTCGTCCATGAACGTGAAAAGATCGCCGAGCCAGGCAGGCCGCCGAGGATCGGTGGGGCAGCCGATTTCGGTGATCCAGAGCGGTTTGCCGAGATTTTTAATTCCCTGGAGCGAGGTGGCGAAAACCGAACCGAATGACTCCCAATGGTGCCACTGGTCGTAGTTATCGCCGTAGTTGTACCCGTCGAGCCCGATTCCGTCAACTACCGAGTCGCCGGGGTAGTAGGGAAGGATGTCGGCCGCAACGGTGAGTCCGTCCCAGACGATGCCCGGGGCGAAGAGCCAGCGCACGTTGGTCGCGCCCCGCAGGGCGAAGAGGGCATGCGCATGGTTCCAGGCCGCGATGAACCATGAGGCCTTCCCGCCCCAGGGGAACCAGGTGCCGTTCATCTCATACCCGAAGCGCAGGTAAATCGTGACGCCGGTCGCCGCGGCGGAATCGGCAAAAACGTCGAGAACGCTGTCCCACAGCCCCAGCGTTATCTCCCGGAGCAGGGTATCGTTGCGCAGCGAATCGGCCCCGGTGTCGGAGAGGCTCAGGCTGATGACCGTGGCGGCGGAACGGAGGGTGTTCGACACGACGACCGAGGTGGGGAAGGGGTCGCCGATCGCCTGAAACCATAGATAGTAGCCCGGCCGCACCCCGAAAGCCCGCGCCAGCGAATCGACGCAGGCGTCGTAGCCCTGATACATCTCCGGCGCGAACAGCCCGAAGCGGGAGGCGTTGGGGGTCGCGCCGGAGCCGCTCTGCGAGCAGACGATGAGCGGCTCCGGCACCGGACTCTCCCTGCCGCAGTCGATGCAGAGGAGCAGGAGGAGTGCCGGGAATGATACGAGGAAAAGGCAGCGGGGCCCGGAGGTCATGGTTCACCATGCATAAGGATAAATAATACTATGCAGGGAGCGGGTGTTCCAAAAACGGCAGGGGGTTGATGCAGGGCTGCGGCCGGGTCGGCTGCACCTATCGAGTTGGGGGAGCGTTCAGGGTAACTGCTTCCCGGATGAGCTTTTTGAAAGCCTCTTCATCGATATCCTCACCCTCGTGAAGGTCGATCGCGCGCCTGGTGTTGCCTTCGAGGCTTGCGTTGAAAAGGCGTGACGGGTCCGGCAGCGAGGCGCCCTTGGCGAAGGTCATCTTCACGACGGCCTTGTAGGTCTCACCGGTACAGATCATTCCGTGGTGCGACCACACCGGGACCCCTCTCCACTTCCACTCTTCGACGACTTCCGGGTCGGCTTGCCTGATCAGGGAACGGACCCGGGAAAGCGTCTTGCCGCGCCAGTCGCCGAGCTCCCTGATTCTCGCATCGATGAGCAGAGAGGGCGACTCGCCTTCCGGCGAGCCTGCCTGATTCCTCCCCATGTCGTCCTCCTCGCGCATCCGCCTCATGGTGAAACCCGTGTCGCTCCGTGTCTGCCGATCTCCTTGAGGAATATAGGTGATTCAGGTTCTCAAGTCAAGACAGAAGCACGGCTCCGGCCCGGCGGTACGAAGAATGATCGACGAGAGAGATCTCACCATATCCGACATCTCTCGCTCTCACTGCCGATCACCCCTGTAATTTCCCCTCCGCTGCCCCGTACTTTAATCGGGGCATGAATAGTGCATACTATAAATGTAGGTGCCATGGAAAGCATTTCGACTCCCGATGTCACATACCGACCGATGCGGCGGACTAATGTATGAGCGGGGCAGGTTTAAACGAAGTGCAATGAAAAGAGCGTCTCTATGAAAAAGCTGATTGGATTTGGCGTGCTGCTTTTGGCCTGGGGGAGCGTCTGGGCCGGAACCCAGGAGAACGATCTGATCCGGCTCGCAAAGTCCGGGGTCGACGCAGAGGTTTTAGGTTCCTATGTCGAGGCGGCGAGGGGTCCCTTTCATCTGACCGTCGATCAGATCATCGAGCTCAACAAGCTGGGTGTCTCATCATCGGTCATTAGCGCGGCTCTGAAGCATCAGGGGAGCGCGGCGGCTTACACCGGCCAGGGGGGGAACGGTTCCTATCCGGTGCAACCGGAAGAGCAGCCTTACGCTGCTCCCTATACGGCTCCCGACACGCAGGTCGTCGTTACCCCTCCCCAGGTTTCGGTCTATCCCGATCCGTACTATTATGACTATGGACCCTATTTCGGTCTGGGGTTAGGCTGGGGCTGGGGACCGGGTTACTACGGTTATGGCTGGGGAGGACGGGGCGGCTACTATGGTCGCGGGATCGGCGTGAGAGGTTCGGTTGGCTTTCGGTCGGCTGGACCGGTTAGCCGGGGCGGCGGTGGCGGTTCGCGCGGTTTCAACGGTGGTGGCCGAGGCTTTAGCGGCGGCGGCCATGGCGGCGGTCACCGGTAGCGTTTAAATTAGTTACGCAGGGGGGACACCGCTACGCGGTTTCCCCTGGTCGGAGCCGCGAAGAGCGTCTCCGACACACCCTTTCCACTCCCGCAACGCCCTCTTCTTAGGGAGCTCATGCTTTTCCTGCGATTAAGAATTGATAGTGAAGTATACTGTAGCTTTCATTACGCTACCAATATGCATCATTTTGCATTGGCAATTCTATATCGCTTCCGTTTATCATGAACGAATAATGATAGCTGCAAAGCCTCTTTCTGAGGAAGCGGGATTATATTTCCATTCATTTTCTTTCCATTACTATTATTGCTATAAGTATTCCAAGTAATATCATAATTAGTTTCTGTTCGGGATAGCCCTTTTACGGCACTTGCCGGACGTCTTGAC
>CAZYYB010000128.1:0-7750 GCA_964651515.1 uncultured Fibrobacteraceae bacterium
CGATCATGATGGTGCTGATGCGCGGGGCGAAGGCCGAAAGCTCCTTGCGCGATGCGGGAATGGTTTTTTCCATGATATCGAGGATGCGCAGACGCGCATCGTGGGCCTTGCCGAGCGCCTGTTTCATGGTTTCGGCCGTTATGCCCGCGACCTTGATGTCCATCTGGACCGCGGTGACGCCGTCCCGGGTACCCGCAACCTTGAAGTCCATATCGCCGATGTGATCCTCGGTGCCGAGAATATCGGTGAGGATGCGCACCTGGTCACCCTCCTGGATGAGCCCCATCGCCACCCCGGCGACATGCGACTTGATGGGCACGCCGGCGGCCATGAGGGAGAGCGACGATCCGCAGACCGTTGCCATGGAGGAGGAGCCGTTCGATTCGAGCACTTCCGACACCACGCGAATAGTGTAGGGAAAGCTCTTCTCATCGGGCAGCACCGGTGAAAGCGACCGTTCGGCGAGGTTGCCGTGGCCGACTTCGCGCCGGCTCACCGAGCCGAGCCGCTTGACCTCGCCCACGGAGTAGGGCGGGAAGTTGTAATGGAGCATGTAGGTTTTTTCGTACGCGCCCTGGATGTTGTCGATGCGCTGCTGGTCGAGCTTGGTCCCGAGGGTCGTGGCGACAAGCGCCTGCGTTTCGCCGCGGGTAAAGAGCGCCGAGCCGTGGGCACGCGGAAGAAGATCGAGGTCGCAGGTGATCTGCCGGATCTCGTCGAGACCGCGGCCGCCGATGCGGACGCTCGAGTCGACGATGGTCTTGCGGATGTCGGCGCTTTCGAGGTCGTGGAAAATGGCCGAAATTGCGCCCGAGGACTCGGGATACTTCTCGGCCAGCGCGAGCTGCACTTCGTCAAGCAGTTTCTTGACGCCGGCGTAACGGATCTTTTTATCGCCCTGGAAGCTGAGCTCGTGGAGCCGGTCCTTGACCAGCGCCCCGACCGCGGCAATGAGTTCCGGATCGGTGACCGGAGCGACGAAGGTCTTCGGCTGCGCGCCGAACTTTGCAATCAGGTCCTTCTGCATGGCGACGATTTTCTTTATTTCCTCATGCGCAAGGAGAATCGCCTCGACGAGAACGTCTTCGCCGATCTCCCAGGCACCGCCCTCCACCATCATGATCGAGCTCTCGGTCCCGGCAACCACGAGGTCGAGGCCGCCGGCCTCGGTTTCGCCGAGCGTCGGGAAGACCTTGAGCACGCCCTCGATGAGGCCGATGCGCACCGCGGCAACCGGTTCCGGAAACGGCATGTCGGAGAGGCAGAGCGCCGTCGATGCGGCGGTAATGGCCATGACATCGGCGCTGTAGGATTCATCGGCCGACATGACGGTACAGATGACCTGCACTTCGTTGCGGTAGCCGTCGGGAAACAGCGGGCGCAGCGGGCGGTCGATAAGCCGTGCGGTTAAAACTTCCTTTTCACTGGGACGTCCTTCGCGCTTGATGAAGCCGCCCGGAATTTTTCCGGCGGCATAGGCTTTTTCGATGTATTCGACGGTGAGGGGGAAGAAGGATTGCGTCGTCTCATTGCCGCTGCATGCGGCGGCGAGAACCATGGTATCGCCGATCCTGGCGAGGACCGATCCGCCGGCCTGTTTGGCCAGCCTGCCGGTTTCGAGCGTTACTTTTGTGCCGGCAATTTCCTGTTCTACGATTTGTAATGACATGTACTACCTCAGTCTTTTTTGTTGATTATGGAATTTGCTACCTGTGGCCGCAACGGCATTCGCCGGGGACCAACTGCCCCCTGCCCGCCGTTTCGGCCGGGCGCGGAGGGGGCTCAATGCGGGTCATCTTTTACTTGCGGATATTCAATTTCTTGATCAGTGCACGGTACCGCTCGACATCGACATCCGCGAGAAAATCGAGGAGCGAGCGACGCTGGCCCACGAGCCGCAGCAAGCCGGTCCGTCCGTGATGGTCCTTTTTAAAGGTGCTCAAATGCCCGGTAATCTGGTTAATACGCTCAGTCAGAAGCGCGATCTGCACTTCGGTCATGCCGGTATCCTTTTCATCCTTACCGTACTCTTTTACCAGTTCTTCCTTGCGTACCTTGGTCAACGCCATCGCCTGTTCTCCTTAGTAAAATAGGTCTTTATTCTTTCCACGTCGTCTTTGATCTGCGCGACCAGCTCTGCGGAACCCGCGAACACCCGGTCGGCCCTGATAAATGAATGCATCCAGATATCGGCGGTACTTCCCTCGGGAATTTCTCCGACGCTCGCCGAGAACGAGTGAAACTCGAAATGGACCTCCCGGTTCCCGCCGAAGGTGGGACACCCGCCGAAATAAAGCGCCCCGTATTCGAGCTTTCCTCCGTACTCCAGTTCGGCCGCATACACGCCGGCCGGGGAAATGACCTTCCGCGAGGGGGGACTCCTGAAATTGAGGGTAGGGTACCCCAGTGACGTTGCGAGCCGTATCCCCCTGGTTCGTACCGCACTGATTAAGTAAGGGTGCCCGAGCCGCGCAACCGCTTCAGCAATGCGCCCGTTCGTGATAAGCTCCCGAATCGCGGTCGAAGAAACAGCCTGCCCTTCCACCGAGAGGAGTTCAGCGATTAACGTCTTAAAATGGTATTTGCCCTCCATGGCGTGCAAAAAAATCTCATCGCCGGTCCGGTCGCGCCCCACCGCATGACCTCTTCCCAGCACCCATTCGGCCAGGTGAAGCCTGCCGGCGAGCACCTCGCCGATGAACTCTTCGGGACCCTTGCGGCTGAAAGCCGCATCGAAGGGGACCTTCACCAGGTAGTCGAGACCGAAAAGTTCGAGGAGACGGGCCTTCTCCCCGAAGGTCGTGAGAATTTCATGCCCCCCGCCTTCCGGAGCCCCCGCCACATTGGCAAGCCGGGTGTGCGGTTCAAAGGTGACCGCCGCCGCCCGCCTGCCCGCGGCGCGGGCCCGCTTCACCACCGTATCGAGAAGCGCCCGGTGGCCGCAATGGACGCCGTCGAAATTTCCCACGGTCAGAACCGTGGACTCGTTCGCCGGCAGGGCATCGTCAATCGATAGTATGCGCATAGTTTCTATGCCTTCTGCCGCTGCAAAGGGGGCGACCCGTCCGGGAAAACCCGTACCGGATGCAGATACCCCGCGGCCCCGGGTTCCATGACCGCGACGATGGCGTTGTCGAGGTCGACGGCAAGCGCCGGCCCGCCCATCGTCGGCCCGATACCGGGCGCCTCGGCCAGGGGAATGTCGCATCCCGCGACAATCCGCCGCTTCAGTTCCTCCCCCACCGCGAAGCGGGGCACTCCCCGCAGCACCTCTTCCGGCGAAACGACCGAAGCGTCGGCCGGATTGCATTTATCAAACGGGGTCGCGGTAGCGACGAGGAACGGCCCGAGCGCGGTCCTGCGGATAAAATGCGCATGCCCAAAGGTACCGAGCATTGCGGCGATGTCGCGCGCCAGCGATCGCACGTAGGTGCCCCCCGAACACGATGCCTCAAGCCGGGCCTCGCCCGACCCCTCATCCCAGGCCAGGAGCGAAAGCGAATGGACCTCGACCCGACGGGGCTCGATGACCGGCGTCTTTCCCGCGCGCGCCATGCGGTAGGCGCGAACGCCGTCGATCTTGACCGCCGAGTAGTCGGGCGGGACCTGCATGATCCTCCCGCAGAACGACGGCAGCGCCGCCCTGAGCGCCGTTTCCGAGGGCACACCACCGCCGGATTTCGTCGTCGTACCGGCGGAGTCGAGCGTATCGGTCTCGACGCCGAACCGGATGCCGAACAGGTAGCGTTTCGGCTCCAGGGGAGCGTAGGGCAGAAGCCTCGTCGCACTGCCGAGCGCGACCGCCAGAAGCCCGCTCGCGGCGGGATCGAGCGTGCCCCCGTGTCCTACCCGCTTGATCCTGAATGCGCGCCGCACCGCGGAAACCACGGCAAATGAGGAGGGCCCCGCCGGCTTATCGATGAACAGGAACCCCCCGGCACCGACCGTCAACGGAGCTCCTGTTCCACAATGGCAAGCATGGCGGCCAGCGCCCGGTCGAGAGGCAGTTGCAGCGTGCATCCCGCGGCGCTCGAATGACCGCCGCCGCCCGGGATTTTCTGCGCGATCCGCCCGACGTCGACCATTCCCCGCGAACGGAGGCTGAAATGCGTTTCGGTGTCGGTATACTTGGTCATGATGCCCACCTGCACGCCCGCGGCCGTCGTCGTGATATCGACCATCCCCTCGCTGTCGCTGTAGAGGGCGCCGAGTTCGTCGAGCACCGACATCGGCATTTCGAGGCTGCACACCCTGCCGTTGAAATAGAACTTGAGGCTCGACCAGATGCGCGATTGCAGGAGCAGGCCGGCGGGTGAGTTCGATGCGTAAACTTTATCGTAGATTTTCGGCGGGACGGCGCCCTTTTCGGCGAGAGTTCCGCACAGGTGCAGGATGCCGCTCGTGGTATTGGGAAAACGGAAGCCGCCGGTATCGGTCAGGACCGCCGTATAGAGCGCCTCGGCGATCTCGGGGGGGTAGGCGATCCCCTGTTCGTCGAAGAAGCGGGTGATGATCTCCCCGGTCGCCGCGGCGCCGACCTCGACGATATTGACCGTGCCGAACGAGGCGTTGTCGCGGTGGTGGTCGATATTGATGATGGGCCCGCCCGCAAATTTCCCGGTATCCCAGCCAAGCCGGGTCAGGTTCGAGCAATCGAGCACCACGAGAACATCGAAGGGCTCTCCGGGCAGGGTGGTCACCATCGCCCCGGCTCCCGGCAGGAACATGAACTTCGGCGGCACCGGGTCATGGTTGTACATGACCGCCCGCTTGCCGAGCGACGTCAGATACCAATAGAAGGAGAGCTGGGAGCCGACGCAGTCGCCGTCCAGACTCTGGTGCGAAGAGATGAGGAAAGAATCGTTCCGATCAATCAGACTGCGAAGGCTGTTCCAGGTCATCGCTGATTTCTTTTAGAAGCTCATTGATATGTTGACTATGTTCGATGGATTCATCCAGCCTGAAAACCAGGTGCGGGAAGTGCTTGACCGTTATCCGGGCCGAGACCAGCCGCTGGATATACGCCCCCCCGGTAGTGAGCGCCTTCAGCGCCTCGGCTTTCACCGTCGCGTCGCCGAGGACGCTGACGAAGACCGTGGCGTTTCGCGTATCCGGCGCAAGCTTGACCTGGGTGACCGTGACGACCGACGGGATGCGCGGATCGCGCATCTCGCGCGCAATGACCGCGGCGATCTCATGCTGAAGCTGCTCGCGCAGCCGATCGATATGGAAATGGGATGCGGGCATCGGATACTTCCGCTCCTTCAGGTGGTTGTGCCGCTCAGAGGCCTAGGTACTGGACAGCTTCCGGGCGACTTCGATCTCCTCGTACGTTTCGATGCGATCGCCCTCGCGATAGTCATGGAAATTATCCAGCGTAATACCGCACTCCTGACCCGACAGCACCTCGCGCACGTCGTCGGCGACGCGGCGCAGGCTGCCGATCTTCGTCTCGCCGATCACCACGTCGTCACGGGTGATGCGCGCCTTGCTGCCGCGCGTCACCGTCCCGGAAGCGACATAGCATCCGGCGATGAGGCCGACCTTGGTCACCTTGAAGACTTTCCGCACTTCGATATTGGCAAGGATATTCTCGCGCAGCTCGGGCTTGAGCATCCCCTCCATGGCGCTGCGCACCGCATCGACCGCCTCATAAATAATGCGGTAGGTGCGGATGTCGACGCCCTCTCTCTTGGCAAGTTCACGGATCTTGCTGTTGGGGCTCAGATGGAACCCGATGATCAGCGCGTTCGAGGCGGCGGCAAGCATGATATCGCTCTCCTTGATCGCCCCCACGCTCTTGTGGATCACGCCGACCTTGATCTCCTTGGTACTGAGCTTTTCGAGCGAATCGGCGAGCGCCTCGACCGAACCGTCGACATCGCCCTTGATAATGAGGTGGAGCTTCTGGACGGCGCCGGCCTGGATCTGCTCGTACAGGTGGTCGAGCGAAACCGTGCCGATCCGGCGCAGCTCACGCTCCTTCGCGGCAAGGCGGCGGCGAGCCGCGATTTCACGGGCCGTTTTTTCATCTTCGACGACCTTGAACGAATCGCCCGCCTGCGGCGTCCCGGTCATGCCGAGGACGAGCACCGGGCGGGAAGGACCGGCGGATTCGACGATCGAGCCGCGCTCATTCAGGAGATCGCGGACGCGACCGTAGTGGATTCCGGTGACGAATGAATCTCCCCGTCGCAGCGTCCCCTTCTCAACGAGGACGGTCGCGACCGGCCCCCGACCCTTGTCGAGCTCGGATTCGATGACCACGCCCCGGGCCATGCCCTCGGGATCGGCCTTCAGTTCGAGAATTTCCGTTTCGAGCGCCAGCATTTCGAGAAGTTTGTCGACGTTCCTTCCCGACCTGGCCGAGATCTCGACGCAGGAGACCTTGCCGCCGTAGTCTTCAACGAGGACGTTGTACTGCGCCAGTTCCGCCTTGACCTTGTCGGCATTGGCGGTGGGAAGGTCCATTTTGTTAAGCGCCACCACGATCGGCACATTTGCCGCGCGGGCGTGATCGATGGCCTCGCGGGTCTGCGGCATGACGCCGGAATCGGCCGCCACGACCAGCACGATGACGTCGGTAATCTGGGAGCCGCGTGCACGCATGGCCGTGAAGGCTTCGTGACCCGGTGTGTCGAGGAAGGTGACCGGACCGTGCGCGGTCCTGACCTCGTAGGCGGCGATATGCTGGGTGATTCCCCCCGCCTCGCCGGCAATGACGTTGGTCTTGCGGATATAGTCGAGCAGCGACGTTTTGCCGTGGTCGACATGTCCCATGACCGTGACGACCGGCGCCCGCGGCACCTGCGCGCCGCTCACCTCTTCCTTCTTTTCCTCTTCGTCGGCGGCATACTCGGTCATGAGCACCGCATCGTAGCCGAACTCATCGGCAAGAAGTTCGATGGCCTCGAAATCGAGCCGCTGATTGATGGTGACGAACAGACCGAGTTCAAGGCACTTGGCGATGATCTCGGAGGGCTGGACGTTCATCATGTTCGCGAGTTCGTTCCCGGTGACGAATTCCGCGACATGCAGCACCTTGCGCTCGCTCTCCTGGCCGTCTTCCTTGGACAGCCCCTCCTTCTTGTATTTTTTCCGCCCCACGCCGGAGCCGATACGCGCAAGGGTCCGCTTCACATTCGCCTTGAGTTCGAACTCGCTGACCTCGGGCTTCTTCTCGAACCGCTTTTTCCCGCCCTTCTTCCTGCCGTGGTCCTTGGGTTTTGCGGCAGTCGAAGCCGGGGCGGGTCCGGCTCCCGGTGCAGGCGCTCTCGCACCGGGAGCCGGTGACGGACGGACGCCCGGTGCTCCATGGGAGGGCATATAGGTATCGCGACGCGGTTCGCCGCTCCGGTAGGGCGGACGGCCGGAAGAGTCGAGCGGCCGGTGCGTCGGCGGCCCTTCGCGCCGGTAGGGCGTTGCGGAACGGGCAGGGGCGAAGGCGCTGCTTCGCGTCGGGGAAGCTGCCGGAGCGGATACCCCCTCGGGGCGGGCGGGAGCGGCGGACGGCGGCGGAGCGACCGGCTCCTCCTTGACAACCATCTCTTCGCGTGCCTTGGTGAGTATCAGCTTCTTGCGGTCGTACTCACGCTTTATCGAGGCGCGCTCGGTTTCGAACTTCTTCTTGATGTCCTCGCGGAGGTTCTCATCCACGGTGCTCATGTGGCTCTTGACCTCGATGCCCATACCCCGCAGCATCTGGACAAGCGCCTCGCTCGAAACCTTGAACTCCTGCGCCGGCTTGTAA
>CAZYYB010000129.1:0-7552 GCA_964651515.1 uncultured Fibrobacteraceae bacterium
TGCAAGAAAATAAAGCGGGACCGATGCACCGATTTTTAAGCGCCCCATTTGCCACTCCTCCGCACGATAGGTATTCTAACGTAATATACACTATTTTTAAGATAAATTCAATATATTTTTTCTGGTTTTTAAAATAACTTTATTTCGTTGATTCTATTGTAGATAGTGCATGGCTTACCTTGCCGTGTCCCCGATTCTTTCTAAAAGTGGCTGACTTTTTTTGCCGTCTTCGTGTTCGCACTCAGTGATGAGCGACAATTAACCTCCTGAATATCCGGTCCGAGCTCGCCTTTAATGAGCGTACCGATCCGGGGATAATCATAAATACCACGGATGACCCTTCGGGAGGTTTTCCTCTTTTCAAGGCTGTGCAGCGCTACATCGATGGAATTCAAGAGTGGCGAGAAGTGGCCATGAATGCCTTTTTTATGGAAGAAATACTCTATCGGAAATCTCACAGCGGTTCCGTCCCCTCCCCGATAATCTCAATAAATCGCCAATACGCATAAGCCCGGTTTCTCCGCTTCCCCGTAATCTCCCGCACCACTCCCATCGTTTGCAGCGTCTCCATGGCCGCCATCACCGTCCCGGCATGCAGCCCGGTCATCTCAGACGCCTTCGGGATGGAGAGCAGGGGTTTTTCAAGGAGAGCCCCATGCACCCGCAAAACCGTCCCCGCGACGCGCTTCAGCTTCCCGATCTTTTCCCGGTCCTCTCTCCCGAGAACAACCAGGCTTGCCGCCGTCGTCGTGGCCTGCTGCGCGACATTCCGGACCGCCTCGGCAAAGAAATTTATCCACGCCTCGAAGTCGCCGTCGGTACGCACTTTCTGGAGAAGAGCATAGTACTGGTCCCGGTGAGTTTTGAAGTAGAGGCTCAGGTAAAGCAGCGGCTCGTGAAGAACGTTTCCCGCGCACAGGATCAGCGTAATAAGTAACCTTCCGAGCCGGCCGTTTCCATCGAGAAAGGGGTGAATGGTTTCGAACTGCACGTGCGCGAGGGCCGCCTTGACCAGCGCCGAGGTTCGCCCGGGGGAATCGTTGATAAATTTTTCAAGATCGGCCATGCACGCTGCGATCTTTTCCGGCGGCGGCGGAACATAGCGGGCATTACCCGGCCGGGTGCCGCCGATCCAGTTCTGCGACCGGCGAAACTCGCCGGGGTCCCTTGAAGAGCCGCGCCCCTTTTCAAGCAGGATCGCATGCATTTCCCGAAGCAGGCGGCCGCACAGGGGGAAGCCTTCGTGAAGCCTTTTTACGCCGTGGTTGAGGGCGGCCACATAGCTCGAAACATCCTGCACATCGTCCAGCGGTATACCCGGCACCTCTTCCATTTCAAAAAGCAGCAGGTCGGAGAGCGAAGATTGCGTGCCTTCAATAATCGATGAAAGGACCGCTTCTTTCCGGACATACATGTAGAGGTACGGGGCAGGGTCGGGAAGCAGTGACGTGATGCTATCCAGCCTGCCGATCGATAGCAGTGCCTGGTCGAGCTTCTCCTGCAGGGCGGGCGATATCTCCAGCGGAGGGTTCGGCGGCAAAGGGGAGGGAACGAACGCATTCACCGTCTCGTCCGTCGTTGAGGTCGTCGTGTATCGGCCGGTCTCTCGGGTCATAGAGGCCTAATCCAAAGAATGTACTACGATATTTTGCTAATCTGATTTATCCGGTTAATTGTAATAATACCATTTCCCCCGACCGATTTCAAGCAGCTATTCTAATATAAGGCCTTAATTGGAATAATGATTTTCGTTATTCTACTCTCTGGATTAATCGAGGATTTACCGGAGCGGCCAGGCGGTGGTGATAAAAAAAAACCTGGGTCCCGGTCTTTAGCTGAGCAATTCCTTTTTCCAAGTATTATTTGAAATTAACTTTATTTTAATCGCCTTTTTCTTGATTCCCGTATTTATTAAATTCGCATGCGGCACGGCGGCCCCTACAAAGTCAAAATTTATTCTTCCCCATCCTTTTTCAGTTTTTTGCCAGAGGGTCCGCCGCCCCACCGACGACCCTCATCAAAGATGCTCTCCGTCCACATGGAGAGGGCAGCGGAATACCGGCCGCTTCGGCCGGGATGCAGCGAGGGGGAGACTTCCCCCCTTAAATCTTTTCTTTGCCTTTATCTTCCCACCTCTCTTTTAAACCTCTCCCCTTTCCACGAAAACTTCCCGAACACCCCGAGGACCACGGCCGCGAGCACGGTCGGCAGTTGCAGGAGCGACGCGGGGAGGATGTACCGGCGCAGCGCTTTCTGGTTGTAAACCGCCGTGCCGGGCAGCATGAGGAGGTATTCGCCGGCGATTTTCACGGCGAGCATGCCCGCAAAAACGGCCAGGTAACCGGGCCTGAAACACCCAAGGGCCAGCGCGGCGGCGAGGCCGCAGTAGTAGAGGAAGATCCCGCTCAGGAAAACAATCTGCCGGGGCGAGTAGTTCACGGTTTTTGAGCTCCACCGTTTGCGCTGCTCGAAGATCCCGGCAAAGGAATCGGTGGGGGCGGTTGCGACCGCGCTCGCCGCCGCTTTCATGAAGCCGACCTTCCACCTGCTCGCCGCGATGCGCTGGAGCAGGAGGTCGTCGTCGCCCGACACCACCCGCGCCGCGGCCGATCCGTACCCGCCGAGCTCGTCGAACGCCTCTTTGCGAAAGGCGAAATTTGCCGCGCTCGAATTGATCGGCATGCCCGCCCCGATCGCGCTCGCCGCCACGATGCCGTGCGAGAGAAAGTCTACCGCCTGCAGGCCGAAGAGCAGGGAGCCCATGCCCGCCGGCCTGAAATAGTAGGAGATCCCCTGCACGAGGCCGGTCGATCCGGTGAAGCAGCGATCGATGGTCGCGAGCCAGGCGTCCGATACGAGGCAGTCGGCATCGGTGAACACGACGACCTCGTTTTTCGCCGCGGCGACGCCAAGCGAGACCGCGTACTTCTTCGGGGCGATGCCCGTGGGTGTTTCGGCGACCGAAAGCATCCGCAGGTTTTTCTGCCGGGCCGCGAACCGGGCGCAGACGGCGGCGGTGGCGTCGGTAGAGCGGTCGTCCACCACGATCACCTCGTACCGGCTTTCCGGCAGGCTCTGCCGGAAGATGCTTTCGAGGCAGGGGCCGATATTTTCATCCTCGTTTCTCGCCGCGATGACGACCGAGAAGGTCAGGTTCGCGGGCTCTCCCGGCGGCGGCAGACGAAGGAGACCGCGCAATAAAAACAGCACGGCGGCGAGGTAGTAGAGCGTGAGCGCCAGGAGAAGGAGAGTGAAGAGCGGCATCGGGTTTTGGCCTTGGAGAGGGCTCTAGTAATGAAAAGAATTCAGGATAAAATACTAAAACCCGCCGCCTCACCTATCACCGCCATCGCCTCATCGAAATTCCCCTCTTTTATCCAATGCATTGCCGTCCCCCGCCGTTCCATGCCGCGAAACCAGGTTTCCTGCCGCTTCGCGAGGCGGCAGATGTCGCGGCAGAGCTCGGCCACCATGGTGCCGTAATCGACCTCGCCGGACAGGTACCGGCTCACCTGCTTGTACTCCATCCCGAACATGGCGAGCCGCTCGCGCGGGATCCCGGCGGCGAGGAGACGGTTGACCTCGTCGACCATGCCGGCATCGAGCCGCGCCTGCAAACGCGCCGCGATCCGCTCGCGCAGGACCGGGCGCTCGACCACGATGCAGAGCACGAGGGGGCGAAGGGGTATCGCCTGCGGCGAGGTTTTTCCCGGCGCGCCGTCGCCGAACCGGGCGATTTCGAGGCTGCGGACGATCCTCTTGCGGCTGTTCAGGTCGGTGACCCTGTAGAGCTCCGGTGCGCAGGCGGCAAGCTCGCGAGCGAGCGACTCCCGGTCGCGCAGCATCTGTCCGGCACGGAACGCCGCATGCTCGGGCACCTCCGGGACCGCATAGTCCCGCAGCACGGCTTCGAGGTAGAGCCCGGTCCCGCCGACCACCACGGGCGGTTTCCGGCGTCCGGTGACCTCCGCGAAGGCGCGCCGGAAATCGGCCTGGTAGCGGTGAACGGTATAGATCTCCGCCGGATCGGCGATATCGATGAGGTGGCAGGGCAGGTCGCCGTACTCGGCCAGATCCTTGCCCGTACCGATATCCATACCCCGGTAGACCTGTCGCGAGTCGCAGGAGAGGATCTCCCCACCAAGCTTGCGCGCGATGAGCACACCCAGCCGCGTTTTCCCCGAAGCGGTCGGCCCGCAGACGACGATGCAGTTACTATCCATGGCAGGTTGGAAAAATAGCTTCGAGGGACAATCGATACGGTAAATTCTGCGGGGCGGCGGCTCCGCCACCCCGGTGATCGTTCCGGGTGCCGGAGAGGTCCGTTTCAGCCGGTCCTGCAATTATGTATCTTTAGTACCTGTATATTTTGGGGTACTCACTCCTGCCTGTTCAGGAATTATTCTCGACTCCCATGAATCCTATCATCGCCATAGTCGGCCGCCCCAATGTGGGCAAGTCAAGCCTTTTCAACCGCATTCTCCGCAAGCGAGCCGCCGTGGTCGACGATCTGCCCGGCGTAACGCGGGATCGCAACTACCGGCCCTTCGGCTGGGAGGGCACCCTGTTCACGCTCGTCGATACGGGCGGCGTCACGATGGCGGAGAGGGAGACGCTCAACCGTTCGATCAACGCCCAGGTCGATTGTGCGGTGAACGAAGCCTCGGCCGTGCTTTTTGTGGTCGAAGCCGGCACCGGGATCACGGCCGAAGACGAGAACCTCGCGAAGCTGCTCCGGAAGCGGGCCACCGAAAAAACGATCCTCGTGGTCAACAAGGCGGAGTCGGCACGCACCCCGTTCGAAATAGACGCCTTCCGGAACCTGGGCCTCGGTGCACCCTGGCCGGTATCGGCGGTGCACGGCAGCGGCGTGGCCGACCTGCTCGATGCGGCGGCGAAGCTCGCGCTCAGGCTCGGCATCCCGCCGGGAGCCCCGCAGGAGGAGGACCGTACCGCCCTGAGGATCGCCATCGTGGGAAGGCCGAACGTCGGCAAATCTTCCATCGTCAACCGGTTGCTCCGGCAGGACCGCATGATCGTGAACGACGAGGCAGGGACCACCCGCGACTCCATCGACTCGACGCTCGTCTACAAGGAAAAACCCGTGGTGCTCATCGACACGGCCGGCCTGCGGAAAAAAGCGCACGTCAAGGAAGACCTCGAATACTACTTCAACCTGCGGGCCATAAAGAGCATCGACCGCTGCGACGTGTGCGCCGTGGTCATCGACGCCTCGGGCGAGATCGGGGTCCAGGACCTGCGGATCGTGCGCAAGTCGGTCGAATTCCATAAGGGCCTGATGCTGCTCTGGAACAAGTGGGACCTTGTCGAATCGAAGAACGACACCTTCGACAAACTTGTCGCCGAGGTCAAGCGCGACTACCTGGAGCTGCGGCCCGTGCCCATGCTCGCCACCTCGGCCATCACCGGGCGCCGCATAAGCGCCCTCATCGACACGGCGATGAAGATCAAGGAGCGCCTGGGCATGCGCGTACCGGCCGCGGAGTTCGAGGACAACGTTTTCACCTGGGTGCGGGCGCACCCGCATCCGGCAATTCCAAACCAGCCGGTGCGGTTCCTCGGGGCGCGGCAGATCGATGCGCCGTATCCGCTGTTCCGCTTTTTCGTCACCAACCCGAAAAACGTCGTGCCGATCTACGTCAGATTTCTGACAAACAAGATCTATGCAACCTACGATTTCGAGGGGTGCCCGATAAAGCTTGATTTTCGCGCCATCAAGAAATCGGAGCGGGGAGCGCCGTCCGACGAGCGGGGCAGGGGCGACTACGTCAGCAGGGAGCGTTCATGAAAATAGCGATACTGGGTGCCGGAAGCTGGGCAATCGCGCTTTCGGTGCTGCTCCGCAAGCGCGGGCACACCGTTACCATGTGGGAATTCAACGAGGTCGTCGCGGCGAAGCTCGCCGTCGAGCGGGAGCTGCCGTCGAAGCTGCCGGGCATCCTGATACCGCCCGAGGTGACCATCACCAACGATATCGCGGAGGCCGCTTCCGGGGCGGAGATCGTCGTGGCCGCCGTTCCGGCCCAGACCATGCGCGCCACCATGAAGCGCCTCGCCGCATCGCTGCCGGGTGAGCGGCTTGCGGCGATCACCGGATTCGTCATCGTTGCCAAGGGCATCGAAATAAATACTCTCAAGCTCATGAGCGACGTGCTCCTCGAAGAGCTTCCCGGCATGACCACCAGCCGCATCGCCGTGCTCTCCGGCCCCTCCCACGCGGAGGAGGTGTCGCGCGACATCCTCACCGCCGTGGTTGCCGCATCGGAGAGCCAGCAGCTTGCGCTCACGGTACAGGAAGCCTTTTCAACCGAGACCTTCCGGGTCTACACGAACCCGGACATGCGGGGCGTCGAACTCTCGGGCAGCGTGAAAAACGTGATCGCCATCGCCGCGGGCATCTGCGACGGCCTCGGCCTGGGCGACAACACCAAGGGCGCGCTCCTGACGCGCGGCATCGCCGAGATGATGCGCCTGGGCCGCAAGCTCGGGGCGCAGCCGTCGACCTTCTCCGGCCTGGCCGGGATCGGCGACCTGATCACCACCTGCACCAGCCGCCACAGCAGAAACCGGAAGATGGGCGAGCTCATCGCCTCGGGCCTGAACCTCGAAGGCGCACTTGCCAAGATGACCATGGTGGCCGAAGGGGTCGAAACGACCAAATCGGTCTACGCGCTCGCGAAGAAGCTCGACATCGAGATGCCGATCACGCAGGAGGTGTACAAGGCGCTCTTCGAAGGGAAGAATGCGCGGCTCGCCGCGCGGGGGCTGATGCTGCGGGAGTCGAAACCGGAGTGGTGGTAAGAGAAGCAGGCAAAGGAATAAAATAATGTCGCCCTTCAATTTCATCACCGAAATCGCCGGACTGTTTCCGGACCTTGGCGCAGAGAGCAACGATCATCGGTTCGCCTTTCTGGCGGCAACGAGCAGGTGCGAGCTCGCCGTCAGGGATGAAATCGCCTACCGGCTCCAGCGGAACCACCTGAATCCGCAAAGCCCATCCGGCTTTTTCCCCGGAGATTTCGTCGTCGTCCGGGAGTGGGACAAACGGTATGACCTCGCCGTTCTCAACCCTTCCGGAGAAGCGGTATGCGTCGTCGAGTTCAATGCCGTTGCCACGGCGGACAGAATCAGGGGACATTCGGCGGAAATCCGCAAGGGTTACGAAAAGTTAGTCGACGACCCCGATATTACGAAGGCCGACAAATATGTCGTCCTGGTGGTCATGCTGCCCGAAAAAAAATTCGATGGCCCGGCCGTTGCGGCGGCGACGAACTATCTTCACCGGATCAACCGGCAGTTCGAAAACGGCGGGACGGCGGACGGGCGGAAATTTTTTGACGGGGACTGGAAAAATCTGCTGAAGGGGCACGGCATAAAGAGTGTCGACCCCGAGGGAAGCCGGCGGGTTACGATCGATGCGGGCAGGTATGCCGGCGTGGCGATCGAGCTGGATCTGTTCATTGTCGGGCCGCTGATTAAGTAGTTTCTGTTCGGGATAGCCCTTTTACGGCACTTGCCGGACGTCTTGACA
>CAZYYB010000130.1:0-7501 GCA_964651515.1 uncultured Fibrobacteraceae bacterium
TTTCGTGCAATTAGAGGGGTTTTCGTGATCGATATCGCCACTTTTACCCCCATTTTTTGATCAAAAACGTGCATTTCGTGATGGTTTCAATTTCGGTTTCGTGATGGTTTTGAATTTTGGTACGGAAGGATTTTCAAACCCGAACGGGGAGGGGGTACCGAATGGATGAACGATTGAATTTCCCGGGCGATGGGGAGGCTGCGCTGCCGTTCGAAGCGGGCGCGATAGTACCGTACGGAGGGTATGCCGATACCCTGCCCGATGGGCCGGCTCCGGCGGAAAAGCCGGTCGACGGCTCCCCGAAGATGCGGGAGGTGATCGTGCGGGCCAGGCCGCGGCGCATCAAAAACATTACCGATGCGCGCAAGCTTCTCGGCAGGATCGCCTTTCGGCTGCAGCGGGGGGAGATTGACGGAAAGGAGGCGAAGGTTCTCTGCTACCTTCTGACCTCCTATATCAGGACCAAGGAGTTGGGGGAATTTGAGCAGAGGATCGAGAGTATGGAAAAACTGCTTGCGGACCAGATCACCTGGAGGCATGGACGTGAAAAAAAACACCTTGGCAAAAAGGCTGGCGTACCTGGAAACGGCGATTCAAATCGAGGTGGGCAAGAGGACCAGCTACGACCCTGATAAGCTGAACGACGAGGAGCGGCTGTTCCTCCGGTCCCTCAGGGCCAGGATGCATAATCCGGATCTGCCCGGCCCGACCGCCGAGGAGTTTGCTCGATCCGAGCGCCTTCTGAAATCGGTAGAGTACGATATACGGTACGTGTGAAAAAGCCGCCGGGAAGCTCTGAAAATTGCTATTTTACTCCTTCGACGGGCGGAAGAACGAACGGTAACAAAGGAGAGTGTCGTGGAGATCAGGGATAAAGTCGTGCTGGTCACGGGTGCATCGACGGGGATAGGGCTTGCGGCCGCCGGGCTTTTAGCGAAGAACGGGGCGGTCCTGGCCCTCAACGCGCGGTCCACGGATAAGCTCGAACAGGTATCCGGAGAGCTTCCCGGCTCGGCGGTCTTCCCGGCGGACATGGCCGACGAAGGTGCGGTCCGCGAGATGATCGATCGAATCCTGGCGAAATTCGGCCGGTTGGATATCCTGATCAACAACGCCGGCAGGGGGATGCACTGCCCGCTGGAGACCATCGATATAGCGGCGTACCGCAAACTGCTGGACCTGAACGTGGTGGGCCCGCTGGTCGCCATGCAGGCGGCAATCCCGGTCATGCGCCGGCAGGGCGGCGGGGCGATCGTGAATATCAGTTCCGGCACCGCTCTCATGTACGCGCCGGGGCTGAGCGGCTATTCGGCCACCAAAAGGGCCCTGAACGGCCTTTCCCTCACGGCGCGGGCCGAACTCGCACACGATAAAATTGCCGTCAGCGTTGTCTACCCCTATATCACGAAGAGCGACTTTTACAAGAACCTCGTCTCGAACGGGCCCCGGCCCGAAACCACCGACGACTATGCCGCCGGTCGCCCGCCGGCCGATACGTCGGAATATGTCGCCGAACTGATAGTCGACGTGATAAGGTCGGGCGAGCCGGAGATATTCGCGCATGCGTGGATGAACAAGGCGATGAAGTAGCATCTTTACGGGTTCGGGATGTTACTATCCGGGAGGGGAACCCGCCTTGCGGTGTCCCCGCCCGGGGAGGAGCGGCATTTCTCCCTCATATTATAAAGGGTAACCTGTTTATTTGTTATTGCCCTCCCTTATCCTGAATGTGTATTTTAAATAATCTGTTCTTTAATGAGAATCCTGTCGATTTTTTATTAATTTCCTGTCGATTTTTGAGCATAAATTCTCCCTGATTTCAGTCTCAGGGGTATCTCAATACATGACGGAGGTTACATGAAGAAATACCCGGCAGCTGCGATTCGTAATATTTGCCTCGTCTCCCACGGCGGCGTTGGAAAGACCTCTCTTCTCGAAGCGGCGTGTTTCACCGCAAAAGCGACCTCAAAGCTCGGAAGAGTTAATAACGGCACCAGCATCTTCGATAATCGCTCCGACGAAAAAGAACGGAAAATGACCATCTCCATGCATCTGGGGTTCTGCGAGTGGCAGGAGACCAAGATCAATGTTCTCGACACCCCGGGATTCCTTGACTTTCTCGGCGACGCGAAGGCCGCCATGCGGGTGGTGGAATCGGCCGTGGTGCTGGTCGATGCGCAGGACGGCATCCAGGTCGGGACCGAGCTCGTATCGCGAATCATCGATGAGGTGAAGATCCCGAGAATGTTTTTTGTCAATAGCATGGACAAGGAAAACGCCGACTTCGCCGGTAAGCTCGACCAGCTGAAGGCGGCCTACGGCACCTCCGTCGCCCCGGTTACCATCCCGATCGGCAGCGGCCCCTCCTTCAAGGGCGTCGTGGACCTCATCTCCCGTGAAGCTTTCGAATACACCAGGGACGGCGGCGGCATCGGCAACCCCGTGTCGCTTCCGGCTACCATGACCGAGACGATCGACGGACTCCGCCAATCGCTCATGGAATCGATCGCCGAGTCCGACGAAGATCTCATGGCAAAGTACTTCGAGAACGGTACCTTGACCGATGCGGAACTGCGGCAGGGGATGTCGAAGGGGGTCGCCTCGGGAACCGTCCAGCCGCTCTTCTGCGGCTGCGCGGCGCTCAACATGGGTGTCGACCGGCTCTTGTCGGCGATCGTCGCCGTCGGTCCTTCCGCCGCTTCGCGCAAGGCGGTCGAGGCGCTCGATGATAACGAACAGCCGGTTTCCGCTCCGTGCTCCGAATCCGCCCCGGCAGTCGCCTTCGTCTTTAAAACGCTCTCCGAGGAGCATCTCGGCGAGTTCAACCTGGTCCGCGTCTTCAGCGGAAAACTCGCCACCGGCCACGACGTGCTCAATGCGGCGAAGGGGCACACCGAGCGGCTCGGCAACATGTACTACCTTCGCGGCAGGGAACGGGTCGACACCACCGAACTGTGCGCCGGGGATATCGGCGGCCTGCTCAAGCTCAAGAATACGCATACCAGCGATACGCTCGTCGATAAGACGGCCGGCGTCCATCTTGCACGGACCGTCTTTCCCGAGCCGCTGGTCAGCGTGGCGATTGCGGCGAAAAACAAGGGGGATGACGATAAAATCGGCGTCGGCCTCGCCAAGCTGCACGAGGAAGACGCCACCTTTACCTATAAGTTCCACGGCGACATCAAGCAGTCGATCCTCTCCTGCATGGGCGACATCCAGACCGAGGTCATCCTGGATAACCTGAAAAATCGCTTCAAGGTCGAGGTGGAGCGGCACCAGCCGAAAATCTCCTACCGCGAAACGGTTACCCGGGGGGTTAAATATGTGGAGTATACGCATAAGAAACAGACCGGCGGCGCCGGCCAGTATGCACGGGTATTCATCGATCTCGAACCGCTTCCGCGCGGGAGCGGGTACGAGTTCGTCGACAAGATCGTCGGCGGGGTGATCGACCAGTCGCTACGCCCGTCGGTCGACAAGGGGGTCCACTCGAAACTCGAAGAGGGGATCGTCGCCGGCTACCCGATCGTCGATGTGCGGGTCGCGCTCGTCGACGGCAAAACGCACCCGGTCGACTCCAAGGATATCGCCTTCCAGATCGCCGGGCGGGAGGTGTTCAAGAAGGCCTTCGAAATGGCATCGCCGATCCTTCTCGAACCGGTCGTCGACCTGAAGGTGACGGTGCCCGACGAGTATACGGGCGATATCATGGGCGACCTCTCGTCGCGTCGCGGCAAGATAAGCGGCATGACGCCGGATGGGAAGTACGAAACCATAGCGGCAAAGGTGCCCGAGGCGGAAATCCAGACCTATTCGACGACGCTGCGCTCCCTGACCCAGGGACGCGGGTTCTTTTCAAAGACTTTTTCCCATTACGAAACCGTCCCGCCGGAACAGGCGAAACGGATCATCGAGAGTTCGGCAAAGGCCGAACAGAAACACGAGGAGTAGCCCTTTCCGGGCGGACCATGACGCTGAAAACAATCCAATGGCTTGACAACGCGGTCCTGATCGTCGACCAGACGCTGCTTCCCTCGGAACTGGTGTACGAACGGATCGAGACCGTCGAGTCCATGTGGGATGCGATCCGTCGGCTCAAGGTCCGCGGCGCGCCCGCCATCGGCATTGCGGCGGCGTTCGGACTCTACCTCGGGGTACGATCGCTGCCCGATGGGCTCGACGGCGCTTCGTTTTTTTCGGCGCTCCTCGAAAAGTCCGCTTACCTCGCCTCCTCCCGGCCCACGGCGGTCAACCTCTTCTGGGCGCTCAACCGGTTGAAAGCGATGGCCTCCGCGCTGACGGCGGCGGGCATGCCCGTGGCGCGGATAAAGGCGCGGCTCCTCGAAGAGGCCGTCGCCATCCTCGAAGAGGACCGGCGAATGTGCCGCTCCATCGGCGAGCATGGGTTCGCGCTCCTCGACGGAAAAAAGACGATTCTGACTCACTGCAATGCGGGCGGCCTCGCGACCTCGGAGTACGGTACCGCACTGGCCCCGGTCTATCTTGCGCTCGAACGCGGGCAGGTCATGCACGTTTTTGCCGACGAGACGCGGCCGCTTCTGCAGGGAGCCCGGGTTACCGCGTTCGAGCTCAGCCGTGCGGGGATTCCCGTCACCCTGATCTGCGATAACATGGCGGCCGTGGTGATGGCGCAGAAAAAGATCGATGCCGTCATCGTCGGCGCCGACCGTATCGCGGCCAACGGCGATACGGCCAATAAGATCGGTACCTACGGTCTCGCAATTTCGGCGCATGCCCACGGGGTGCCGTTTTACGTCGCGGCGCCGGTCTCCACCTTCGATCTTTCACTCGCCTCGGGAGAGGAGATCCCGATCGAGGAACGGGAGGCCGGGGAGATTACCTGCGGCTTCGGCAGGCGCACGGCGCCCATCGGGATCGAGGTGTACAATCCCGCGTTCGATGTAACCCCCTTCCGGTACATTACGTCATTTATTACCGATCGGGGAGTCATCGATCCGCCGTTTCTGGAAAAATTGCCCTCGCTGCTCGCTCCCGCCGGGTCCGTCTGAGCTTCGCATCATGCCCACCGGAACCGTTCGACTCTTCAACGATATCATCGGCGACGGCTTCATCGATCCCGATGACGGCTCGCCGACGGTGCGGGTATCGTACCGGTCCATCGTGAGCGCGGGCTATAAAATTCTGTGCGAGAGTCAGCGCGTGACTTTCGATATCGTGCCCTCCGGTCGCGGCCCGGTTGCGGCAAATGTCGTGGTCATCGAATTCTGATTCGTCACCGCGGCCGGGGGCAAAAAGGACGATTGTCATTCCCGCGGCTTTCAGGTATTTTAACTCCCCCCGGCTCTTTACCGCTCCATGAGCGGTTACCGGGGAGGGATGGTCGGGGAAGGTACTTCGGGCGATAAGCCCTCCGGCGCGACGGGGGCTTCGGGAGCGGGATGATCGTCGAACAATCGTATACACGGGTGACCCTTGCCCTCGATATCGTGCGCCGGATTCCCGACGGACCGTACCGGGGTTTTCACGAACTCGGGTCGGTCAAGCATAAAATTGACCTGTGCGATACCGTCGGCATAGAGGAGTCGGCTACGGACGCGATCGAATGTGCCGACCCGCTCGTCCCGCGCGATGAACGGAACACCTGCCTGAAGGTCGTCTCGCGCCTCAGGAAAAAATTCGGCATCGACCGGCACGTCAGGATCACGATGGAAAAGCGGATCCCGGTGCAGGGCGGCCTGGCGGGCGGCAGCGCGAATGCGGCGACCACGATTTCCATCCTCAACCGGTTGTGGGGGCTCCATCTTTCGATTGCCGAGTGCATCGACCTCGGGCGCACTATCGGCATGGACATTCCCTTTTATTTTCTCGGCGGGAGCGCTTTCGATTCCGAAGCCGGGCTGCGCCTCGAACCGATCGATACCGGATGCACCTTTACCTTCCTGCTCGCCTGCCCTGAGTTCGGCGTTCCTACCGCCGAGGCCTATGCCGGGCTCGACTATACCCGCATAGGCCATGAACGGAAGCGTACCCAGGCGCTCTGCGCCGCGCTCGCGGCCGGGGATGACAAAAGCGTATTCCGCTGCATGCATAACGATTTTGAGGAGAGTGTTTTTTCCCGCTACCCGAGGCTTGCGGCAATAAAGGGGGAGCTGCTCTCGGCGGGATGCAGCGCCGCGGTTCTCACGGGATCAGGTTCGACGATCATCGGCATCGCCGCCGACAGGCGCCATGCGGAAGCCATGCGGGGAGCCCTCTCATGCCGGACGATAATTGCGGAGACGTTGAAATAGAATTTGAAGTTGTTAAAAAGCTCCTTGAGGTTATCTGCCCCAGGGCATGAGGCCGGGACCGAACACGCCATACCCAAGGTTGGAAGAAGCGGGGGCGTTGACGACCATGAAATTGAATTGGAGCCGGTCCGAGGGTTTCCAGGCGAGCGAGGCTTCGAAGGGAATGTTTTTAAAGTAGTTCATCGACTGGAGATTCTGCGCGGACAGATTCTGATAGGGAGAAAACGACGAGTATATCGGGAGGCCGAAATTAAGGTTGAGCGTCACGGGCGCCGAAAATTTATACTGCATCAGTGTCGAGTAAAAACTCTGCGACTGCAGGCTGGAAGACCCAAAGCCGCTCGCCATGCCGAAGCTCAAACTATGCTGAATGGTCAATGGTGACGGGGTTGCGGCCCCTTGCAGCGTCGACGATGCGCTCTCGCTCGCCGAACCCTGATTCGGTGCGGTCTGGCAGATCGCCGTCGTACAGAAAACCATGAGCCCGAAAACAAATTCGATCGCTTTCATCTCACCCTCCCTGTCGCTATTAATAATATACTATATCCTGTCCGGCATGTATAGCCGTCGGGCAGGGCGCCTCGGCTCCCCCCATGCGTTTTCGTACCGCATCGGGTGGAATAAGGGGTCTTTGCCGGGCAACGTTATTCAGGCGAGATACCTGCGTGTGAAAAACTTATATTTTCATTAAATTATCTTTCCATTGCCAGGCGTTTCCGGAGGAGTGTGTTCATGGAGTTGTGTTTTCGCCGGATTTTTCTCCTGCTTATCGTCTCGGCCGCTGCGACGGTCAGGGCTCAGGATTACCCGTTTACCGATAATTTCAACGATCCGGCGCAGACCTCTCTGCACTGGAGTCAGATTTTCCCCGATTCATTTACCCGGTTCACCTCGAACGGCGCCTACACCTTGACCAATCAGCATAAGAATCCGTCGGTCGCCGGTCTCGTCTATCACTCCTTTGCCGCGAGAGTGCCGACCTTCACCGCGTCCTGCGTGCTCAAGCGTCCCACCGACAGCACCACGGCCGGCATGTGGGTCTGCCTGACGGTTCCTCCCTCCGGAGGGGCGGTGACCGGGTACAGCTTCCAGCTGGGCAGGGGCGGGATCCTGTCGGCCTATAAAAACGGGGCGACGGCCTCCACGCCGATGTTTTCCGCGCAGTTTCATCAGCAAAGTTTGACCGATACGATCATGGCGAGCAAGCAGGGGGATACCTTTAACGTTTT
>CAZYYB010000131.1:0-7489 GCA_964651515.1 uncultured Fibrobacteraceae bacterium
TATTTGATATCATGTTGTTACAATGATCCTGGTGCTAAACGTTGGGACAGCAGTGCATTCGTATCTATACCACACTAGTTTTCTTGTGAAAAGGAGGAAGGGCTATGAGTTGTAATCATGGCATGAAACGGGCGGGTGCGGTGGGGGTCGGTTTTTCAGTGAAAAAAATGCGGTGCATGGCGGCAATGGCGGTTGCGGCCGTACAACTTTCCATCCTTGCACTGCCGTCCGGGATTTACGCGCAGTTTTCCTCGGGAGGGTGGACCTATAACCGGACCGTTACCGTCAACCCGACCGGCACTACCACCGCCGTCGCGAATTTCCCCGTCCTGGTTCGCCTCAATGGAAAGACCGCGAACGGCGGCACTGCCAGCGACTCCCTCGTTTTTGCAACAGCGCAGAGCTCGGGGAACGACATCCGTTTTTCGCTTACCGGCTATACCGATTCGCTTACCTTCGAGATCGAACGGTTCGATCCGACCAACCTGTATGCCGAATTCTGGGTCATGCTTCCCGTTGTAAATATCAGCGGCACGGCGACGACCTTTAAAATGTACTTCGGCAATGCAGGCGTTTCCGGGTCCCCGTCGAACCCGGCGGCGATATGGACCAATGCAAATGGATTCAGCCTGGTGTACCATATGAATAACGGAGCCCCGGGTGCGGCCTCGGGCAATGCGATCGATGCCAGCACCAACGGTCTTACCGGAACCCTGAACGGCACCATAACCCAGAATGCGGGCACGACCGCCTCGGGCATCGGCATCGGCGAAACCTTCGACGGAAGTTCGGGCTATTATTCGGCCACCAGCGGCAATAATGCCTATCCCGCTTTCGCCTACCAGTGGACGGCATCCGGCTGGTTCTATTTAAACAGCGCCAACGCCGGCCCGGTTTGTTCAAAAGGCGACAACCTTACCCGTCAGCATAGCGGCAATACCGCGATTTTCTTCAGCAGCGGAACGGGCAGCCAGACCAGCGGGGGAACCTGTCCCTCGGCCGCCAACAGCTATTACGGTCTGGCCATGTACACGACGACCGCGCTTTCGACCAATGCCTGGCATCATGTCGTCTGGCAATACCAGGGTACCGGTGCCACGGAGACGGCGGAAAATATCAGCATCGACGGCGCTCCGGCCGCCAACCAGACCGCGACCATGGTCCAGAATAAAGTCGAAGGCAACTGCACGAACTTCTGGGTGGGGCTGAATAACACCAACCCGTCAACTTATTTTAACGGCGTCATGGACGAATTTCGCGTCGATAGTGTGTACCGGGGTGCCGACTGGATATCCCTCTGTTACCAGACGCAGATTCCCCCCTCAGTAGGGACAAGCGCGGTATCGCTGAGCAGCTTCACTCTCGCTCCCGCCGCTCCTATTCTCTCATCACCCACCAACAATACCGGCAGCCTTTCCGCTACCGGCCTGTCACTGAGCTGGGCCTCCGCCGCAGGCAGTGCGCCCATCAGCTCCTATTCGGTGCAGGTGTCGACCGACGGCACCTTTGCATCAACCGTATTCGGCCTGGGCGGCATTGCCGCAACCTCGCAGGCGCTGCCCACCCTGGCCGGGGGGACACTCTATTACTGGCGTGCGAATGCCTCCGGCCCCACCGGTACCAGCAATTGGACCGCCGCATGGAGCTTTTCGACGATCGCTCCGTTCGCCGCCCCGCCGCTTGCCTTGCCGACCAATGGGGCGGTCAATCAGCCGACTTCACTTAATCTGAGCTGGATCGGGGTGACCGGCGCCGTTTCCTATGCCCTTCAGGTATCGACCGCTTCGGGGTTTGGAACCACGGTGCTGAGCCAGAGTGCCATCACGGGACTTTCCCAGAATGTCTCCCTCGCCAATAATGTCACCTATTACTGGCGGGTGAACGTCACCGGCGCGACGACTTCCTTATGGTCAAGTGCCTGGAGTTTCAGCACCATGATCGCCAGTCCGGCACTCACCTCGCCGACAAACGGCGCAGGGGTGCAGCCGACATCCTTAAACCTCACCTGGGGAGCGGTCGGCGGCGCGACCTCGTACGGTGTGCTGGTTTCGACCGGTTCCAGTTTCAGCAGTACGGTGTTCGGTCAAACCGGCCTGACCTCGCCGACGGTTGCCCTTTCCGGCCTTGCCAACGGCCAGATCTATTACTGGACCGCAAATGCAACCAATGCCAATGGAACCGGCAACTGGTCGGCTGCCTGGAACTTCACGACGGTCATGGCTACCGCAGGGGTGCCGCAGCCTACCTCTCCGACCAACGGTAACACCAGTGTTCCGATTCCGGCGGGTCTGAGCTGGCAGTCCGCCGTCGGTGCCACTACCTACGAGGTGGAGGTCGCCACGAACCTCAGCTTCGGCGCCGGTACGACGGTGTTTGATCAGAGCGGGATAACCGGAACGACCGTCTCGGTCGGCAATCTCCTCGGAGGCCTGACCTACTACTGGCAGGTACGGGCGTTGAATAATGCCGGGCCGGGGCTCTGGTCGGGAATGTACGAGTTCCAAACAGCGGGGACCGCCGTTCTGCATAGCGCACCGGTCGGATTGAAAACCGATTTCGCGGTAATGGGAAATGCGCTCTCGTACTCGCTGGTGAAGGCGGGCTCGGTCGAGATCTCGTTCAGCGATTTTCTTGGAAGGACCGAGTTCGTTGTAAAACGCACCGGGGTTCCGGCGGGACACTACTCCCTGGCGCTCAGGGACTGCGACCTCTCGGCGGGACGCTATATTGTCCATTTCAAGGCCGCCGGACTTGAGAAACATCAGGTCGTTCTCATAGAGAAGTAAGAGAACACCTGCTTACAAGGTGGTTGGATTTGCGGGGACCTCGAAGCGGTTGAGAGGTCCCCTGCTATTTTCAGGAAGGCGATGCTTGCCTTTGGCAAGCGCATTTCCACTCCCGCAACGCTCACCTTAGGTGGAAAAAACACGGAAAAAGATCGTTTTGCATGGTTTCCCCCTCACCCTTTCGCCTTCTTCGAATTCGCTTCCGCAATCAGCGCCTCGACCCTCTTCTCAACCTCAGGGTCCGGCGAATTTTTCGCACACTCCGACAGATCGGCCTGGGCCTGCTTCACCTCGCCTTGCCGGAAAGCAGCCGCGGCAAGGATATAGTAGAGCATCGCCCGGTTGCAGCCCGAGCTGTCGGGAGCGGTGATTCCGGCCAGGGCGCTGTCCGCGCAGGCTGTCGCCACGCCGTTTTCATTTCTCGACAGGGCCGCCTGGGCGATCTGCTGCAGCAGGAAAGGACGGTTGGAGAAATTTGACGGGTCCCCCGAGGAGTTTCCTGCCGGCTATTTCCGCAAGCTCCCACTGCGCCGTCCTGCCGGCAAAGTCGAAAAACATCCGCTGGAGCAGGCGGTCGGACGGCGCGATGGAGAGCGCCACCGCAACCTTGTTGACCGCCTCGCCCGGATTGCCGCCTTCCGCTTCCAGGATCGCCCAGTTGGAGTAGATCATATAGTCTTTCGGGTCAAGCGCCGCCGCCTTGCGGAGCTTTTCGCGGGCCAGGTCGGCTATCTGGCGGCCGCGGTCAAGTGCGTTCGCCTGGTACGCCTGCACCATTTCCGAAAAAAGCGGGCCGGCATCCCGCAGCAGTTCGTCGGCGGCCTCGATCTTTTTCAGCGAGAGATCGGTATTGACGTATGACGATCCGCTCTTCTCGAAGAGGGACGGATCGAACCGCGGGTTGTAGCCGCGTTTCCAGGGGGTCGCCGGCTTCTCTCCCTCGCGCAGGACCTGCACGATCCGGTACTGCGCATTGTCGAAAACCGGCGCGAAATGGGTCATGGTTTCCGGAGCGAACTGGATGAGCGCGGCGGCGCATTTCTCCGGGAGAGGCCCGGTGAAGGCGGCGCTCCAGCGGTCGCCGCCGGGCTTCAGATCGATTGCCGCGGCCGCGCGCGCCATGACGTAGCGGATCCCGTATTTTGCGCAGAACGCGTAGAGGTCGTCCTCGGTACCGAAATAGGCCTTGTAGAATTCGACGGTGCGCCGGCGGATGAAACTGTTTTCGTACTGCGAGTTAAGCACCACGGGTCGGCCGGTGTAAAGCAGGATCATCGGGCCGTCGGAGAAGTTGCCGACGAACGGATCGTCGGCGCCGGTATTCGCGCGTATCCAGTCGAAAAGCTCGGTTTTATTGGCGGCGATTTCGCCGATGACCGGTTTCATTTTGTTGACAATAATAAAATTGAGCATCATGATCGTGCCGAAGAAGGCATATACTATCCACGCGAGCGGGGAGATGGCGACGCGGCGTGCGGAGTCCTTTTTTTTTGCAAGGCTGCGGAGCAGAAGAATCGGCACGATGCAGAGGCAGAGGGCAAGGATCGGCGCGAAGAACACCGACAGCCGGTCGACCAGCCAGTAGATGAACCCGGCGCCCAGGAAGAGTACGCCGAGGAACTGCTCCTGTCGCGTCAATTTTTTGCCGGCCAGGCCGATGAGGAAGAAGAGCGGCACCAGGCCGATAAGGGGCGAATACCATTTGAAGGCGGTGATCAGTTTGTCGAATGTCGCGCCGTTGAAATCGCCGGCCCAGAAGACGCGCGCCTCAAACGGCAGGAGGGCGGGATTTGAGGGCATGACGCCGAGGAATTTAACCTTGTAAATAAAGAGCTCGAACACATGGGCATACTCCTTGAAACGTGCGGCGAACGGGAGGTCGATAAGGGCCATGATGCAGAAGACGCCGCCGAGGATCACCGTTTTTTGCCACCACCGGGCAGGGCCGTTCTTTGCGAATCGGGGCGTGATGACGAGCGCCGCGAGCAGGGCGTAGCAGAGGATCATCGACTGGGAAATGATGAAGGCGCGCTGGCGGAGCACGGGCAGGCAGGCGGCGGCAAGCGCCCCGGCAAGGTAGATGAGAATGGTGCGGGTCCAGTGTTTTTCCCATTCGGTGCGGAAAATGAAAAAGAGCGAGGCGCATCCCATGAGCAGGAGAAAGAAAAACTGGGAGAGGTGCCAGGAAGCCAGCGCAATGAAAAGCGATGCGCTGCCGAGGATGGCGATGCGGCGCCGCTTATCCTCGATCCCCACGATGAACAGCAGGATGAAGGCGGCCACAAAGACGAGCGAAAAGTCCTCCTTCAGGTAAATGGCCGAGACCTGGCGCATGAAACTTGCGGGCATGAGCATCCATGAGACCGCCGCGATAGAGGCGATGATCCGGTCCTTCCACAATGCAAAGGCTATCGCATAGAGGAGAAATGCGGTCAGTGAGCTGGAAAGGGCGACGAACCAGAGCAGGAAGACGTGGAACGGGACGCTTTTCGGAATGAGCGCACGGTACACCAGCCCGTCGAAGGGCTCCATGAAGGTGGTGTAATCCTTCCAGGTCTCGACGCCCTCGGGATACTGGAGCCGGGTATCTCTCTTCAGCGTCTGCCAGGTATGCGGGTCGTTCTCGGCGAACATCTTTGCGTACCGGTACTGGTAGGCCGTTTCGCTCCAGAACATTCCCTTGTCTTCGGCGGGCGTGTACCCCGGATTGCACTGCATGAGGCCGACCTTGCACGCCGCATACCACAGGGTCATGGCCAGCAGGACGAGGAGGGGAAACGCCTCCCGGGCGAAAGGGCTCTTCATGCCCGTCGCCGCTGCTCTCGGAGAACCTTCCCCGGCCGGTTTGGCGATTGCGTCGGATGGCGAGCGCTGGCTTTTTTTTCCCTGCATCGTTGTCGACCCCGTCTAGTGCGTTATAAAAATGTATGAATGAGTGAATCCAGCCTTTGCCCCATTTTTGCCGCACCGCCGGGGCAGAGGTGGTTGCACTGATAAAATTCCGTGCTGTCGTAATCATGGTTTCCATTAAGGAACTGGTCGAAAAAATGGAAATACGGATTATTGTTCGCGAGTGATTGAAATTGCTGCATGACCGCCTCGCCGGTTGACTTGGAGGGGCCGAAGCATAAATACTGGCCGGTATACTGTACCGACGGGATTTCCGGAAAGTTGATCAGCACGAAATGGATGTGGAGCGCCGCACATTCCGCCGCCCACTGGGCGACGGTGTTGAAATTACGGATATAAATCGTATCCTGTACCGTCCAATCCGTGCGGCCGCCGAGGACGGGAGGAGTCGGTCCCCATCCAAGGCAGGGAGGGTATGCCAGGCCCAGGGTATCGAAACCGTCAATCGTATACGGATGCGCTATCTGCATGAGGGAGTCGAATTGGGCGGGTACCCCATTGCGCCAGAAATTATGATTCTGGTCGTAGACATACCCTTCGCTCTGCACGATACCGGGCACCCAGACATCGGTATTCTCCCCGCTGGAATCGGCCAGCCAGTACGGTGTCGCGCTCATGGCGATGACCTTTAGATTCGGGCACTGGGGGAGGAGGTACTCCGGCAGAAGATGCGACCAGGTTTGTATCATGGACCCCGTGATGGCGAGGTTGGCGCAGACCAGGCCGCCGGTTATCTGGCTGCAATCGACCCCGTCTTCCGCCTGAGAACTACCGATAATCGCCACTTGCAGGGTCTGATGCATTTTCCAGAAGATATGCATTTTGAGGTCAAAGTGTTCTTCGGAGAGGCTCTGGTCCGGAGTATCGTAGGCCCCGAGGCTGTCCCCGGAGAGATTCTGGGGAAACACGACGATATTGCCAAGCCAGAGGGAGGGATTTTCGAGCTCCGTTCCCTGCACCACCTGCAGGTTGCCGCCGTTCTGAATATTTACAAGGTAGAGAGCGTTCGCATCGAGGCTGCTGTTGCAGCCGCTGGCCGCCGCGAAGGACGCTGCGTTCGACCATTGGGGAAAATTCCAGGCCGTTTCGCCGGCGGGGCAGTTGTACCAGGTGATCATCCTCCCCGAAAAATCCCCTACAAAAAGATACTGGTGGATGCCGTAGGAGCATTGCGTGAGCGTGCTGACCGTGGAGCATCCGAAATCGAGGAACAGGCATCGGCCGGGATTCGCACTATCCCGGGAAATGGAGACGTTGCACACCTGCGTGGAGCCGGTCGAGTCCTTGCCGTTCAAGGGGGGCAGGAAGAGCTGGCGCAGCGGGACGGTCTGTGCCCCGGTGCCGCACCCCGCCTCCAGGACGCGGCTCCCCGAGGGGTAGCGCGTATCGGCAGGGAGCAGGTCGACAAGGGTCGAGGCCTGATCGTGGAGCCGGATAGTTTCTCGCTGGTTATAGCCATGCACGTAGGATTCTTTCATCCGGCGGCCTGCTTGCTGCTACGGGGTGGGTAACATCCCGGGGCCTGGAGGAGTACTTTCAAAACCCTCCATGCCCTATGGCAAAATACAATGGACCGGAGTAAATTGCAATAAGGCAGTCTGCCGGCCGGGCCGGCGGACCGTTGGAGAGGCCTGTACCGAAAATAAGGTATTTTTACACTGCCGGTAGCGGCCGCTTATGACCAAATCCCCGAATATGTTCCGTAAAATCATCCTCGTCCTGCTGGTTTGTTTCTTCGGCTGGGCCGCACCGGAGTTTTCTTGGACACTTTCCAAGGATTATTTTGGCTAAAA
>CAZYYB010000132.1:0-7287 GCA_964651515.1 uncultured Fibrobacteraceae bacterium
CCGGAATGGTGCCCCGGTGCGGTTTGTTCTTTGACATTGTCGGAGTTTTAGCGTCAGCACCTTGTGCGTGAGCCATGTCTGAATCTGATTTTTTGTTCCCCCCTCTCCACTCCGTGGAGAGGGGTCGGGGGTGAGGCGGAGAGGTGCCCCTTGGAGGTCGAAAAACCGGCAAATTTTGCCGGAATGAGGCCCGGAAAAAAAGCACATTAAAAATAAAAAATTCGATTTATCATTTGAATCAATGAGTTAAGTATGAATTTCGTGCAAATTTCGTGCAATTAGAGGGGTTTTCGTGATCGATATCGCCACTTTTACCCCCATTTAATGATCAAAAACGTGCATTTCGTGATGGTTTGAAAAAGGATAGGCTTCAGGCTTCAGACCTCAGGCTTCAGGAAGGAAAAAGCAGGCTTCGACCGCAGGCCTCAGGAAAAAAGCAAAAAGGATAGGCTTCAGGGAAAAACAAAGGCGGGTAGAGCCGGAGGGAGGGAGCGTTTATTGATTTTAACGCTCCCTCCCTCCGCCCACCCTACCTTTTATCAATTGGCTGGTAGTGCGAGCCATTGACAACGCTCTTATAGGCCGGGCGGATGATCCTGCCGCCGGACACGATCTCCTCGATCCGGTGCGCCGACCACCCCGCGATCCGGGAGATCGCAAAAATCGGCGTATACAGTTCACGCGGAATGTTCAGCATACTGTAAATGAATCCCGAGTAGAAATCGACATTCGCCGCGGTGGGCTTGGTCTGCTGCTTGATATCGGCAATGACGCGAGGCGCGCACTGCTCCACGGTCCGGTAGAGCTTGTACTCGTCGATCCTGGATTTTTCACAGGCGAGCTCTTCGGCCTTGTCGCGCAGGATCACGGCGCGCGGGTCCGAAAGCGTGTAGACCGCATGACCGATTCCGTAGATGAGCCCCGACCGGTCGAACGCCTCCTTGCGGAGGATCTTCGTCAGGTAGCGGGTGACCTCGTCCTCGTCCTGCCAGTCCTTGACATTGGCCTTGATATCCTCGAACATCTTCGCCACTTTGATATTCGCGCCGCCGTGTTTGGTCCCCTTGAGCGACCCGACCGCGGCCGCCACGGCCGAGTAGGTGTCGGTATCCGAGGAGGTCACGACATGAATGGAGAAGGCGGAGTTGTTCCCGCCGCCGTGCTCGGCATGAAGCACCAGGGCGAGGTCGAGAATTTCCGCTTCGAGCGGTGTAAAGGATGAGTCGGGCCTGACCATGTAAAGAAAATTCTCGGCCGTGCTCAGACCCGGCTGCGGCTTATGAAGATAGAGGCTCTTGTTGTCGTAGTAGTGGCGTTTCGCCTGGTAGCCGTAGGCAACCATGGTCGGGAAGCGCGCGATGAGCTCGATGCACTGGCGAAGCACGTTGCGGATACCGGTATCGTCGGGGTTGTTGTCGTACGAGTACGAGGCAAGGATGGCCCGCGCCAGCTTGTTCATGATATCCGGGCTCGGGGCCGCGAGGATCATGTCTTCGGTAAACCCATCGGGCAGGTCGCGGCAGGTATCGAGCATGTCGTTGAAATGACCGAGCTGAACACGGGAAGGGAGGTGACCGAACAGGAGCAGGTAGACCACCTCATGGAACCCGTGGCGCTCCTCGGCCTGGAAGCCCCGTACGATCTCCTCGATATCGATGCCGCGATACCGCAGCCGGCCCTCGACCGAAACCTTTTCGTTCTCATCCACGATATAGCCGTGCACGTCGCCGATGCTCGTCAGGCCGACGAGAACGCCGGTGCCGTCGGCATTGCGCAGGCCCCGCTTGACATTATACTTCTGGTACAATGCCGGTTCGATGGAGCCCGACTCAACGGATATTTTTGTCAGGTTGTCTAAATACTGCCGCTCAAATTCGGAAACCTGTCTCCGATCGATATTCATTGCCGCCTCTTCTCTTGCCATGCCGTTCTAATGCTCTGCTCCGGTACCGCCGTTCGGCGCAGGCACCCGGACGCGGGGAAAAATACATCGTATCATGGCACGGGGCATATCAAATATTGAATCGCCCGGCTGCGTCTGCTATTTTTCAAAAGAGAGTATGGGCGCCCGAGTGTGGAGGCGGCAAATGAAGGGGAAGCGGAGAAATTTTAATGTTCAAAGACATCGTATCGCTCGATGACGCGGTGAAAAACGGTGCGCTTCCCGCCATCGAAACTTTTCCCTGCCCGTTCTCCCCGGCGAGCACCGGAAGCGGCATCGTACGGATCGTCTTTCCGGAATTCACCTGCGTCTGCCCGCGCACCGGCTACCCCGATTTTGCCGGTATTACCGTTTGCTACCTTCCCGGCGGCCTCTGCATGGAGCTGAAATCCTGGAAGCTGTATCTGAACTCATTTCGCATGGTGGGGGCGTTTCACGAGGCGGTAACCGGTTTTCTTTTCGAAACGCTCGATAAGCTTCTTGCGCCGGCCTGGCTCATCGTGGTCGGCGATTTTTTCCCCCGGGGCAATGTCGATACCACCGTCATTTTCGAATCGAAGACCGCACGGCCCGGCGGTGCGGATCTTTTGATCGGACACTATTCGCCGCGATGCCGCGATTTCAGCGGATAGCCCTGGAGGTCGGATGACTCGTTTTTCACAGAGCGCCCAAAAGTTGCGTTCGTCGGAGATCAGGCGGCTCATGGCGCTCGCCGCAGACCCGTCGATCATCTCTTTTTCCGGCGGAATGCCGGCGGCAAGCCTTCTCCCCACCTCGATCATCGATGAAATTTACGGTTCACTCTCTCTCCAGGCCAAGCAGGCGGCTTTGCAGTACGGCCCGACCGCCGGCTACCCTCCCCTTCTCGCCTCACTCACCGGGTACCTGCAATCGAAGGGGTTGCCGTTCAAAGGCCAGAGTCTCATCATCACGACCGGCGCCCAGCAGGCGATCAATCTCCTGAGCAAGACCATGCTCGATCCCGGCGACGTCGTAGTGACCGAAAACCCGAGCTTCATCGGCGCGCTGGCGGCGTTTCTCTCCTACGGCGCCTCCATGGCGGCCGCTCCGCTTGACGACGACGGAATCGTCGTGGCCGACCTTAAAAAGGTGCTCGATGCCCAGGGCGATCGGGTAAAAATGGTGTACCTCAATCCATCGTTCCAGAATCCTTCCGGGATCATTTACTCCGAAAAACGGCGGCAAGAGGTGCTGGACCTGCTGGAGGGGCGCGATCTCTGCCTCCTGGAGGACGATCCCTACGGCGAACTCTATTTCGATGAATCCGACAGGCCGCTTACCGTTCCCCTGAAGGCCATGTCCTCCCCGGAAGCGCCGGTCTGCTATGTTGGATCTTTTGCAAAAATATTCGGTCCGGGCCTTCGACTCGGCTGGCTTCTGGGTCCCGAAGAGATCGTGCAGAAGTGCGAACTGGCAAAGCAGTCCATGGACGCCTGCTCCTCGACCTTTACCGAGGTTCTCGCCCATGAGTACCTCCGAACCGGGAAGCTGCCGCGCTACCTTGCGACCGTCCGCACCGCCTATGCCCGACGGGCGGGCATCATGCTCGATGCGCTGGCGGCAACCATGCCCTCGTCGGTAACCTGGACCCGGCCCCGGGGAGGGTTCTACATCTGGGTCACCATGCCTGCGTCAATCGACGCATCGCGGGTTTTTGCCGAGGCGATCAAGCGGCGGGCGGCCTTCGTGACCGGGAATGCCTTCGATCCGTACGGCGAGCGGAACAACAGTTTCCGCATGGCATTTGCCCATACGCCCGAAGAAAAAATCGCCGAGGGCGTCCGCATCATCGCCGACGCCGTGCGCTCCTGCGGGTGAGCCGGAAGTCATTGGAATATTGGCAATAAGCTGATTTTGTAGTATATTGTAATGAGAATTTTCAGCCAGGACGGCAGGTAGTCCCCACTACAACGGCATGAGGAGCTCCCTATGCGCCTGAAGGATCAGTTTATCCCACAACGCGGTGAACGAGCGGGTGCTCATTCCCGTCTCTCCCTGCGATTGATCTTGTGCGCCATCATCGGCGCCGGTTGCGTGCTCACCTCTTCCGCTAAAACCGGGAGCGGCGAACTCTCCGTCGATAGCATCGATGCCCGGATTGCGGTTTTGCAGAAGCGGGTCGATTCATTTTCAACCGTCATGAAGACCTTGCGCGACGACAGCGCCCGGGCGGTCGCTCCGGCGGTGGCCGCGGGCTCGCCGCAGGCGAAACAGCTCGCCGATATCCAGGATGCACTGGCGAAGAGCAGGAGTGCCGCCGCCGACCTGAAGGCGAGTTACAATAAGGCGCGCCAGGACAGCGTGGCGCTTGCCGAAAAATTCCATGGCCAGCTTTCCGCCCTGCGGAAAACGGGCGACAGTCTTGACAAGGCCATCGTCGCCGCACGGGCGGCCGCCGCCATCCACGGCGGACATGCCGCCCCGCGGGACTCCCTCGCCGACCAGCGCGCCATGGCCCGCTTGCAGGCCGATGCGTCGCGCGACGATTCCCTCCTGCGCATCCGCGAACAGGAGCTCGCCGCGCTGACGGCCGCCGCCGCAAAGTTCGGCCAGGACTCGCTGGCGGCCGAAAAACAGCGATCGGACGATCACGCCCGGTTTCTCGGCCGGCTGCACGTTCTTGACAGCCAGGTCCAGGCGTCGGATGCAGAACTGGACAAGGTCCTTACCGCACGCGCATCCGGGAAAACGGAAAAAACGCGGAAAATCGCCCAGCTGCAGGATACCCTCAAGCAGATGGGGAGCCAGAAACAGCAGTATGCCGACCGGATAGCCGCCCTGAACAAGGAGGTCGGCCTTCTCGGTACCGAGCGGGCGACCCTCGCGAAATCCGCCGGCGACGAGCAGAGCAGATACGCCTCCCTCCGCGCGCCCTATGCCGATGCTGTTGCCAAAGCGGAAGCCGACGCGCAGAGTCTTTCGCAGGACAAACCGGTGCTCCAGGCCCTGAAAACGAAACTCTCTCTCGACAGCCAGATCACCGTTGCGCGGGAACTGCTCGACCAGGCGATCCAGGCGCAGGGGAGCCGGAAGAAAGGCAGCCAGGCAGCGGTGGATTCCCGCGAAGCGAACCTCGACACGCTGCTTGCGGTGCGCGATTCCATCGCCGGGACGACCCCGGGGTTGAAGGAGCGGGAGGCGTCATTCGCGGCCGGGGGCGGCGGCATCGGTTCGCTCGTCGACAGCGCCCTTGCGGCGAACGCCGCATCCGTTGCGGCGGCGGAGGCGGTGCGCGATGCCGCCCGTAAGAACCTGGCGCAGTTCGACCAGGCGAATCCTCCGGTCAAAAGCGCCGCCCCGATCCGGCTGGCACTCATGGACAGCATGATCGTCGGCAAGAAAAAGGAGGCCATCGAGCTGACCGATTTGAGCGACTCCTTGAATATCCTGATCGAAGGGCAGCAGAAGGTGCTGAACGACCAGACCTCCCTTTCGCAAGCCGAGGAGGCCTCAGCCGACAGCCTGGCCCGCAGCAGGAACGGTGAAAAGGCGGCGCTCGTCGCCAACCGGGTAACTTTGCAGCACGACATGTACGTCGCCGACTCAACCGATATGGCGTCGATTCTCCACCTGCGAAGTCTCGCCGACGCGGATGCAAAACAGAAGGCGACGCTCCAGGCTGAAATCGATAAAGCCAGTGCGGCGATCGCAAAGGATAAGCTGGATCTCTCGGCGATTCAGGAAAAAGATAAGCTGGCGGCGACGAGCGCCGCCGGCCAGAAAAGCAGGGCCGACAGCATACAGGCGGCGCAGCAGAAGCTGCTCGCCGATCTTACCGATGCGCAGGCGAAAAACGCCCAGGACATTGCCGCGCTGGAGACCCAGGCGGCCGCAGCGGTGAAGGCCGCCTCCGGCCCCATTGCCGGGAGTGCCGCAGCACTTGCCGAAAACGATAAAACGACGGCATCGCTCCAGGCGAACCTGGATGCACTCAGGAAATCGTCAACCTCCGGAAAGCAATCGGTGCAGGATGCGGTGAAGAAAATCGAAACCGAAATGGCCGCGGCGAACAAGATCATCGATAACGCCCGGAACAGGATCGCGGCGCTCACGGAAAAAAGGGCAACCCTCGCCGCCGCCTCCGCGCAACTGAAAAAGGACCAGGATCAGGCCATGCAGGAGTTCAACGACATCTATTCCCTTCTTTCAAACAAGAAAATCGACGACGCGAGCAGCCGATTCAAGCAGGATGAAGCCTTTCTCAGGAAGAACCTGGATTCGGAACATTTCAAGGCGATCAAGTCGACTATCCAGAGGATGGTAAAAGAGGGCCAGTAGATAAGGCTATCAGGTGGGGGCACCACCGTGCGGAAGAAACCGCACGGGAAAAGATCCGGAGAAAGAATTTTGACTTTTTTAAAAGCAACCTGAATCGTATTTACGGAATCGTCAATTTCGCGGTAACTTTTCCCGGACCAGGGGTCGCGGTATGGCCGGTCGCGGCCGGGGACGACACGATTTTCTGGCTGCGAAACGGCTCCCGCGGCGCCAGGTGCGGGCATTCGGCAAAGGTCGGCCCGGCATGGAAATAGTCCACCCTGATCGCCTGCTTTCCCCAGCAGAACATGCCGGCCCCGATTATGGGAAACTTAACCTGGGAGACGGGCAGCGAATCGAGGATCACCCCATTGACATACATCAAATAGTAGTCCGATCCGCCGGCTTTATGCACATCGATCGTATCCTTGAAGTACACCGTATCGTAGCCGGGTTGCCAGAATGCCTTGCCCTTGATGAACGGGCATGATTTAAGCTGGATGGCTGAATCGGTATTGTTAAGGAAGGCACGGCCGGCCTTCATGCCGTAGATCCCGAATTGCGCCATCGGAGTCTTGCCGCGGGCATCGACCGGTCCGAACAGGTAGCTGCCGTACAGTTGCACCGAATCCCCGTTCCGCCAGGAAACGACGAGGCGCGTCACGAACGTATCCAGCGTCATCCTGATATCGCCGTAGGCGCCGCCCGACGGCGGGACCGTGACGCCGAAGACGCCGCTGTGTAGGGTAAAATACTGCGGCGGATTCAATAGCCACTGCTTGTCGATGGCGCTTCCCCGGAAACTGTCGGTCATGCAGGCGGTAAAACCGCCCGGCATGCAGAGATCGGAAAAAACGACATCGCCGAACATCGCCGTGGCGTCGCCCTGGATGAAAAGCCCCAGATCCCCGCTCTGCATGGGCGACACCGAGTCCCGGAACGAGCCGAGAACGACGCCGACCATGGACGCCACGGGGCTGGCCAGCCTGTTTATCCTGCGCGACTTGCTGGGCATCACGGGCGAGGGCCTGTTCGACGGCGTGCCGAGCAGGAGTTGCGGCTGGCCC
>CAZYYB010000133.1:0-7207 GCA_964651515.1 uncultured Fibrobacteraceae bacterium
GCGCCGTCGGCATCGACCGGGGTGACACGAGCTTGCGCCTCCGGCGATGCGGACCGGATCTTTACCGCCGCCGGAAAGGTTCCCTGCATGACCGTGGGCTCGCTCCAGACGCAATCGCGCACGATAAAGGTCGACCTCAGCGTCTCCTCACCGGTTCCGACAACGATTCGATTGCCGCCCGCATCGATTTGCACCACATAGAGCGGCTCCCGGAAGGCGATGCCGATGCCTTTGCGCTGCCCGATGGTGTATCGCCAGATTCCATCATGGCGCCCCAGCACCCTGCCGGAGGTATCGACAATGTCCCCCGGCGCAGCTTCGGCGCCGACGATATCCCCATAGCTCCCGCTGCAGAAATCCTGGCTCTCCTCCTTATCGTGGACCATGAGCCCCCCCTCCTTCGCTATTTGTCGGACCTCCTCCTTGCGGAAGCCTCCAAGCGGGAAGAGTGTCATCGCCAGCTGCTCCTGCGAAAGCCGGTAGAGAAAATAGGATTGGTCCTTTCGCGGTTCTATGCCCTTTTGCAGCATCAATCGATTTTCCGTCGACTGGTGCCGCAACCTCGCATAATGGCCGGTGGCGAATTTTTCGAACGAAATTCCCTGATTCCTCGCGGCTCTGGGCAAAACGCCGAATTTTACCTCATGGTTGCATCGCACGCAGGGGTTAGGGGTACGGCCCGCGCGATACTCCTGCCTGAAGTTGTCAAGGACGAATTTTTCGTAAGAATCCCTGCAATCGATCACATAATGGGGAATGTTGAGAAAGCCGCATATTGCCCGCGCCTCCTCGATATCGTCCGCTTCCCCGGGTCCATAGCAGGAGTTCCCTTTCGAATCCGGCACTGCCTCACCGTCCCAGATCTTCATGGTAATGCCGACTACCGCATGCCCTTCACGCTTCAGGAGCAGGGCTGCGACCGAGGAGTCAACCCCCCCGCTCATTCCGACTGCAATCTTCATATCGCCGCCTCATCCGACTCCGATTATAATGCAGGGTTCTTCTTAAAAATACCTCCAGCTCTCCCCACCTCCCTCGCATTTCTGCAAGCCTTCTTCCATTGAATATCCATCCCATAAAAAACGATCGCACGGAAAAGTTCCGTGCGATCGTTTTCATAGAGAGACAAAATGTATCCTGCCCTTCCGGCTCTCTATGATAAACTCTGATGATGCTCAAACCACTCTTCCTGGCGCTTGCGCATCTCCTCACGCGTCAGGACCAGCTTGTTGGTCGCAATGGACCAGCAGTGACCGAACGGATCCTGAACCTGGCCGGTTCGGTCGCCCCAGAAGGCATCCAGGATCGGCATGATGACCTTGCAACCCGATTTGGTAGCTTCCTTGAAGGTTGCATCGGAATCCTGCACATAGAGATACAGGCTGGCCGTGGCATACTGCTCCGGGCCCCGCTCATGTTCGTTGCCCAACGAATCGGCGAGCATTATCGGTGAATCGCCGAAACGAAGCAACGCATGAATCACCTTTCCATCGGGTCCGTAATCGATTTCACCCACCACCTCGGCTTTAAAGATATTGCGATAAAAATCGATGGCATCACGGCAATTGCCGTTAAACCACAACTGCGTCGTGAGTGAACGCATCCCCTCGGGAACAGGTTTCGTCGCTTTTACAGCCATAACCGCCTCCTTTGTTGAAAGGCTTTCTGTAACATTTCTCCCATCTAGACTACGATCATACCGGATCTAATAATGCATCGCCGGCGATTTAATATTTTAGCCGCCCATTGAATTTTTCCGCTTAAATGTCGGGCAATTGTTATTTTGAAAAAGAATTTTTCATTTCCGGAAAATTTCATTGCAGCATACCACGGCGCGCGACCGCACGCCGAGCCGATTGATGACCAAGGGGGCGGCATGACCTCGAAGCGGCAGCATCCTGCAGGCACCTCACTCATTATCCCCTTCGTTCTTTGCTTCGTTCTCCTCGCCGTCGGCATCCTGATTCTGGGAGTCGTTTTTTTTCGACACAGCGAAAGAAATTTAAAATCCCAGATCGAGCAGCAGCTCCTGACCATCGCGGATCTCAAGCGATCGCAGATCGTGCAATGGCGCGAGGAACGCATGTCGGCCGCCTTCGACATCATGGACGACCGGTTTGCACAGAAGGCCATCGCAAAGGTTCGATTTTCTCAGCCGCGCAATCATCTCGATGATACGATAATGCAATGGATGAATCTCCTTAACCTGCATGAACACTATAGCGGTGCGGCGCTTTCGGATAAAAACGGCAACGTGATCGTTGCAACACCCGGCGGCCAATTCGGGAAAGATTCTTCCATGCTCTCCGCCATCCGGGCGGCTCTCGCCGCCGAAGCTCCCCTCATCTGCGATCTGGCGAAATCGAGCGAAACCGGAAAACCGTTCCTCCACATCGTTATTCCCATGGGATGCCCCGCCGGTGTTGCGGTAAGGGACTCCTGCACCCTGGCGCTCGTGCTCGCCCTCGATCCCGAGCGGTTTCTTTTCCCGCTTATCCAGAAATGGCCCATACCCAGCCGTTCCTCGGAAACGCTGCTCCTGCGGCGCGAGGGAAACCGTCTCGTTTATTTAAATGAACTCCGCCATCGGAAACATACGGCACTTTCGCTGGCTTTTCCCCTTGCAATGCCGAACCTTCTCGGCGCCAGGGCGGCGCGGGGGGATACCGGTGTTGCGGAGGGAACTGATTACCGGGGAGTACCGGTACTCGGGGCCATCCTGCCGATTCCCGCATCACCTTGGTTCATGGTGTCGAAGGTCGACAAGGCTGAGGTTTTCACCCCGGTCAGGCGGCTTTTTTTCCTGGTTCTCGTCCTGGTGTTGTCGCTTATCGCCCTTGCCGCCTTCGGGCTCGCGGTTCTCCAGCGGCACCATGCGGCGAAAGGGTATCGGGAGCTTCTGGCGGCCGAGCGCGAGAGGTCAAGCCTGCTTGCGTCTCTCGCCGAGAGCGATCGGCGATTCAAGGCCCTGTTCGACAATATGACCGAAGGGGTCGCGATTCATGAGATCATTTGCGACGATTCAGGCAGAGCCGTCGATTACCGGCTCCTTGAAGTCAATCCTGCCTACAACCGGCAAATCGGTATCAGCAACACCGATGCCCAGGGACAGGTTGCATCGAAATTTTACGGCGTCACGCCCGCTCCCTATCTCGATTGTTACGCCGGCGTGGCGGAGACCGGAACCCCGCAATTTTTCGAGACCTTTTTCGCTCCTCTCGGCAAACACTTTTCCATCTCGGTATTTTCGCCTTCCCCCGGGCAATTCGCCACGGTTTTCGAGGATATTACCGATCGGAAACGGTCGGAAGAGAGAATTGCTGCCGAACGCGAGCGTCTGCTGGTAACTATCCGCAGCATCGGAGACGGGGTAATCACCACCGATGTTGCCGGCGCCATCACGCTCATGAACAAGGTGGCGGAAGAGCTGACCGGATGGGACCAGGCCGATGCCGTCGGGCGACCGCTCACGGACGTTTTCAACATCATCAATGAATTTACGCGGGTCAAATGCGTCAATCCGGTCGATAAGGTGCTTGCCACCGGCGGAATCATCGGCCTCGCCAATCACACCGCCCTCATTCGGCGAGACGGCAGCGAACGGTCGATTGCGGACAGCGGCTCGCCCATCCGGGACCGTGAAAGCAGGATTGTCGGTGTGGTGCTCGTATTCCGGGACATAACCGATAAGATCAAGTCCGACCTGGCGCTGCAGAATGCCCAGCGACTTGAATCCATCGGCATCCTGGCCGGCGGTATTGCCCACGATTTCAACAATCTTCTCGGCGGGATCTTCGGCTACATCGATATCGCCCGTGAGAGGGCGGAGGAAGGCAATGCAGCTCAGACGGCGGATCTTCTCGCAAAATCCCTTGCCGTGTTCGACCGGGCAAAGAGTCTTACCCGGCAATTGCTCACCTTTTCAAAGGGAGGAATGCCGGTTCGAAAAACACAGCATATTTCAAAGCTGGTGCGCGATGCCGTTCATTTTGTATTGAGCGGTTCCCGTGTTACGGCGGCCATTTCCATCCCTGAAGATCTCTGGCTCTGCGATTTCGATGAAAACCAGATAGCGCAGGTCATCGACAATATTACGCTGAATGCATGCCAGGCGATGCCGACCGGCGGGAGAATCGAGGTCCTGGTGGCGAATATTCTTCCGGAGAACGTTCCCAGGCATATTCCGCCCATTCCGCACGTGCGAATCTCGATCCGGGATTTCGGCATCGGCATTTCACCCGATCACCGCGCTCGAATCTTCGATCCTTTTTTCACCACCAAGCAGGAGGGGAGCGGCCTCGGGCTCGCCACCAGCTATTCGATAGTAAGAAAACACGACGGCTACATCGAGGTGGAGTCGGAACTCGGCAAGGGATCTGCCTTCCATATCTATCTTCCCGCTTCGGGCTCGCAGGTTACTGAATCCGATGAAACGGTACAGCCGTCCTTTCGCGGCAGCGGCAAGGTTCTCATCATGGACGATGAGGATTTTCTTCTTGACGTCGGTTCGGATATGCTTAAAAGCCTCGGGTTCGAAGTTACCAAAGCCCGTCACGGCGAAGAGGCGATCACCCTGGTAAAAGAGGCCAAGTTAAGCGGCGCCCCCTTTGCCGCGGCCATCCTCGATCTTACGATTCCCGGCGGCCGGGGAGGGTTGGAAACGGTTAAATCCCTGGTGAAAATAGACTCGAACATCAAGGTCATTGCTTCCAGCGGGTATGCCGACAGCCCCGTTATTGCGGAACCGGCTCGTTACGGCTTTGTCGGTCGGCTTATCAAGCCCTACCGGATGAGCGATCTCTCGAAGCTCATGCAAACAATTGCCGGGTAATGAGGTATGCCCTTCGTCGGTGTGACCGGCCGATGCACGCGCGGGAGAGCGTGCCGCCCGGGATACTTCCGCATCTCTTCATAATGCCGTTTTCCACACGCCGCCCTGCGGGAAGAGGTATTTTCCTGAACAAAATTCCTTAGGAACGGTTCACCCACAGCCGAGGTACCTATGGCCCGAAGGCTTGATGAAGTCTCCCGAACTTTTTCAGAGTATCTGCTTGTTCCACGCCTCACCGGAAAAAACCATGTCCCGAAAAATGTTTCGCTCAGGTCTCCGGTCGCGAAGTTCAAAAGAGGCGAATCGTCGCCCTTTTCACTCAATATTCCCTTTGTCTCTGCGAGCATGCAATCGGTGTCCGGCGTCGAAATGGCGATCGGGCTCTCCCGTCTGGGAGGCCTTGGTTTCGTCTTCTGCTCCCAATCGATTGCGCAGCAGGCCGCAATGGTCCAGAAGGTAAAAACTCATAAGGCGGGATTCGTTCCCTCCGATTCGAATATCAGGCCCGATACAACCCTTGCGGAGGCGATCACCCTTCGCAAGAGTACGGGACACTCCACCATGCCGGTGACCCACGACGGCAGCCGCAATGGAATTTTTCTCGGCATCCTGACCGACAAAGACTATTGGGAATATGAGGATGACCTCAAGCGGCCGGTGGCGGAGTTCATGACGCCGAAAGAAAACGTCGTGTATGGCACGGTCGGCCTCTCCCTGCACGAAGCGAACCGTCTTCTCCGGAAGCACAAGAAAGAGTGCCTGCCGATTCTCGGTGAGGAGGGGAGGCTTCAGTCGCTCGTGTTCAAGAAGGATTATATCGACCACATGAACAACCCCGACGAACTGCTCGACGGCCGGAAACGGCTGGCCGTCGGCGCCGGCGTCAATACCCACGATTACCGCGAGCGGGTGCCGGCTCTTCTCGAAGCCGGGGCGGATGTGCTCTGTTTCGACTCCTCGGACGGCTATTCCGAGTTTCAGAAGGAAGCAGCGCTCTGGGTGCGTGAGCGCTACGATCACGCCGTCGTCATCGGCGGCGGTAATATCGTGGACGGGGATGCCTTCCGGTATCTGGTCGAGGAGGCGAAACTTGATTTTGTAAAGGTCGGCATCGGCGGCGGGTCGATATGCATAACCCGCGAACAGAAGGGCATCGGACGCGGTCAGGCCTCTGCGCTCATGGCGGTGGTTGCGGAGCGTGATAACTACTATGATGAAACGGGCGTCTATATTCCCGTCTGTTCCGACGGAGGGCTCGCCAACGATACCCAGATCATTATCGCCTTGGCAATGGGGGCCGATTTCGTCATGATGGGCCGGTATTTTGCCATGACCAACGAAAGCCCGACTCCGCGCATCGCGATCGGCGGCCGCATGTACAAGCCCTACTGGGGCGAAGGTTCGAATCGTGCGCGCAACTGGCAGCGTTACCATGCGGAAGAGGATTCCGATGCCGCGAACCGATTCGAAGAAGGGGTCGACGCCTATGTCCCGGTACTCGGTCCCCTGCGCGACGTGATGGCGGTCACTCTTGCAAAGCTGAAATCGACCATGTGTAACATGGGATCGCTCACCACCAGGGAGTTCGCCGAAAACGCCGTCCTTACCCGCATCTCGGAACAGTCCTTCGTCGAGGGCGGCACCTCAAACGTCTTTACCTTTGATAAGGACCTGCCGCGCGAAGCGTAGCACGTACTGAACGCCGAGGTGGACCTTTCCGCCACCGGGGCGGCCGGCAGTTTTACCCCGCAGCCGATTCCTTCAGCGCCGCCAGGCTCCTGCCGAGCTTTTCGCGGTTGGCAATCAGCCCCTCGAACTTCTCCTTTTCCCGTGCCACGATGTCCGCGGGAGCACGAGAGATGAAGCTGTCGCTTTCGAGCCGCGTTTTCGTGTTCTCGATGAGCCCGTCCATCCGGACGATCTCCCGGTCGATTCGCTCCATTTCAATCTGCGGGTCGATGAGTCCTTCGAGCAGGAGGTAGAGCTGCATTCCTCCCGCCACCGCCGACCCTGCGAAGGACGGTCGCTTCGCGGCCGGGTCGATAATCGTCTCCGAAAGCTTTGCGAACTGATTGATGAGCGGCGTCTGGGCCCGCAGCGCCGGCGTATCGCCGCCGGAGGTGGGAATGACGATTGCGCGGCCGACCTTGTCCGGCGGCACGTTGTTTTCGGACCGGATCGTCCGCAGCGCCGTAACGATTTCGATGACCCGGGCGAAGAGTCGTTCGGTCGAAGGATCGGCGAATCCGCGATCGGCTTCCGGATAACGGGCGATCATGATCGACGGAGCGTCGACGATGTCGGGAAAGTCGACTTTCTCCCGCAGGTGCGACCAGATCTCCTCGGTGATGAAGGGCATGATGGGATGGAGCAGCT
>CAZYYB010000134.1:0-2467 GCA_964651515.1 uncultured Fibrobacteraceae bacterium
TTTACGTGATTCAGATGAAGGCGGATAACTTCGATAAGAGAATGAAACTGGTCAGAGTACAGTAGCTTTTCTCTGATTGAGGGAGATGTTGTTCGAAGCCCTGCCGAGACCGATTCGGCAGGGCTTCACTTTTTTTAGTTCAGCGATCTTCCATTTGAAGATTTTCTTGCATTGATCACGAATGAACGGTAAAATGTTAAAGAGACGGAATTTATTGTGTAACTACTTTAAAACAAAGAAGATGTACCGATAAGTGATACGCAGCATATAATGAATTTCTTATAAGCCTCTCATAAAAGAAGAGTTGTTCGCGATATTTTTTTCTTGACTCTATACTTCATGGAGAATATATTGTTTATATTCCCTATTCGGCAAAGGCTAAGATTTCTCAAAACTGAGGATTTTAGGGTTCATGCCGGAGAGCTGAAATATCGAAAAACATGATTAGCGATAACCAAATTATCAGTGCGCCAAAGCACAAGGAGTCCACCATGGCAGGAAAAACGAAATGGGCGGTAATCCGGAGCAAGGTACCCACGGCTTTTATGGCATTCCCGGGAATGCCGTTGATCGCAATGGCTCTTCTCGTATCGATTACTTCGGCATTCGCAACACATTTCGCTGTTCCCTACACAAAAACCGGCAGCAGCATGACGGTTAATGTCGATACTTCCATTCACCCCACGCTAGACGGCGTTGCCATCCAGAACGGCGATGAAATCGGCGTATTCGACAGCATCGGCTTGTGCGTCGGCGCGGCGGTATGGTCGGGGACAAATTTAGGGATCACCGTATGGGGTCAAAGTTCCCAGGATTCGACGTCGGTCGATGGAATGGGCAACAATGAAATTTTACACTACCGTTTCTGGAGCGCGTCACGCGGGGTGGAAATAGCCGCCCAGCCGACCTATATGCCCGGATTAGGTGCAACCCCCGACTCGATTTATTATTACAACGGCGTTTTGTATCTCGGAAGTCTTACCGGCTATTCGGTGCCCGGAACGCCGCTTCTTTCGAGTCCTTCCAATGGCGCACCAAACCAGCCGCTTTCACTGAACCTGAGCTGGACCTCCGGGTCGGGCGGCGCTCCGGCGTCGTATGGTTTGCTGGTTTCAACGTCATCGAGTTTTTCAAGCACGATTTTCGGTCAGAGCGGCATTACCGCCACCGTCGCTGCCATCCCCGGCCTGTCCAACGGCACTACCTACTATTGGGAGGTGAATGCGACCAATTTCGGCGGACCCAGCGGCTGGTCGACCGTATCGAATTTTACGACAATAGTTGCAGCTCCCGCGGCGCCGGTTCTCTCTTCTCCAACCAGCGGATCGGGAAATCAGCCCTTGTCGCTGAACGTGAGCTGGGGTAGTTCACCCCTGGCCACTTCCTACGAGGTAGAGGTTTCACTGTCGAGTACTTTCGGGACCACCTTATTCGATCAGGTCGATCCAACATTAACTTCTGCGACGGTGAACGGCCTTTCCAACAATACTACGTATTTCTGGCGTGCCAATGCGTCGAATTTCGGAGGAACCAGTTGGTCAGGCGCATGGAGTTTTACGACGATCGTTGCCCTGCCCGGCGCGCCGACTCTCGGTGCCCCGTCGAACGGATCGATCAATGAACCCCTCACTCTTGGCCTGAGCTGGAGTAGTGTCGCTACCGCCGCTTCTTACACCGTGCAACTTTCCACCAATTCGAACTTCGGCACCACGGTATTTGGACAGTCGACCCTGACGGGCCTTTCGGCATCGGTCGGCGGCCTGACCACCAGCACGGTCTACTACTGGCGTGCCGGAGCGGTAAACATCGCCGGAGCCGGCCCCTGGTCGACGACCGATAGCTTTACAACCGTTCCGCCGCCTCCCGGAACACCTTCGCTGGTTTCTCCGTCGAACAATGCGGCCGATCAGCCGATTGGGGTGACCCTGGCATGGGGAACCGTCGCTTCCGCAACGAGCTACGGCATTGAAATATCTACCGATGTCGGGTTCGGCAGCACCGTATCGCTTCAGAGCGGGCTTACCTCCTCATCGACGACTGACACCACTCTCGCGAACGGCACCGTCTACTACTGGCGGGCAAATGCCGCGAATGCGGGCGGCAGCGGCTCATGGTCAAGCGCATGGAATTTCAAAACGGCGTCGAAAAAGCCGGGGATCCCCAGCCTTTCGATGCCTTCAAACGGCTCCGGTAACCAGCCGGTATCCCTTACGCTCGGATGGAGTGGGGCCACGGGAGCGTCTACCTATACTATGCAGCTCTCCACCGATTCGAATTTCGGCAGTACCCTGCTCTCGCAGACCGGGATATCCTTGACCAACACGATGGCTGCCGGTCTTTCATACGGTACAACCTATTACTGGGAGGTGGATGCTTCGAACCCGGACAGTACCGGTGCGTGGTCGACTCCCTACTCCTTCACGACGATCGTCGCGGCTCCGACGGCGGTGACGCTGACCTCGCCGGG
>CAZYYB010000134.1:2567-7117 GCA_964651515.1 uncultured Fibrobacteraceae bacterium
TAGCGTCGAACGTTGGCGGCACTACGCCCTCTGCGGTCGACTCCTTCACGACGATCGTCGCGGCTCCGACGGCGGTGACGCTGACCTCGCCGGGCAACGGTTCGACGAACATCCAGCCGACGACGAGCCTGACGTGGAGCAGTTCGACCGGCGCGACGTCGTACCAGGTGGTGGTCTCGACGGTGTCGAGCTTCGTGAGCACGGTATTCAGCCAGTCGGGCACCACGCAGTCGGCGTCGCCCACGGGCCTTGGTTACAATCAGAAGTACTACTGGGAAGTGATAGCGTCGAACGTTGGCGGCACTACGCCCTCTGCGGTCGACTCCTTCACGACGATATCGCAGATGCAGGTTTCGCTGAATGCCGCCTGGAACATGGTATCGTTCAATATCCTTCCTTCCACGAACGATTCTACGGCGACGGTCTTTGGAACGGGGCCGACCGGCGACTTCCTTTTCGTTAAGGATAATGCGGGTAACGCCTACTGCCCCATCCTGAGCGGGGATAACATCCATTACGTGCAGATCGGGCAGGGATATCAGGTGTACACCAGTGCTCCGGATACCATCCGGGTGCAGGGAACACCGGTGAATTACCTTGCTTCGCCGATTAATCTCGCCGCGGGGTGGAATATGATCGGCTACCTGCCGTCGACGGACGACTCCGTATGGCATGCGGTCGCATCCATCCAGGCACAGGTGGTCATCCTCAAAAACAACACCGGTCGGGCGTACTGGCCGGCGCTTGACGTTGACGATATCGGCATCATGTCGGTCGGTCAGGGATATAAAGTGCTGATGAGCTCAGGCGTATCGTTCACCTATCCCGCCCCGTTGTCCGGAGTCGCGAAGCGTACGGTGAGCGGTAACGGTCCGATGTTGCTGCATCTGCCCGAACCGCAGCATTATGCGGCGCATGGTAATACCGGCAACAATGCAACGCTTCTGGCGAAGAACGTCGTTATTGACAATAAGACCGCCGCGGATGGCTGCGAAATCGGCGCGTATGATCCGGCGGGGAACCTGGTTGGCGCCGGAACGGTCATCCAGGGGCGTACCGCCTTTGCAGTCTGGGGCAACGATCCCGTTACCAGGAAAATGAATGGGTGCGGAGCCGGCGATAATATTACCTTCAAACTGTGGGACGGCAATCAGGAATACCCGCTTGAATACAGCTCCGCCAATGGCGTGCAGCCCAGGTTTTCGGCAGACGGCGTCTATCTCGGCAGTCTCAGCGTCCCGTCCTGGTGTTTTATCAAGCAGTTTGAATTGGCGAAGGCCTATCCCAACCCGTTCAGGGGAGTCGTCAGGATATCCTTCGATATTCCCGCAATTCCCGGGACAACCGCCCAGAATATCGAGCTGAATGTGTACGATATGAAGGGAAGCCTGGTGCATCAGGTTGCAAAGGGTGCCTATGCGCCGGGACACTACACGGTAGAGTGGTCGGGGGCCGAGAGCAGGGTGGGATCCGTCGGCTCAACCATATATATTGTGAGAATGAGGGCGAATAACTTTGATAAACGGATCAAACTGGTAAAAGTTGAATAAGGCAGCCTATCGTGCCGTTTCGTGATGAGAACTCTTTTCAGCAGGGTGGTCGTGATGTCGCTGCATATGCCGAAACACCGCTTTAAGGCGGCCCTCTTTTTTATGGTATATGCATTGACGGGAGTCGTTGCCGCATCCCCGTTCTATACCTGGGACTCGGTCACGGCGTCCAGCATGACGGTCCTGGTGCCGCTCTCGGCCAATCCGACTATCGACGGCGCCCCTCTCGGCGACGGTGACGAGATTGGCGCTTTCAGCAGGGCGGGGTTGTGCGTCGGGGCGGTTATCTGGGACAGCGTCCACGCGCAGAGCATTTCCGTCGTCGGACAGGATGTCATGTCGACAACCACGGATGGACTCAATCCGGGAGACTCGATTTATTACCGGGTGTGGCACTACTCGACGAAGCGAGAGGCGCTCGCCGCCGTCACCTTTTCATCGGGTAAGGATGTCTATGCGGCGCAAACTTTTAACCTTTATATCGCGACTCTTACCGCTACCTCAAGCGCGGTCACCGATCCCGTGCTCTCAGCGCCGGCGAAAGGGGCGACCGGAGAGCCGCTCGCGCTGTCCCTCTCCTGGGGATCGGTAAGCGGCGCAACGACTTACAACGTTCAAGTATCGACCGACGGGGCTTTCGGCAGCACCGTTTTGAGCCTTACCGGCCTTAATACCCCATCGGCTGCATGCAATGGACTGGCCTACAGCACCACCTATTTCTGGCGGGTGGATGCATCGAGCGCCGCCGCCACGGGTTTCTGGGCCGGGATATGGAGCTTTACCACTCTTACCGCACCCGGCGCCCCGACCCTCACGGCTCCGACAAACGGCGCCATGAGTACGGCGCAGACACTCTCCATGAGCTGGCAGACCGTGACGACCGCAACCTCCTACGGGGTGAGGGTTTCGACCGTTTCAGCATTTGCAAGCACGATCTTCAACCAGAGCGGGCTTACCGCCGCATCGGCCCAGGTCGGCGGACTTCTTCCGGGAACGGCATACTACTGGCAGGTAAACGCAGCCAATGCGGCAGGCACCGGCGTATGGTCGGGTGCATGGACCTTCGGAAGCCTGCTCAAGGTTCAATTGCCGATACCGGTCGCCTGGAATACGATATCCTTCAACATCGTCCCGCAGAACGACTCGACCGGTACCGTCTTTGGAACGGGGCCGACCGGCGACTTCCTGCTTATCAAGGATAATGCCGGTAATATCTACTGCCCGATTCTCGGGCAGGATAACATTCATTATCTTAAAGTCGGTCAGGGTTATCAGGTATATTCTTCGATGACCGATACCTTCACTGTCTACGGCATATCGTCGAATATAGGCACGATGCCCATCGCTCTCGCTTCCGGGTGGAACCTGATCGGGTACCTGCCGCAGGCACCCGATTCAATGTGGCATGCACTGGCGGGGATCAAGTCGGCCGTTATTATCGCGAAAAATAACGCGGGAAGGGCTTACTGGCCCACGCTCGGTATCGATAATATCGGCATCATGTCGACCGGGCAGGGATACAAGGTGCTCACGAGCGCCGCGGTATCGTTGACCTACCCGACGCCGCTTGCCGGGGTGGCAAAACTTCCGGTATCCGGTGGCGGCGGAGGGGCGCTGCTCCATCTCCCCGACCCTGTTCATTTTACCGATAACCGGGTGAATACGGGAAATAACGCAACACTCCTGGCTCAGAGGGTGATCCTTGGGAGCAAAACTGCGCCGGACAGCAGCGAAATAGGGGCTTTCGACGCCGCCGGCCACCTGGTCGGTGCCGGGACGGTTATTCACGGCATTTCAGCCTTCGCGATCTGGGGCAACGATCCGATTTCCACGAAAAAAGACGGCTGCACGGCCGGAGACGCATTGGCTTTCAAACTATGGGACGGGAAGCGGGAATATCCGCTTGATTACCGTCCGGCTAATGGCGTCGACCCGAAGTACGCTGCCGATGCGGTGTATCTCGGGTCCCTGTCCGTCGCTCCGGGGTTGCTGATTTCCGGATTCGATCTGGTGACCGCTTTTCCCAACCCCTTTGGCGGCTCGGTCAGGATAACCTTCGACATCCCTGCAATTGGCGGCATGCATTCCCAGAAAATCGACCTGGCGGTCTTCGATATGAAGGGGAGCCTTGTATATCAAATTGCCCGGGGCGCGTGGATGCCCGGCCATTACACCGCTACCTGGAATGGGGCCGGGTGCAGCCGTAGTTCGGGCATATTTGTCGTTCGCATGAGGGCGGAAAACTTTGACAAGCGAATGAAGCTGATCAAGCTTCAATAGAAACATTAAAAATAGTTTTGCAAACCGGTGAGGAATAATTATTTTAAATCCATCATGTGTTACCTGAGCCTGAAACCAAGAGGCCGTAGCGAACACACCTGTGTTTAAAGAAAGGAGCAGGGCAATGTATTTTAAAACTGCGAAAAGATGGCGGGGAGCGTTGATTTTCCTGTTTTCTGCGACCACGGCATTGTTTGCTACGCAAGATACCCTGGGACCGTTTACCTGGACTATCAGTGCTACCAATGCGACCGTTTATGCCAGCTATAGCTACAGCAGCTCCAGCTACTCCTGCAATCCGACGATCGGCGGAGTGGCCCTCCCGTACGGCAGCATCATCGCCGCGGTCGATACGGCCGGTCATTGCATCGGCGCCCAGAAATGGGAGCGTGGCACCGTGGGTATTTCGGTCCAGGGGTGGGATTCCACCTACGATTCAACCCACCATACCCCCATCGTTACCCGCGGGCTGAAGTCAGGCCAGAAGTTTCGCTTCGAGCTGTGGGATTCCGCAACTAATGCGACCGTCACGTTTGTTCACGCTCATTTTGCCGCGCATGGCAGCATCAACGGCATAATCCCGAATGCCGATTCCACCTACGATTCCGCGGGCGGAGCGGCCGATATTTCCCTGCTCGATACGCTCATGGGGACTGCGACGGTCAATCTCGCCGTTCCGCTTTCCAATGGCTATAATCTCTACTCCCTGAACGTCCATCC
>CAZYYB010000135.1:0-7057 GCA_964651515.1 uncultured Fibrobacteraceae bacterium
ATTCCTCATGAAGGATGAACGGTTCGAGGAGATCCCTTGCGTGCTCGAAACCATCGACGAGAATCTGTGGCCGCAGGAGATCGCCCTGCTCAAAGGCATGGTCTGAGGCGGTTATTGCCGCCGATTCCGGTAGCGCCGGCAAAAAAAACCATCCGGCTGAGGATCAATAGTTATATTCTCAAAGGTAATCAGGCAACAGTGTACTAGTGTGCCTGTACGGTACAGGGTGCGCCTTGAGCACCATCAAATAGGAAGCGAGACAACGTGCCAAAAAAAAACGCAAGGGTGCGAGCCTGATAATATCATCGCTTCTATTTTGCAATTTTATGAAAGAATATATACGTGAGCGGAAGGACGAGGGTTTGCCTGTCGGGGCGTTTCGCGCCCCGACAGGAGAGGGGCGGATAGATATTTTACATTCATTTATATCTTTCAAACGGGAGGAAGCGTTATGGTCGGGAGGATGCGGAGAAGATGGGTTGCTTTGGCCGTTTTTTTATTGTTTCTTTTGCCTGCCGGCGCTTTCGCTTTGAATGACAGCGTTGCCCGCACGCCGCCCATGGGGTTCAGTACGTGGAATTATTTCGGCTGTACCGGCATCACTCAGGGGAACGTCCTCGCCGTTGCAAATGCGATGACGCTCGTGCATGCGCCCAACTGGGAAGGCAAGCAGATCAGCCTTAAAAGTGCCGGATATTCATATATAAACCTGGACGATTGCTGGCAGGCCGCCGGCCGTAACGCAAATGGTTCGCCGACCTGGAACACGACAAAATTCCCAAATGGTTTCCCCTGGCTTGTCGATACTATCCATGCCATGGGACTTAAAATAGGCATTTATTCCGATGCCGGACTGGAAACGTGCCAGAAATTCTTCGGTACCACCGGGCACGATTCGATTGATGCATGCACCTATCAAGCATGGGGATTCGACTACCTTAAATTCGACTGGTGCAATGTTACGCATGCGGACAGCAACCAGATCGCCTGCGATTCCTTATATTCATCGATGGGGCACTGGCTTATCAAGGCCGACAGCCTGGCATACCTGGCCGATACTGCCGCAAATAAACAGCATCACCGGATTGTTTTCAGTATCTGCGACTGGGGCACGTACAGCCCCTGGCTCTGGGGGGATACCGACGGAAACCTGTGGCGTACCACGCTCGACATTAATACCTCATGGGGCAGCATCTACGGCAACTGGAATCAAAACATCGCGCTCTATTCCTATGCCGGGCCGGGCGGGTGGAACGATCCCGACATGCTCGAAATCGGGAATCTGGGTACCAGCACCCTGGCAACCACCCGCAGCCAGTCGCATATGGACATGTGGTGTATTTGTGCCGCGCCGCTGCTGATGGGGAATGATATCATAACAATGACGGCGGCCACGTTTACCGTTTTATCCAACCGCGAGGTCATTGCGGTGGATCAGGACTCCCTTGGTTATCAGGGGCGGCGGATACGGACAGCAGGGAATGTGCAGGTTGTCGTCAAAAAACTCCTGGTTCATAATCCCGACACCGTGGATAATAAAAAATACGCCGTTGTCATTTTGAATAACGATTCAACCGCCGCCGCCGCGGGCAGCATTAAATGGAGCGACCTCGGCATAACGGATACCTCGAAGCAATTCCGGGTCAGGAACCTGTGGCTTCACCGGTGGCTGAAAAGCCGAAGCATTACCGATACGGCAACTCCGGGAAATGCCGATACCACGACCTTGATAACCGACAGCCTTTACATTACCAGTATTCCCGCAGACGGCACCGTCCATGTCCTCATGGAAATGGGGAATCCCGATTCGGTTCCTTCCGTTACTTCGGTCAGGCCGCAGGATAATGCCGCGGTCGCCGCACGCATGAGCGTCCGGGGCAATGCGATCTATATCCCCGTGGCCCGCGGCACGGTACAGGTATTCGATATGCAGGGCAGGCAGATTGCCTCGGTTTCGGCCTCGCAGCCGGGCTGGTATACTGTTGCCGGGCGGGGAATGGTACGCGGCGGAACGTATCTCGTGCGGTTGACTACCTCAGCCGGGTCGGTTTCGCGCGTGATGGCTTTTGTTAAATAGCCCTGCTATAGAGTGCATGGCGGGGGAGAGCCTCTGCCATGCGCTTCCTTAAAAGCACTTCTGCAAGAGGCGCGTTTGTTCAGCCCGGTTTTCTCGTGACGGATCATGGTTATCCGCACTACTGCCTGAAAGAGATGCGTTGTCGACGGGTGCCGGGGGAACATGCTTCCCCTACGCCCCCCCCCTACATCATCCGTGCCAGTTCCTGGAGCTTCGCGATTCTTTTTTCCATCGGCGGGTGGGTGCTGAAGAGCGACGTCAGGCCGCCGCCCCGGAAGGGATTTACTATAAAGAGAGAGGCGGTCGCCGGGTTGCCGCTGGGGAGCGGCCGTACCTTCGTCGACATTTCGAGCCGCTGCAACGCGTTTGCAAGCGAGAGCGGCTTGCCGCACAGCCGTGCCCCGGCTTCGTCGGCCGCGTATTCGCGCGACCGTGAGATGGCCATCTGGATCAGGAGCGCCGCCAGGGGGGCGATAATCGCCATGGCAAGCGATCCGATGAGTCCTCCCCCGCGGTTATTGTCGCTGCTGCGGCCGCCATAGCCGCCGAACATTGCCCCCCACTGCACTATGTGGGCGATCCAGGTGATGGCGCCGGCGATGGTTGCCGCAACGGTGCTGGTCAGGGTGTCGCGATTCCGTACATGGGAGAGCTCGTGCGCCATGACCCCTTCGAGCTCGTCTTCGCTGAGAATCCGGAGGATCCCCTGCGTCGCCGCAACCGAGGCGTGGTTCGGGCTGCGGCCGGTGGCGAAGGCGTTTGCCGATTCGGTCGGGATGATGAAGACCTTCGGCATCGGCATATCGGCCTGGGTCGCCAGTCGCCGCACCACCCGGTAAAGCATCGGCGCGGACGCCTCGTCCGCCTGCTGCGCCCCGTACATGCGAAGGACGATCTTATCGGAAAACCAGTAACTGATAAAATTCATGACGCCCGCGCACACGAGCGCGATAAGCGCGCCGTTATGGCCTCCCACCATGTTCCCGAACACGATGAGCAGCCCGGTGAGCAGGCCTAAGAGCAGTGTCGTTTTGGCGAAATTCATGGCAATCTTCCTCCTCAGCGCATGGATAGTACCTTACCCGCCCAAAAAATACGTCCGTGCGGGCATAAAATTCCCGCCGCAAGAAGCGGAAGGACCCGAGTACGGTACCCATGGTTTCCGGGGCATGGTACAATATGGCATTCCGGTTCCGGGCGCCGGATGCCGTCGATGTATTTTTTTTGATCAACCCGAAAAAAGCGAGGAGTTGCCGATGTACCGACCGCAGATTAAAGTTATCGACTGCACCATCCGCGACGGCGGCCTGATGAACAACTCGAATTTTACCTTCGAGACCGTACGGGCGATCTACGCGGCGGTGTGCGCCGCCAATGTGGACATCGTCGAAATCGGCTATCGAAACAGCAAGGAGATGTTCTCCCCGAGCAAATACGGCCTGTGGCGCTTCTGCGACGACGAGGTGCTCAAGCGCCTCACCGACGGCATCGAACCGGTGACCAGGCTCGCGGTCATGCAGGACGCCCACAAGGCGGTTGCGGAGGATCTCCTGCCGAAGTCGGAGAGCGTGGTGGATATGGTGCGGGTGGCGACCTATGTCAAAGACATCGATAAGGCGATTGCGCTCGCCAACAATGCCACCGACAAGGGTTACCAGGCGACCATCAACTTCATGGCCATATCGCATGTCCTGGAGCGGGAGCTCGATGAGGCGCTGCAACAGGTGGAAGAGGAAACGAAGGTGGTTGCCTGCTACATTGTCGACTCCTTCGGCGCGCTTTACAGCGAGGATGTCGACTACCTGGTCCACAAGTTTCAGCGCTACCTCAAAACCAAGGAGGTCGGCGTCCATTTTCACAACCAGCAGCAGCTTGCCTATGCCAATACGATCGAAGCGATCATCAAAAACGCCAACTATCTCGACGGGACGCTCTACGGCCTCGGCCGCGCGGCGGGAAACTGCCCGCTCGAACTGCTCTTCGGCTTCCTGAAAAATCCGAAATTCGATATTCTGCCCCTTCTCGGGACGATCGGGAAGGACGTGCTGCCGCTGCAGAAGAGCATTCAATGGGGATATACTATCCCGTACATGATCGCCGGCATGCTCAACCGCCATCCCGAGGCGGCGCTTCAACTGCTCAGCCTGCCCGAAGACGATCCAAAGCGTACGGATTTTGTGGCATTCTTCGAGAAGATGGCGAGCGAGGATGCCTGAAATTTTATTGATGGATAAGCGCTACACCATGTGCCGCAGTGCCCAGAGCAGGCGGGGGAAGCGGCCGAGGGCCGCCTTGAAGATCCTGAACATGGTAATTTTGTCGCTCCCCAGGTGGGAGAGCGTTTCCGCAGCCCTGTTGTAATCATTATCCGGAACCCGGGCAAAGGTCGGTTTGACGCGGGCAAGCTTTTCGTGGCGACGCCCGCGCTTCTTGTTCCATGCCCGTTCGTACTCCCCGGCTATTTTCCGCAATTCCGGCTCGCCCGGTGCATCGAGCATGGCAACGGCGTAGCTTCCGGCGAGTCCTCCGCTGAGAAGAGCCTCGGTAATTCCTGCGCGCGAAATAGGGTTGACCGTGTTCGCCGCATCGCCCGTTTTGATAAATCCGGGCGATGCCATCCGGGTGCGGCCCGCGGCGCAGGGGATGGTTCCTCCATAGCCGCCGCCGATGGCGGCACCCCGGAAGTGGCGTTCCAGGAACCCATCGAGAAGCCGGCGCAGGTTGACCCTGCCTTTGAACGCCGAACCGATGACGATGCCGATATTCACGCCGGTACCGCGGGGAAAGACCCAGGCATACCCGCCCGGAGCGAACTCGCCGGTCATATAAATATGCACCGCGTCCGATGGAAGATCGACCCCCTCGGCCAGGACGAAGTATGCGGGTTCCAGGTCGGCCGGCTTGCGCTGAACGGCCTCTTCGGCGCCCAGTCCGGCAATCGGGCCGGCGGCATCGATGATCACCCGGCCCAGGACGGCCGATCCGTCGGCAAACTCCACGGTGCGCCGGAAATTTTTCATGCCGGACAGGCGCGTGACGCAGCGGTCGAAACGGCACGCTACCCCCCGCGCCATGAGATCCTGAGCAATATCGCGCTGCATGGCCGCCCGGTCGATGATGTAGCCGCCATTCTTATCGGTATAGGTGACGGCAATGCCGCCGGGTGCATGGAAGCACGCTTTTCCGATGGTCTGCCGTATCCAGTGCGGCCGGATCCCGATCGCCTCCCCGAAGCCGCGGCGGCCCACCGCTTCGGCGCACCGGATGGTATGCTCCCAGGGTGCGGTTTTATCGACCAGGAGGATCGAACGCTTTGATCCGTCTTTCGAAGCGTGCAGCCCGGCGCTCAATCCCGCCGGGCCGGCGCCGATGATGATGATATCGTAGTATTCCTGCATGAGTAATTCCGCCGGAATAAAGATCGGTTAAACGATGAGGAGAACCGTTGCCGGAAAAAAAGGAAAAATACTTTGTTGCTATTCAAGCAGCTTTTTAAAGAAAGCTAAATTCTTTTGGATGGCCGAGCCGGGTCACCCGCGCGAGGGAGGAGTGCTTCATAACCGGCACCCGTTGGCGGGGACCCCCGCGACCTCTGCGAAAAGATATAAAAAACAGGAATCAGGAATGAGCCTGTAGGGGTACAGCGTGCTGTACCCTATTTGCCCTGAAGCGCCGATTTTTTCCCTTGAGTTTTCTACCTACGGTGAGCGTTGCGGGAGTGCGCGACCGCCTGCCAAGGGCAGGCATCGGCGCGCACTTCCGCTGGATAGGGTGCGTCGGAGATGCGTTTCGCGGCTCCGACCAGGGGAAACCACCGCAAGGTGGTTTCCCCTCCGGCATTTGATGGTAGAAGCGAGGTTCCCCCACCTGAGTCAGCAACAAAAATATTTCCAGAATCATCCGCCACCGCTAGAGCATGAACTCCAGACTTACCCGGTATTCGCCCTTTTCGCTGACCCTCGACCACCCGGTCCAGATGGGGATATTGTTGCTCTTGTTGTTTCCGCCGCCGCCCGAACTGCCCGACGATCCGGAATTATTGCCCTGATTATTATCGGAAGAGGAATTGGAATTATTCCCCGAGTTGATGTTGTTCAGGTAATCGGTGTAGGGATTCGCCGTCAGGCCCGGGAAGGCGACGGTACGGTAGAGCGTATAGATCGTGTAAACGAACGAAATGCCCATGTCCTTTAAAACGGGGATGTCCGTTTTCTTGAGCGGAAAGAGTTCGATGCCCATGGGGACGGCAAACCCTGCATCGAGAAAGACCTGGTGATAGGTGGAATCGAAGGCTCCCATGCCGGAATCCGGGGTAAACGCGCTGTCCGGCTTGATCCTGGTCGAACCGAACGACACATCGAGCATGATATCGGCGCCGATGAAGGGATTGATCGGGAAGGGGAGAAAGTCGTACTGCTTCAGGATCGGAAAGATGTTGAACCGCAGGCCGGTTCCCGCCCGTATATGGTTGAGTGACGTGGCCTCGGTGACCGAAGACGGCGCCCCGTGGCTGTTCAGGGTATCGATGGCGCTGCCCGAATCGTCGACCGCATCGGCGAGGGAGAGGCTGCTCGTCGGGCTCTCCTTGAAAAAGGAGAAGGTGGTTGCGGAGGTGAGGATCTTATCGGGGTATTGTGAAAACGTCACGCTCACGCCGACGTTCGATTCACCTATGGCAATCATGGAGCCGGACTTCGTCGCGGCATTCGCGGCGGACTTCGCCTGCGAGGCGGTCGTTACGGGCGGAACCCAGGCCGGAAGATCTTCGCCCACCTTGCTCAGGCCGATGCCGCTGTACCCGGCGGCCGATTGCGGGGAGAGGAAAAACAGGGAATCCGCGTTTCCGGCAACGGCGGTGCCGGACAGGCAGAGGGCACAGAGAAGCGAAAGAGCGTTCCTCACCTTATTTACCTCCTTGCGGTGCTGCATCGGGGGTCGGGGATGGTGCGGCGGGCTTCGCGACACCCAGGGTATCGTGCT
>CAZYYB010000136.1:0-7044 GCA_964651515.1 uncultured Fibrobacteraceae bacterium
CCCTCGCCGCCGGGAGACAGATCATCCTGCTTCTCAACCGGCGCGGCTACTCGGTGGTTCTATTGTGTAAGGAGTGCGGGTTTACCCATCGCTGCACCGCGTGCTCGCTGCCGCTGCGCTACCACCGCAGCGGGTATGTGCTCAAGTGCCACTGCTGCGGTCACGAGGAGGCCGCCCCGGACCGCTGTCCGCTCTGCCACGGCGAGGTCATGAAGTACCAGGGCGTGGGGATCCAGAAGGCCGAGGAGCTTTTGAAGGAGAAGTTCCCGGATGCGCGGATCCTGCGCATGGACCACGACACCACGCAGGGCAAGCGGTCGCACCACGATATCCTCGATGCCTTCGCGAAGCGGGAGGCCGACATCCTTCTCGGCACGCAGATGGTGGCAAAGGGGCTCGATTTCCCCGGCGTGGCGCTTGTCGGCGTGCTCCAGGCCGACCTCGGGCTGCTCTTCCCCGATTTCCGCGCTTCGGAGCGCACCTTCCAGCTCCTCACCCAGGTGGCGGGCCGCGCCGGCAGGAGCGACGGCGTGGGCGAGGTGGTGATCCAGACGAGTTATCCCGACGATCCGGCAATCGCGACCTCGGCGAAACACGACTACGAGTGCTTCTATGCAACCGAGCTTCCCAACCGGAAAGAGCTGCGGTACCCGCCGTTTGCCAAGCTGGCACGGATCGTGGTTGCCGGCCCGGCCATCGGCCCCGTGGAAGCGGAAATAACGAAGATCGCCGCGGGGATAAGGAACAGCACCCAGTCCATAACCCTCCTCGGCCCCGCTCCGGCGGTGCTCGAAAAAATGGGGAACGAGTTCCGCTACTCCCTGCTCCTCAAATCGGGATCGCCGAAGCTTCTGTCCGGAGTACTTTCGTCGATCCGGGAGAGTCATAGAAAGGCGAATTCGAAGGTGAAGCTCATCGTGGACGTGGACCCGGTATATATGATGTAAATAAAAGATGAAGAAATATAAGAAGATTTAAGGGGGGAAGGCCTTCCCCCTGGTCGGAGCCGCGCAAGGCCGCGTCTCCGACGCACCGCTATCTGCGGAAGTGCACGCCGAAATTTCTTCAATCACTTTTCGTTTTTCCGATCTTTTCGCAGAGGACCCGGGGGTCCCCCCCGCAGAGGCTTGTTATGAAGCACTCCTCCACCGCGGGGGTGACCCGGCTCGGCCATCCAGAAGTATTTGAATTTGGTCTTGGAATCCGGCTTGGCTCTGCCGAGAGCCCTCCTGAACGCCTCCGCCGTTGCCTTTAATCTTTTGACTTTTTCTTTTATTTTATATCCACCTCTTTCCCTCCCCCCGGCTCCAGTTATTTTTCACCTCTTCTATCCGTCGAAAGCACTATAATTAATGAAAAGGCACCATGACGACGCTCGAATATTACGATCTTTTTTTTTCCATGCGACTCGAACTCTGGCCGCAGCTGCGCCGCAGCTCGGAGGAGTATTTCGGCAAGCCGGGAGCGGACGGACGCCCAATCCCGGCATCGGCCTTTAAAACCGAGGCCAGGACGATCGTCCAGCTGGCGTTCGAGAACCGCTACGCGTCGCTCGGCGGGCTGGCGCCCGCCACGCGGCACCTGACCGGGCAGCTTGAAGCGATGGGGGAGCGCGTGCTTTTCTTCACCCCGTACCATCAGGGGTGTTCGGGGATGAGGACGGCGCGCAAGGCCGGACTCTTCGAGCAGAGCCTGAAGGAGGTCCACTTCAAATGCGGGAGCTTCGAGAGCGCCTTCTCCTGCTACCGCGACACCTCGGTCGAAACGCCGTCGTACTATATCGAGGTTCCGGGCCGGTTTTCCGCGATCGACAACCCCTACGGCTACGACGACGGGGGAGAGCTGCTTCTCGACTCGCTCGCCTTCGTTGCCGCGGTTCCCGTCGCCCTGAAGAACCTCTCGATTACCGAAAGCATACTTTTCCACGCGCACGAGTGGGAGACCGCGCTCGTCGCCCTCACCGCGCGGGCGGCGGAGCGGGAGGGGCTTCTGCGCGGGGTCCGGTCCATTCTCACCCTGCACAACTCCTTCGATTATGCGATGCCCGCCGATACCCGTCGCCGCTACTTCGGCCGCGGTCTCAAGGGCGACACCGTGCTCCAGTGTTCGATCCCCCTGCTTTCGGGACCGCTCACCACGGTGAGTACCCCCTTCGCGCGGGAGCTCACCCACGATCCGCTCCAGCGCTCCATATTTGCCGACCATCTCCAGACCGTGTTCTCCATGAACCCGCCGCTCGGCGTCGAAAACGGACTTTTCAGCGAAGCGTCCCAGCCCTTCACGTCGCCGGTGCTTCGCGAGGCGTCGGCGGGCAGGCACGAAAAGCTGTTATCGCGCAAGCATACCTACCGGAAGCGATTCCTCCAGGCGGTCGGGCGCTACCGCGACGGTCAATCGAGCGGCGCCCTGGACATCGATTACAGCGATATGTCAATACCGGTGTTCTTCATGGCGGGCAGGCTCGACCTCATGCAGAAGGGATTCGACCTCATGTTCTGCGCCTTCGAGCGGCTCGCGCGCGGCTCGGCCAAGCTCTTCTTCTGCCCGAGCCGCTCGTCGAAGACCTTCGAAAAGGACCTGGAATTTTTCACCCGGATCGCCGCGCGGTGCAAAGGCGACATCGAGATCTGGCCGTCGAAGATTCCCCGGAGGGTGTACGAACTCGTGCTCCGGGGATCGAGCTTTCTCCTCATGCCCTCCCTCTATGAGCCGTTCGGTTCTGCCAACGAGGGTCTGGCGGCGGGCACGCCGGTCATCGCCCGCGGCACCGGCGGCCTCTGGATCCAGGTGAATTCGGCCCGGCCGTTCGCGGTTCCGGACTTTTACGGGAAACTGCCGCTTGACGGAACCGAGGATCGTCCGACCGGCATCCTGTTCCGCGAAAAGTACCCGGACGGGGCGGCCGGAAAGGAGTGGCGGTACCTGCTCAGGCTTGCTCCCGGAGAGAGAAGGAAACTGCCGCTCTTCGAGTCGCTCGTGGTGTCGGGCCACGCCGCGCTCGAATCCGCGATCGCCCTGTACTCCCGGCCCGATGCGTATGCGAAACTCATCCTGAACGGGCTCGAGGAGGTCAAGAAGTTCTCCTGGGAGCGGGCGGCGAGGAAATATAAGGAAGTTTATGCGGTTGCGGCGGAGCGGGGATTTTAACAATTACAAAAGTCAAGAAATAAAGGCAATGTAAGGGGGGAAGTCTCCCCCTCGCTCCATCCCGGCCGAAGCGGCCGGTATTCCGCTGCCCCCTCGGTGTGGACGGCCACTATCTTACCTGACCGGCGCCGGTGTCTTTAGGGGACATCAATAAAAAAGTCAAATGCGAATTAAAAAAAGATAAAAATTTGGAAAAAAGTTTTTTTCTGGTCTTTTCGCAGAGGACCCGGGGGTCCCCCCCGCAGTGGCCTCTTATGAAGCACTCCTCCACCGCGGGGGTGACCCGGCTCGGCCATCCAAAAAAAGAATTTGACTTTTCTTTTGGATTCCGGCTCGGCCATCCAAAAAAAGAATTTGACTTTTTTAAAAAAACAACTGAGCCGTAACCGCCGATTTTGATAATTAACCCGCGTAAATCTATTTTCCATGATTCATTGCGGTCCCGCACCCCTCTAACCATCCCGGCCTACGGCCAAGGAACTATCGACCATGCATATTCTCTGGTGGCAGTGGGTCTCGTTCGGCGTCCTCATGCTGCTTCTCGAAATGCTTACTCCCGGCGGATTTTACCTGTTCTTCATCGGCCTCGCGGGGATCTTTACCGGCCTGGCCGCCACCTTTCTTCCGTCCGCCCTCGTTCAGATAAGTATCTTCATCGTCCTCATGACCATTCTCATCTCATTCTTCCGCAAGAAGCTCGTCGAACGGGTGAAAAAATCGACGCCCCGTTCCGACCGGCATGAGTTTATCGGCGAGGAGGGGTGTTCGCGGGAGCCCATCGTCGCAGGGGGTGAGGGGATGGTCGAGGTTCGCGGTACGACCTGGCAGGCAAAAAATACCGGCGATGCCGATCTGCCGGCGAACGCCGCATGTATCGTCATAGCGCGCGATGGACTGCGCCTCGTGGTTAAACCTAAAACGTAACAGGAGGGGTCTATGGCTGGTGGCCTGATTGCTGTTCTGGTCATTGCATTTGTTCTGCTGATCATCATCGCGCGGACCGCGGTCGTGGTACCGCAGCAGAGCGCCTTTGTCGTCGAACGTCTCGGCCGTTTCCACGGGGTACTGAACGCCGGGTTCTATCTCCTCTTCCCGTTCCTCGACACCATCCGCTACAAGCACAGCCTCAAGGAGGTGGCGCTCGAAATCGCGGAGCAGGTCTGTATCACGAAAGATAACGTTCAGGTGGGGGTCGACGGCGTCCTGTACTATAAGATCCTGGACCCGGAACGCGCCTCCTACGGCATCTCCAACCTGCTCTTCGCCATTACCCAGCTGTCGCAGACCACGCTGCGCTCCGAAATTGGAAAGATCGAGCTTGACCGCACGTTCGAGGAACGGTCGCACATCAACATGCAGGTGGTGACCGAGCTCGACAAGGCGAGCGAATCGTGGGGTGTCAAGGTCTTCCGGTACGAGATCAAGAACATCCAGCCGCCGCAGGACATCCTCGCCGCCATGGAGAAGCAGATGCGGGCCGAGCGGGAGAAGCGCGCCCTCATCCTGCAATCGGAAGGTACGCGCGACGCGGCCATCAACAATGCGGAAGGCCAGAAGCAGCAGGTAATCAAGCAGTCCGAAGCCAACAAGCAGCAGCGGATCAACGAGGCGCAGGGCCAGGCCGAGGCGATCCTGCTCGTGGCCAAGGCGACCGCCGAGGGAATCCGGAATGTCGCCGAGTCGATCAAGTCGTCCGGCGGGTTCGAAGCGGTGCAGCTGCGGGTCGCGGAGCAGTATATCACCCAGTTCGGCAATATTGCGAAGCAGGGGAATACGCTGATCATTCCGACGAACCTTGCCGATGTGGGAGCGATTATCGCGACCGCGATGTCGACGATACAGAAGGCGAAGGTATAATAAGAGAAAAAGCATATGGTGGGGGAACCACCGCAAGGTGGTTCCACCGTTTCCGGAAGAGCGGGTGCGACGGCCGTGGATCCTCCCTTATTGTGGCTGCTGAAAAGGCTTATGGGCATCCGAAGAGGAAAAACGCGGAAATGAGGGCAAGGATTACGGCTTTCTTCATACTTCCTCCTGTTTAAAGATGGTTGTTTTATCGTTCCTCAACGACGCCGGCGATGCACATTACCGAAACAATCGACCATCGCATGGTGCCCCTCCTTTTAAGTGTTTATTCTATTGTTAACTTCGGATTTTCCGTTGTGTCTGAAGATGCCTCTCCGGGGTCGGTGCAATTGCCGTGTCGCCCCTGACCATCATGGCTGCGGTCGATCCTGCCCGAGCGTAAAATGAATCGTCGCTCCCTTTCCCGTCTCCCCCTCGGCCCAGATGCTCCCCCCATGCCGCTGGATGACCCGGTGGGCAATGGCGAGGCCGATGCCCAGGCCCTGGAACTCCCTGTCGGGATGCAGCCGGATGAACGGCCTGAAGATCAGCGCCGCTTTTGACGAATCGAACCCGGCCCCATTGTCGGTCAGGCAGAAGACCCGCTTCGCCGCTTCCGAACAGTCGGCAAGGTCGATACGGGCGTGCTCGACCTTTGCGGTGAATTTCCAGGCGTTGCGGATGAGGTTCGAGAGCATGATGGTGATGAGGTCCGGATCGGCAATCACCATCAGGTTTCCGTGTGCGGTGAACTCCACCGTCCGATCGGGGTGCAGGAGCCGGAGCTCGGCGACGAGCTTCTCCTCCTCGTTTCGGGCCGGTCGATCCGGACGCGGATATCGCTCATGAGCGCCCGCTCCTTATCGGAGTTTTCCAGCTCGAAGGCCGCTCTCGCCTTGTTCAACCTTCCCGGCTCGATGACCGAGGAGGCCATCCGGATCAGTTCGTTGCACCGCTCCCGGATTTCCCGAATCCACTGCACCCGGCCCGAATCCCGGCCGAAAAGGCTGTCGAGGTGCGCTATCTCACGATTGCCTGTCCAGCCGACTCATTATAGGAGTCCAGGAAGGTTTTGCCGCCGCTCAGCGCATACCCGCGCGCGCTCGATTCGATATCGAGGAGCGTATAGAAAAAGAGGTCCAGGTTCAGGATTATCTCATCGGATCGCTCCGCGAGCGGCGGCGGATTTTCAAAATCGGGATCGCATTAATAGAAAAAGCGGTGAAAAGCATGAGGGAAGGGTTTTATTATGCGTTGAGAAAGCATTGTAAATACCCTGCCGCCCGGGAGGGGAGGCTTCGACCGCACCGGCATGATTTTTGCATTTTCCAGAGCGAAGTTACTGCCGAACCTCAACCAGGGAGACCAAAATCATGCAGCAATCAATTCCCGAAACTGTCGACGGCCTGCCGAATATTTGCGGCCGGGAAGATCTGATCGACGAAGCGATCAGGAAAAATGCCGCCGCCTCGATTTTTGCCGGCGAAGGCCATATCGATTTCAACGGCATAAACAGCGCCTTTGCCATCGCCCTGCATATGCACCAGCCGCTTATCCCGGCCGGCGGCGGCGATTTGCGCAGTGCAACCATCATCAGCAATTTGAAGTATATGGCCGATAACCAGGGCATCGGCGACAACTACAACGCCGGTGCGTTCCGCGGGTGTTACAAACGCATGGGTGAATTCATTCCGCAGCTCCTGGGTGAGGGGAAGGAGCCGCGGGTCATGCTCGAATACTCGGGCACGCTGCTCTACGGATTGCGACAGATGGGCGCCGACGACGTCATCGACAGCCTGAAGAACATCACCGGCAACCCGGCGTTGCGGCATGCGGTGGAATGGCTCGGGTGCCCGTGGGGACACGCCGTGGCGCCCTCGACCCCGGTGCAGGATTTCCGGCTGCACGTCAGGGCATGGCAGCACTATTTCGCCGCGATCTTCGGCCTCGACGCCCTGGCGCGCGTCCGGGGTTTTTCCCCCTCCGAGATGGCGCTGCCGAGCCACCCGGATGGCGCCTACGATTTTGTGAAGACCCTGCGGGAGTGCGGGT
>CAZYYB010000137.1:0-6977 GCA_964651515.1 uncultured Fibrobacteraceae bacterium
CTCGTGGATTGTGCCAACGAATTCTGGCTCATGACCCTGCGGCATAACGGTTTTTCCTCCGAAGATGCCGAACACATGGATTTCATCGACCCTTCGTCGCTGATCAGGAAGAAGGGCAACCTCAAGATATCACTCTCGATCGATGCTCCGCTTCAAAAGGAGATCGAGGCTCTTGTCAACGACCGCGGGTATGGACCCGACCGGATGGTCGCTACCGAGGTCCGCATCGCCTCGTCCGACACGGTCATCAAATCCGACCAGACACCGGTCGACACCATCGGGCAGGTACGCGTTCTGCGTGAGCCCATCGACTTCCGCGAGCAGGGGGGCGCGGTCATGACGACCCTGAACCCCGGCGACACGGTCCTCGATGCCATCACCTTCAAGCGTCTCCACCACAACCGCTACCGCCGGACCCTCACCACCTCGTACCGGAAGTCGGCTGAGGTGAGCGGGCAGTATTTCGCCTATGCGGCCATGGACTCGAAAACCGGCCAGCTCCTGGCCTACTATTCAAAGGACAAGCTCGGCTCCCGGCTTGCCGGACTCCTGCGGAACCGGATCCCGAACGGCTCATCGACCGCCAAGCCGGTGTTCAATGCGCTTAACTTCGATGTGGGCAATTTCATGCCCTACAGCAAGTGGAGCGATTCGGTCGAGGTGCTCGACAATGTCCCCTGGCAGCACACCCTCGAACGGAAAAACGGCAAGCTCACGGGCGTCGTCTTCCTGCACAGCGCGGTACCGGGACGGGGCTACCCGGTGCATAACCATGAGAACATCTTCGAAGGATGCCAGTACCTCTTCGACCAGCTTGCCGCTTCGGACAATATTTTCGGGGTCGAATCCGAGTACCGGCTCAACCGCCGCCTGTTCGACGACAACGGCGAGGTCTCCTCCGAGGCATTTCCCCTCGTCCAGTTCTGCTACCGCATCGGCGCCTTCTCCCGCATCAAGGACTCCCTGAAGCTGAAAACCATGACCGGCGTCCGCGCATACAAGGAACTGGCGCGGCTGGCCGGGGTCGATGAGGATTCCCTCGCTGCCGCCTCCGGAAAGCTCGCCATGGCCTCGGACAGCATGTACTCGGCGGCGCTCGGCACGCTGGAACTTTCGCTGTACGAGCAGATGCACCTTTTCAACATGCTCTACAATAACGACCTCATCATCCGGCCCGCCGACCACCCGTCGCTCGTCCTGGCCTCGGTCGTCCTCGACGGCGATACCGTGGCGATGAACGATACCGTCGCCCGCGTCCATCCCTTCTCCGATATCAACAACCTGCGGCCGACCTGGCTCGGGTTGCATAAGCGGCTGATCTCCAACCCTGGCGACGGGCTTGCGCCCTACGACATCCCCGCTTCGGACGCGGACAGCGGCGGTGCGCCGTCAATGCTCACGGATGGAAAATTCCATCCCGAGGTGCTCATGCTCCGGGAGCCGCCGTCCAACATCGCCAAGAGCGGAACCTCCGACGATGTCATCAAGCCCTTCGACGCCCCGCCGAACACCGCCCGCCGCACCAACTACGGACTCTGGAACGCCGTGATCAGGATTGACCTTTCAAAGCTGTCGGGAGAGGGCGCTCCCGATGTCCGCGACGTCACCATCGCCTGCATCGGGGAGTGCAACTATAAATTTACCGGCCCGCGCGACGGCAAGACGCTGCACCGGTTTCTTACCGCGGAGTTGCTGAAAAAGGCCGGCGTGCCCTGCGCGAACGGTTTTTTTTCGCAGTACGAGTCCTATATACGGCACGTCACGCCGTCGGTCGAAAATTGCGGGTTAAAAAAGGAGACGGCCCCCGCCCTGCCGCCGTCGCTCGATAAAAAAGGGGACTGATCTTCCGGAGGCAACGCTGCGCAGTTGCCCGTTAATCCATTCTCAATGAAATTTTTTATGACTATCGATCTCGACACCTTCGCCGCCGCCTGTCTTCACCGCTACATCGAGAGCATCCGCCTGGTGCGGGAGATCGGCCGGGGCAGCCGGGGCATCGTCTTCGCCGGATTTCAGGAGAGCCTGGGCCGGAAGGTCGCCGTGAAACTCTTCCCGGGCGCGCCGCATGCCGATGCGGTCGCCGAGTGTCCCGCCCGGCGTGAAGCCGTCATGCTTTCCACGCTCGACCACCCGAACATCATCCGCCTCATCGGCTACGGCGAACTCGCCGACTGCTGCTACATCGTCATGCCGCTCTTCGAGGGCGGCAGCCTGCGAACCTTTCTCCGTCGATCCGACGGCTCAAAAAAGCCGCTTTCGATGTCCGCCTGCGTCGATCTCCTGCTCCCGGTTCTCGACGCCCTCGCCTTTGTCCATGCTCACGGCCTGGTTCATCGCGATGTAAAGCCGTCGAACATCCTCATCGACGCCCGCCGGACTCCCTGTCTGGCCGACCTCGAAAGCGCCGGCGTTGCGGGAAGCCCGGCGCATGCCGGTTCCGCGCTCTACCTCTCCCCGGAGCAGGCGGCGGGGCGCGGCCTCGATCCGCGATCCGACCTCTATTCCCTCGGTGTCGTGCTCTTTGAAATGGCCGCCGCCGATCTTCCGGTGGCCCTGCAATCGCCGGATGAAATCATCCGCTGTAAACGCACCGCGCCCCGGGAGTTTTTCACCGGAATGCCCGGCCCGGTCATGCCTCCTGCCAGCCGACCGCTGGAGCGCATCATCCGGAAGGCAACCGCTCCCGAACCGGACGACCGCTATGCGGATTGCCGCGCGTTCGCCGCCGATCTTGCCGCACTCCGCCCGGTTCTCGAACAGCAACCATGAAGATACCCGCCGATATAAACCTGTCCGCGCTCGCCGGCAACCGGATTGCCGCCCTTTCCATCATCATCCTTTCGGGGGCGCTGTTCTTCATCCCGGGCATCGGCAGCGTGCACCTCTTCGACTGGGACGAGGCCAATTTCGCCGAAGCGTCACGGGAGATGGTTGCAACCGGCAACTACGGCCGGGTGACCGTCGACTTCCGGCCCTTCTACGAGAAGCCGCCGCTTTTCTTCTGGTTGCAGACGGTTTCCATGCGCCTTTTCGGTGTCAACGAGTTCGGCGCGCGGCTCGTCGATGCGCTCACCGGCATCGCGACCCTCGTCGTGGTCTACCTTGCCGGAAGCCGCCTCTGCACCCCGCTCTTCGGATTTCTCTGGGCGCTCGCCTTTTTCGGCTCCTTCCTGCCGCACCTCTTCTTCAAGTCCGGGGTCATCGACCCGGTCTTCAACCTGCTGATCTTCCTTGGCCTGTTGTGCATTATCAAGGCGCTCCTGACCGAGGCGAAAAAAGTCCGCCTGTCCGTTTTCGCCCTTTCCGGATTCTGCATCGGGCTCGCCACGCTCGCCAAGGGACCGGTGGCGCTGCTCATCGTCTGCCTGACCATGCTGGTCTACGGGGCCATGCAGCGGTTCAAGCCGTTTGTCCGGCCCGCCGAGATCGCCGTCTTTCTTGTCACGGTCGCCGCCGTCGGTTCCATCTTTTTCGGCCTCGAAACGCTTACGCACGGCCCGGCGTTCATCCGCAGCTTCATCGCCTACCAGATCCGGCTCTTTGCAACCGGCGACGCGGGCCAGGGACGTCCGTTTTACTTCCATTTTTTCGTCATCCTGTTCGGCTGCTTTCCCGCCTCGTTTTTTGCGATCCTCCCGTTTTTCCGGCGGCTGGGGCCCGATCGCATGCAGAACGAGAAGCTGTATCTTGCAAACCGCTGCATGTACATCCTGTTCTGGGTCGTGCTCGTTCTCTTTTCCATAGTCAAAACCAAGACCGTGCTCTACTCGTCGCTCACCTGGTTTCCCCTCACCTACTTTGCGGCCCTGAGCCTGCGGACCATCATTCTCTCCGGCCGCCCGCTCGGCCGCCGGCTCTTTCGCAGCCTCGCCGCCTTCGCGCTTCTGCTCGGCGTTGCCATTACCCTGTTCCCGATCCTTGTCATGCACAAGGCGTGGATCGTGCCGCTCATCCCGGACAAATTCGCCGTTGCCTGCCTCGATAATCCGGTGTACTGGTCGGGCTTCGAATTCCTGCTCGGGATCGGCTATACAGCCGCGATCGCCCTGTCGCTGTTTTTATTTGCAAAGAACCGCCCGGCTGCCGGCACGGTCGGGCTCTTCGGGTCGAGCGCACTCTGCATTTTCCTCTTCTCGGCGATCTTCACCGGCAAGATCGAGCGCTACTGCCAGGGCGGTCCGGTCGATTTCTACCGGACCCATGCAACCGAGGACGTCTACGTGCGGTCGCTCTACAAGAGCTACACCGACCTCTTCTACGGCCGCGTAAGGCAGGGTGCCGATCCGCGTTCGCGCGACCGGGAGTGGCTCATGCGCGGGCCGATCGACAAGCCCGCCTACTTCGTCTGCCGGGTGACCGAAGCGAACCGCTACGACGGCGATACGTCCCTCCATTTTACCCGGATCGCTGAGGAGTACGGATTTACGTACTATCGGCGGGAAGCGGCGGTACGAGCCGGGATACGGTAACGGTGCCTTTTGCCCGGCCATCATCTTTCGCCGCATACGCAAACCGGTGATCACGGTGCCCGGGGCAGGGGAGGCCGTTACCGTCCGGTCGACGCACGGCATCCGATGTGTCGAAGGGGCCCGGTCGACGGGGATACTGTCGCAGTTTGAATAAATTTTTCGATAGTGATCCGATTCCCATTGTATTTTCTCAACAAATTCCATTCACCATCTTCATAGAAGGAGTAACAATGTCTCTTACACAGTCACAGCTCATCGAGCAGCTCGCGGCGGTTGATGAAACTATCAGTAAGAAGCAGGTCAAAACCCTTCTGGGCAACCTGACGGAGCTCGCCTACAAGGAAGCGAAAAATGGGTTTACGGTTCCCGGTCTTGGGAAGATCGTTCTCATGAAGCGCAAAGCCAGGCTCGGCCGCAATCCGGCAACCGGTGAATCCATTAAAATTCCCGCCAAAACGGTGTTGAAATTCAGGGTTTCGAAAGCGGCCAAGGAAGCGATCGGCGGCGTGGCGAAGAAACCGGCGGCGCCGGCGAAGAAGGTCGTTAAGAAGGCGGCAAAGAAAAAGTAACCTGCCGATTTTTTATGGCGTAATCCCCGTTTCCGTTGATTCATCGCGAAACTCGGATCGCTCCGGAGCACCGAATGACTGAGGGAGGCGGGTTCATCGTCTCCCTTTTTTTACGAAAAATGGCGTGCATGATGCCGGGGGCGCTTCAATATCCGAAGTATTCCGTACCGGAGCGGTACCAACAAAGCGAGGAAACATGAAATGTCCGGGAGTTGCATTAATGGTGCTTTTCTGGACAATGAGTATTCACTCCGAGGCCGTTCTGCGCCGAGGCGCCGATACCGGGGCGGACTCGGTTTCTTCCTTCGGGGACCAGGCTGCCGATTCGATTCGCCGACAGGCCGACAACGGCAACGATGCATTTTCGGTGTTTTTCGCCGACGCCGCCGTATTTACCGATGAAACCGGGTTTTTGAAAGAGAAGCCGGGCACGGCGGGGAAAAATATCATGAGGTTACTGAAGGGCGATGTCCTCTATTTTCAGCATGACACCAGGGACGGCTGGACAAGGGTAAAAATCAACGATCGTTCGGATCCCAAATGCTGCACCCGGTGCAACTGCAGCCTGGTCGAAGGGTGGGTACCACGGAGTTCGATAACATTGGATTCAACCGCTTCACCGGACAGCTTTACCGACGCCGCTGTTAAAGGACGGGAGTATGTAAGAAATAATTATGCCGTTACCGGTCACTTCAGGGATAACCTGATGAGGGGGGAAATAACGGCCGGCATGAGGGGCGATATGATAAAGAGCATATTCGGCGAACCCGATGCCGTCAATCGTACTACGGGCGGTTGGGGAGTGCATGAAAAATGGGAATATTACGGAGTCGATCTTTATTTCAGCAACGGCGTGCTTAAAAGCTGGCAGGACCGGGAAAGTAACAAATAAAAATAGTGCCTCTCGGGCGAGCCGGAAAGCAACCCTTCCCGGCCATCGCCGAGCGGGCCGTTCGCTCACCCCCCCTTATCGATAGGTTAAAGCCTCCCGGCGAAAGACGTCCCCGCTTCGGTCGTCTCCTGAAAATTCCCGAATTTTCCCTGCTTCGCAAATGAAATTATGAAAATCGGAATGTGTCGGTTACCCTGGTGTTCTCTACGGGGAATCATGAACCATTGAGTCGGTATCCCTTCAAGGGTATGCGTTTTGCTAGGTGATTACTTTCAAATCACTCTTCCAACGTGCGGCGCAGAGCTATGTCAACAACGACGGGGCAGGGAAGAGGGGTGCTCCCGGAGATGCTGGCGGCGGTGTCGCGTACATGGTTCGTGGATCGGCTCAACAAAAGGAGAAAGCCATGACATATCCAACCCCTTTCAGGAAATCACCCGCAGTATCCCCGTGGTCGGTAATCCAGGCTGTGGCTATGCTGGGCATTTTCGCCGCCTCCGCGTCGGCCCAGGCGACGTGGACAACCGTCCCTGCATGGGGCGAGCTCCGGAGCATTGTTTATGGTGACAGTGAATTCGTCGTGGTGGGCGCGGGCGGCATCGTTCTCACCTCGCCAAACGGCGCTACCTGGACCATTCAAACCTCCGGAACGACTCGGGAGCTCTATTCCGTCGCCTGGGGAGACAACCTCTTTGTCGCGGTGGGCGATAGCGGAACCATCCTGACTTCGTCCAATGGGACCAGCTGGAAGGTGTATTCTGCGGGTACCGCCAACTGGCTCCATGGTGTTCTCTGGGCGGACAATCAATTTATCGCCGTCGGCGGCAACGGAACCGTTGTTACCTCTCCCGATGGAATCGCCTGGACCAGTCGCGCGAGCGGGACAACCAGCGATTTTCTGGGCATAACCTTCGGTGGCGCGTCCGGGAAATTTGTTGCGGTCGGCGGTTACCTGAGCCCTGCCATTTTTACCTCTTCAAACGGCATTGCATGGGCCGGCGTGACGACGAGTGCGACACCGTACATGCTCAATGAGGTTGCGTGGAA